>JBAZTQ010000118.1:0-9627 GCA_041661845.1 Kiritimatiellales bacterium | reverse complement strand
GCCGGAAGATTCCCATGATGTGCTCCGAGGCTTCATGGTAGCGCCGCATGTTGGGCGGCAGAAAGATGGCGTGCGGGCAGAGTTTAAAAGCAGTGCGCGACGGCATGGCGGAGTGGATGCCAAATTTGCGCGCCTCGTAGGAACAGGTGGAGACCACGCCGCGTTTATCCGGCGGCGAACCGATGACGACCGGCTTGCCGCGCAGTTCCGGATGGTCATGCACTTCGACCGCCGCGAAAAAGGCATCCATGTCGATGTGGAGTATGGTTTTCGTGAGCATTGGAAAAACCGTACTCTTTTTTCCAATGTTTGGAAGCGGCCTTAGGCCTGTTTGGTCGAAGATTCGCGCAGGCCGACGGTACGGTTGAAGACCGGTTTGTCCGTCGATGTATCGAGGTCGGCGCAGAAATAACCGATACGCTCAAACTGGAATTTTTCGCCGGCCTTCGCCGTCGCCAGTCCGGGCTCGATGATGCCGGTAATCACCTTCAGTGAATCGGGATTCAGATATTCTTTGAAGTCGCCTTCTTCGGCGGCGGGATTTTCGCTGGTGAAGAGGCGGTCGTAGAGGCGCACTTCGGCATTGATGCCGTGCTGCGCAGATACCCAGTGTATGGTGCCTTTGACCTTGCGTCCGTCCGGCGCGTTGCCGCCTTTGGATTCCGGGTCGTGCGTGCAGTGCAGTTCGGTGATGTTGCCTGAGCTGTCTTTGACGATGTTTGTGCAGGTGACGAGGTAGGCGCCGCGCAGGCGGACTTCGGTACCGGGGGCGAGACGGAAGAATTTTTTCGCCGGCTCTTCCATGAAGTCTTCGCGCTCAATGTAAATCTCGCGGCTGAACGGAACCGTGCGGACACCCATTTCCGGTTTGTTCGGATGGTTGGGCAGTTCGAATTCTTCGCTCTGTCCTTCGGGGTAGGTGGTGATGACGACTTTGAGCGGATCAAGCACGGCCATGCGGCGCGGCGCGATTTCGTTTAGGTCGCTGCGGACATGGTGTTCGAGCAGCGCGACATCGGTGAGGCTTTCGGTTTTGGTAATGCCGATTTCGGTGCAGAAGGCGCGGATGGATTCCGGGGTGTAGCCGCGGCGGCGCATACCGCAGATGGTCGGCATACGCGGGTCGTCCCAGTTGCTGACCAGTTTGTCTTTCACCAGTTCGAGCAGTTTGCGTTTGCTCATAATGGTGTAGGTGAGGTTGAGGCGGGCGAATTCGTACTGGTGCGGCTGATAGAGTTCGAGCGTTTCGAGAATCCAGTCGTAGAGCGGGCGGTGTACTTCAAATTCGAGCGTGCAGAGCGAGTGGGTGACGCCTTCGATGGAATCTTCGAGACAGTGGGCGAAGTCGTACATCGGATAGAGACACCATTTATCGCCGGTGTTGTGATGGCTGGCGTGTTTGATGCGGTAGATGGCCGGGTCGCGCATGTGGAGGTTCGGTGAGGCCATGTCGATTTTGGCTCGCAGCACATAAGTGCCGTCGGCGAACTCGCCGTTTTTCATCCGCTCGAAAAGGTCGAGGTTTTCTGCGACGGAGCGCTGGCGGCCTGCCGGTTCTTTGCCGGGCAGGTGCGGTACGCTGCGGTATTCTTTGAAGGCATCGACGCTTAAGTCACAGACGTAGGCCTTGCCGCGCTTGATCAATTCGACGGCGCACTCGTACATGCGGTCGAAATAGTCGGATGCCCAGAAGAGATTTTTGCCCCAGTCGAAACCGAGCCAGCGGACATCGTTTTCAATCGCCTCGACATATTCGGTGTCTTCAGCGGTCGGGTTGGTGTCGTCAAAACGCAGATGGCAGCGTCCGCCGTATTTGAGGGCGGTGCCGAAATCGAGGCAGATGGCTTTGGCGTGGCCGATGTGGAGGTAGCCGTTGGGTTCGGGCGGGAAGCGGGTGACCACCTCGGTGTGTTTGCCGGACGCTAAATCCGCGTCAATGATGTCATGAATAAAATTACCGGTCAGAGTGCTCATGGTTTTCCTTTAAAGTAGTGCTTTATCTGCCCGATTTAGCCGTAAATGGCAACACTTTGTGCTGAATATCGGATAGACTGTACGTAATTTAAAGTTGACTCAGCAGATGGTAATTAACTAAAACCAATGAATCTGATAATAATTTGTAGATATATTCCGGAGGATTGAAGTTATGAAGATGTCAACCAAGGGTCGTTACGCTGTTCGCATTCTGTTGAGTATCGCCCGCTATCAGAAAAACGGGCCGGTTTCCAAAAAGGTTATCGCGGAAGAGGAACTCATCTCCGCCGACTACATTGAACAGATTATTGTGCCGCTGAAGAACGAGGGCCTTGTGATGGGTTTGCGCGGCGTCAAAGGCGGCTTCCGGCTGGCTAAAGATCCTTCCAAAATAACGGTCTACGACGTGTTAAGAGCTTCCGAAGGTGAAATGACGCTGGTGGATTGTGAACGGAACGATTGTAAAGGCCGCGACAAAAACCTTTGTGTAACCCGTCCTGTCTGGGAAGGGGCCGCCAAAGTGCTTGAGGCCTACTTCTCAAAAATAACCATCAAGGATCTGCTCGATAAAGTCGCGGATCTCGAAAAATCAGGCGCTTCCAGCTACACCATCTAACAGTAAGGATTTTAAAATGAAAATTTATGACAGCGTAACACAGACCATCGGAGGCACTCCGCTTGTCCGGCTTAGCCGTCTCACGGCAGGTCTCAAAGCCGCCGTGGCGGTCAAAATGGAATCGCGCAATCCGCTTGGCAGCGTCAAGGATCGCATCGGGATCGCGATGATCGAGGCGGCCGAGAAAAACGGCGACCTTAAGCCCGGCTCGACCATTGTTGAGCCGACCAGCGGAAACACCGGCATCGCGCTGGCCTTTGCCGCTGCCGCCAAAGGCTATAAACTGATTCTCACCATGCCGGAAACCATGAGCATTGAGCGGCGCAAGCTGCTTACGGCGCTGGGCGCGGAAGTCATTCTCACTCCGGGTGCCGAAGGCATGCCCGGCGCGATCAAAAAAGCTGAAGCACTGGTCGGTACGCTTTCCAACGCCTACATGCCGCAACAGTTTGATAACGCCGCCAATCCTGAAATCCATCGCCAGACAACAGCGGTTGAAATCTGGGACGACACCGACGGCAAGGTGGACTTCTTTGTTGCGGGCGTCGGTACCGGCGGAACGCTCACCGGCGTCGGCAGCGTGCTCAAAAAGAAAAACCCCGGTGTCAAAGTCGTCGCCGTTGAACCGGCCGACTCGCCGGTTATTTCCGGCGGCAAACCCGGTCCGCACAAAATCCAGGGAATCGGCGCGGGCTTTATTCCGACGAACCTCGACACCAGACTGGTGGACGAAGTCATACAGATTTCCTCCGCCGATGCCGGTATCACCGCGCGCCGTCTGGCTAAAGAAGAAGGCATTCTCTGCGGAATCTCCGCCGGCGGCAATGTCTGGGCCGCGATTCAGCTGGCCAAGCGTCCGGAAAACGAGGGCAAACTCATTGTCACCGTGATCTGCGACAGCGGCGAGCGCTACCTTTCCACCTGGCTCTTTGACGAAAATTAAAGGTCAATAGACGGGAAACCGCCTGCGGATCCAAAAGGCGGCTGCGCAGACGAACGAAACCATTAAAGCCGGTGAAGGTTCCGGAATGATAGACCAGCCGATATCGCCCAGCATCCCGAGCGTCAGGGCGTCGGGGGTGTGGGTCACGCCGCTGTAATACGGGCTCATCAGTGCATTCGGATGAGCGGTCTCATCTTCGTGGGAAAGGCTGGAGCCCGCTTCCCACGGTGACGGGGCGTAGATTTTCGGGAAAGCATTCCCGTTTGCGGCAACGGCCGCGTCGCCCATCCAGTACAGTGCATCGCTCGTGGCGGCATTCAGCCGGTCCGCGTCGGACATATTCATTAACTGGTTGTAGCTTCCGTCACCGTTATCCAGCACGAGGAAATAATCATATATACTGGGCGTGTTCGATATGCTCGAATTCAGTGTATAGTAGGCCCCGGAAGCGGGATTGATGAGCGAAGTGAAGCCAAGCCCGTGGCCGATTTCATGCAGCAGCACCGACACGAAATCGATATTTCCGCCGCAGTTCCCGTCCAGCCCGTAGTAAAAACCGGTCGAGCCGAGCACGGTACTGTTGTCTACATCGCTGTTGAACTGGGCGGATATTTCCACATCGGCGCCCAGATCCTGACCTACCCAATGGTTGGCGTTGGCCGCGTTGGCCCAAAGGTACCCCGTGGGGCCGATCCCGAAATTCAGCGCATTATAAGTTTTCGGCCCGGCGCTGCCGAGCGTGGCGGATGAGCCGGTTCCGCCCATGCCGGTGAAGCTGGCGGAAATATTGATGGTTTCTCCGGCGTACGAAGTGCCCAGATAGCCGGACCAGATGCCGCAGGCGTACTGAAAAGCCGTTTGCCGGGCGGTGCCGAAGGTCGGATCAAAAAACCCGGCACCGTCTGCATCGGTATAGATCGGGTTGAACTGCACCTGATCGGCCAAAATGCCGCAGGGCAGGATGACGATCAGGCAGCGCATAAGGCCAAGGATAATTTTCTGTTTGAGCATGGCGGATTTTTAACAGCTTCGGACGGGCAATGGAATTCGAAAAAGCCTTTTGCTTTGGGCGCAAACAGTCTAAAAACTCCGCCATGAGTAATCAGTTTGCCAATGTGCCGCTTCAGTGGGTCGGGCCGGTCAAAATCACTGGGCCGGAAATTGATACCGAAACCGAACTGCCGCTGGCGACCTACGAAACGCCGCTGTTCGCCTCCGTTAACCGCGGTGCGCGCGTCGCCACCGCTTCCGGCGGCATCAAAGCGGTCGTCATCGACGAGCGGATGAGCCGGTCGGTTCTATTCGAAGCGCCGGACGCCATCGTCGCTTTCCAATGTCTGGAAAAAATCAAAGCGGAGTTTCCGAAGTTTGGAACCGTGGTCGCCACGACCAGCCGCTTCGCCAAACTGATCGATATGCACTCGCAGATCGCGGGCAACCTGCTTTTCATTCGCTTCGAATTCACCACCGGCGATGCCTCCGGCCATAACATGGCCACGTTCGCGAGCGAAGCGCTGGTGAATCATATCCTCAAACTTTGTCCTGCACTTAAATATGAATCGGTTTCCGGCAACTTCTGCTCCGACAAAAAGGCGACTGCGGTGAACGGAATTCTTGGCCGCGGAAAATATGTCATCGCCGAGCTGACCGTTCCCGGAAAACTGGTGCAGAAATATCTTAAAAGCACGCCGGAAAAAATCGTCCGGCTCAACATCCGCAAAAACCTGATCGGCACCATGCTGGCTGGCGGACTGCGCTCCGCCAACGCGCACTACGCCAATATGCTGCTGGCATTCTACCTCGCCACCGGACAGGACGCCGCCAACATCATCGAAGGTTCGCAGGGCGTCACGCAGGCCGAAGTCCGCAACGGCGACCTCTGGTTTTCCGTCACCATTCCCAATCTGATCGTCGGCACGGTCGGCAACGGCAAAGGACTGCCGTTTGTCGAAGAGGTGATGCAGAAACTCGGCTGCCGCGAAGAACGCGAACCGGGTGCCAACGCCCGCCGCCTCGCGCTCATCTGCTCCGCCGCCGTCCTCTGCGGCGAACTCTCCCTTATGGCCGCGCTGACCAATCCCGGCGAACTGATGGCCGCCCACCGCAAGCTGGAAAGAAAGGGTTGAGCATGAATTCTGTAATTCGGTGGCTGATTCTTTCCCTTGCGTTCTTCATCGGCGGATGCGGCACGTTGAACCAACCAGTAAAATCATCGGCACCTCATGCCGTATTGCAATTTATGCCGGTTGATAAATCCGGCAACCGGTATTATGAAATTCGCAAGGTGGATGACCATATGGTACATGCAGGCTGGTTTTTCCCCCGGAATTACCGGGTGTCACCAGGAGAACATACTCTAATCTTTAACGAGATGGTTGTTTGGAATGAAACGGTCAACGCCGACGGATTGGTTATTTTTACAGCCGCGGCGGCGGCTACCGCTGGGGGCCACAATCTGTCCGTCGGATCAACCTCTGCTACATTCACTCGCCGCGAGTCTCAAATCATTACGAATAAACTGACGGTTGTAGCAGGCCGAATATATGTATTTGATGAATCTGGAATCATGCAGTCGGAAAATTATGAGTGAACTTGAAAAACGCAAAGTGGAGCATGTCAAAATCGTCGCGCAGAAGGATACTGTTTCATGAATAACGAGCTGAGCCTGAGCCAGAACCTTTTTTCCGAAATCAGATCGCTGATTGATCAGGGTCGACAGCAGGTGGCGGTGACGGTTAACGCCGCGATGACGCTGTTGTACTGGCAGGTCGGCAAGCGGATTAATGACGATGTTTTAAAAAACAATCGTGCGGAGTATGGTCGCAAAATTGTGAACGCATTGAGTGCACATTTGGTTTCGGAGTATGGCAAGGGCTGGAGTGAAAAGCACCTGCGCCATTGCCTCCGTTTTGCGGAGGTTTTTCCGGATGAAGCAATTGTCTCCGCACTGCGTAGACAATTGAGTTGGACTCATCTCAGAACGGTGATGTACATAGACGATGGGCTGAAGCGGGCGTTTTATATTGAGATGTGCAGGCTTGAGAAATGGAGCACGCGAACGCTTGAGGAGCGCATTCAATCAATGCTTTTCGAGCGTACGGCGATCAGTAAAAAGCCGGAAGAAACTATTGAGCGTGAGCTTCAGCAACTGGGCGCCACGGGTCAGATTACGCCCGACTTAGTGTTCCGCGACCCGTATTTTCTGGATTTCCTTGATTTGAAAGACAGCTACTCAGAAAAAGACCTCGAGTCGGCAATTACTGCTGAGCTGCAGCGGTTCATTACCGAGCTGGGCAGCGACTTCGCCTTTATGGCCCGGCAGAAGCGTATCCCGATTGACCGCCGCGACTATTATCTGGATTTGCTTTTTTATCACCGTCGGCTTAAGGCGCTTGTGGCGATTGATTTGAAGCTCGGCGAGTTCGATGCCGCCTATAAAGGCCAGATGGAGCTGTATCTGGCATGGCTCGAAAAACACGAATCGGTTGAGGGTGAGAATCCGCCCATCGGACTGATTCTGTGTGCGGGAAAGAATCCGGAGCATGTTGAGCTGCTGCAGTTGCATAAGAGCAACATCAAAGTGGCCGACTACTTTACCATCCTGCCTTCCAAAGAGGTGTTGCTGGATAAATATCACAAGGCGATTGCCATCGCCCGCAACAGCATGACCTTGCGGGGCGAAAGGGAAGAATCATGAGCGAACTTGAAAAATGGAAAGTGGAGCACGTCAAGATCGTCGCGCTCATCAACCCCGGCGAACTGATGGCTGCCCTCCGCAAACTGGAAAGAAGGATCTGAATTTGCTCGATGGGCGAATTAAGATTGAAAATCGAAAGTTGGCATTCTGATATTCAAGGATAAGTGACGGTTTGCCCTCTGGGTCAATGGGCTGTAAAGCAGTTTGCGCAATAGAAAGACAATACAAGCGATGTGTAAAAATGTGAATTCCGGCGAGCTGATGGCCGCCACCGCAAGCTGGAAAGAAAGGGATTGAACGATGAGTACAGTCGCTGACTCCGACAAAATTGATATTGTCACGTCCAAGGAAGAAATTTCAGAAGTTAAGTTGATAATGGTTGAGGTTAGATCCTGGAAAGATGTCGATCTGTTGGAGTTGCAGGAAAAATTTAAAACGTATCTTGCTTTCGTTGAAGAAGGGCATCTATTAGAGCAGTTTCCCAAGGTTAAGGGGTTTAGTGTGATTATTCGTCTTGATTCTGTAGAGCCGCCGCCGAGATCGGTTATGAAGTTTATAGATGAGGTAAAAAAACTCTGGTTAGCACCATTATCAATTAGATTTGAATACGGAGTGCTTAGCTGGACTTCTGAGTCGGGCACTTGGGATAAAAAACATGAGTGAACTCGAAAAACGGAAAGTGGAGCACGTTAAGATCGTCGCGCAGAAGGACGAGATGGATCGCCGTAAATTTTATTTCGACGAGATCCGTCTGACTCACCGCGCGCTGCCGGAAATTGATCTAAAGGCGATTGATCCGTCGGTCGAGTTCATGGGCAAGAAGCTTTCGTTTCCGTTGCTGATTTCATCGATGACCGGCGGCGGCGATAAACTGTTTAAGAAGATCAATACCAATCTCGCCGCCGCCGCCGAAGCCGAATGCGTGGCGATGGGCGTCGGTTCCCAGCGCATCTTTTTCACCGAGCCGACCGCCCGGTCGAGTTTTGACCTGCGCGGCGTCGCGCCGTCCACGCTGCTGTTTTCCAATCTCGGCGCGGTTCAGCTGAATGAAGATATGACGCTCCAGCACGCCCGTGCCGTTGTGCAGGTGCTGAAAGCCGACGCGCTCTGCCTGCATCTGAATCCGTTGCAGGAAGCCGTTCAGCCGGAAGGCGACACTAACTTCTCCAACCTGCGGAATAAAATCGGTGAGATCGTCCAAGGTTTGGAAGTGCCGGTGATTGTCAAAGAAGTCGGTGCGGGGATTTCCGCCGCCGATGCGGAACTTTTAATTGAAGCCGGTGTGAAGTACATCAATGTGGCCGGCTCAGGCGGAACGTCGTGGAGTCGCGTCGAAGGTGAACGCAGCGACGATCCGTCTCTCGGCCGGCTTTTCCAGGACTGGGGCATTCCCACGCCGGTTGCTTTGCGGGCTCTCGCGCCGTATCGTGATCGCATTACGCTGATCGCTTCCGGCGGTATCCGCTCCGGGCTGGATATGGCTAAAGCGGTGGTTCTGGGCGCATCACTTTGCGGTCTGGCGCGGCCGTTTCTGAATCCGGCGATGGAGTCGGCGGAAGCTGTTCGCGCGGTGATTCAAAAACTGAAACGCGAGTTTGTCACCGCAATGTTTCTGCTCGGCGCGGACCGCGTCGAAAAAATCCAAGGCCGCGAGGAACTGATCCTTCAGGATTTGAAAACATACGAACGGACTCAGGAGACGCTGGCGTTTCTTGAACTGATCCGGCAGGGCGATGACGATATTGAAGCGGGCCGTACCGTTCCGATGAAGCAGGCTTTTGCGGAGTTGCGCAAAGAGATTCGGAAGAAGAACCCGGAAAGCAAGCTGTGAAGTTTTCCGTTCAGTTTACCCGCCGTGCCCAGGCGGACATTGTTTCATTGCATGAATATATTTCGGCGAATTCTTCTGCGGAACGCGCTGATGCGGTTGTCAGCGGCATAGAAAGTTTATGCGGGGATTTGACGGCGTTTCCGCTCCGCGGGCATTTCCCGCCGGAGCTGGATGGGCATCAGCGGGGCGATATCCGGGAGCTTCGTTTTAAACCGTACCGGATTGTATATCGTGTGAAGGTATCCAGGGTTGAGGTGCTGGCGGTGTTGGCTGGACGCCGCGACGCTCGCGCTCTTCTTGATGAACGTTTGCTCAGGAACTGATATGAAAACAGGTATTGACCGGATTTCGTTTTATACGGCGCAGTATTTTCTCGATCTGAAAACGCTGGCGGCGGCGCGCGGCGTCGATCCGGAAAAATTCTACACCGGCATCGGCCAGGAAAAGATGGGCATTCCGCCGCCGGACGAGGATGTCGTCACGATGGCCGCCAGCGCGGCGTTCCGTCTGAAAGAGCAGGGTGCGCTCGAAGGTGTCGAAGCACACCCTGCTCTTTCAGACGGAAC
>JBAZTQ010000117.1:0-9630 GCA_041661845.1 Kiritimatiellales bacterium | reverse complement strand
CGTCAACCCCAGCACACGAAGCATCTGCTCCGACGCTTTCAGATCGGTCCGGTGCTGTTCAAACGCCATTTGCGCGTCGATCACATCCTGCCCGGAGCCCACCTGCTGTTCCATCAATCTGGTTTCGCGGGCAAGGATTTTGCCGGACAGATCGCTCAGCGTGCGGTTGCGTTCATATTCCGCCACGGCTTTGCCGAGTTCCACGCTGGCCAGCGCAAGCAACGTGTCGCCCGCCTTGACGCGCGCTCCGGCATCCACCGACACCGACTCGACAATCCCGGCAATACGGGGACTGATATGCACCGTCGAATTGCCGTTCAGCACCACTTCTCCGGTAACCGCCAAAGCCTCAGACACTTTCATCCGTTCCACCGTTTGCGTCTGCACCACTCCGGAACCGTCCGCGCTTTTCATCAGACTGGCATCCAGCTTTACGACACCGACCTCGTACCGGCATTCGTCACACTGATAGATCGGCACGCCGCACTCACACTTTTCGGTCAGACGCTGCTCCATGGAAGTTTCGGCCGCTTGTCCATGACAGTCGGCATCACCGCACCCTTCCGGCTTTTTCCCGCACCCGGTCACCATTGCCGCCAGCAGGATGCAGATCACTTTTTTAATTCCGTTCATTTTCATCAAAGTCCTCCGTTTGCTTTCTATTGAATCGTGTTGAGTTGCGTTCCGGTCAGCCGTTCCACGTCCGCCGCCGCCTTGTGATAATCCGCCAGAACCTCAAGGTATCCGATCTTCGCTTCGCTGAGTGTGCGCTGGGTATCCAGCACTTCTAAATATCCGTACTTACCTGCCCGATACCCGATCTGTGCGGTGTCGAAAGCCTGCTGAGCGCCGGGCAGCAGTTCCGACTTGATCGTCAGAGCTTCCGCCCGCGCCGTTTCGAGCCGGTTATAGGCTTCAGCCAAATCTGTTTTTACACCCAGACTGATCGCGCGCTGTTCGTACTCCGCGCGCAGCGCCTGATGCTTCGCCGCGAAAATTCCGCCCGCGTTACGATCAAACAACGGCAGCGGAATCGAAAGACCGACAATCCCGGCCGTTGAGCCGTCGTCTTCAAAACGGCTGATTCCGGCGCTGACTTCAATATCAGGAATCCGCCCGGCCTTCGCCAGCGCCAGCGATTCCCGGCCCGATGCCAGCACATCGTGCCCGCGCGCAATCTCCGGCGTGTTGTCCAGCTGAGCATAAAGCTGTTCCATCGACGGAATATCCGCGACGACACTCAGGTCGCCAGCGGCTTCCGTGAACATCGGCATCGTTCCGCCCCAAGATGCGGCGAGGCGTTTGCGGGCCGTATCCAGTTCGCGCTTCGCCCGGTCGCGCGCCATCCGGGCCGCCGCCAGCTCGACCCCTGCTTTCGTTTCTTCCAGCGGCGCAACTTTACCGGCGCTGACCCGGTGCGCCGCCGCCTTGCGAACATCTTCTGCCACAGCCAGCAGCGAATCCGCCAGCGTAAGCCGTTCCTGAGCCAGAAGCACATCCACAAACGCTTTCTTCGTTTGCGCCAGCACCTCCAGCCGGTCTGCTTCGTATTCCCAGCCGGTCAACCGGGCCTCCGCCTGCGCCGCGCGCTGCCGTTTGCCCCGCTTGCCGCCCATTTCCACCAGCTGACTTAACTGCACGGAGGTTTCTGCCGCGCCGTAACCGGTACGCGATCCCGAACCTCCGAATTCCGAAGCCTCCAGTTCGAGCCTCGGATTCGGCAAAGCGCCCGCCTGCCGCGCGTTTCCCTCGGCGGCCTTAACGCCGTGTGACGAGGCCGTCAGCGAAGGACTGTTCATCAGCGCCAGTTCAAGCACATGGCGGAGTTCGAGAACCCCGGCTTCCTCTGCAGGCACCGGGAGAATCGTGCCAAGCAAGGTGAGTGCGATAAACGCACCGGTATTTTTATAGAAAATTTGTTTCATAAGCAGTCCTGTTGCCGGGTTGATGAAATAGAGCCGTCCCCGAATGCGGGGCCGGATTGAGGAAATGCTGCGTCAGACGACGGCAGCAAGGAATGAACGTTTTACGCCAAAGTCGGCGGGCGGAAAATGTCGGCAACCAGAAGAATTCCCAGGCAGCCGGATTCAAAAACCACCGCCTGTTGAGAAACCGGAGCCATCACTTCGCTGGCGTTATCACGGCAATTTGAAAATGCCACGCAGTGACACACACAGGAACAATCCATGCAGCAATCGACGTCGTGCGAATCCGCACAGGCCGGAACCGGCGCAATCAATGCACCGATTGCCAATACGACGGCCAGCACTTTCAGGAATCGCAACATGGACGGAAGATACCTGACAGCACGCCGGGAAGTCAAATTCACCGCCGCACAAAATCGGAACAAAAGCTTTTCCCGCCCGGCGGAAGCGGTATAGTGCCGCCTTTGCTGGGGGTGCCCTGACGGGCTGAGAAACCACCCTTTGAACCTGCGCGGATAATGCCGCGAAGGGAAGCGAACGGAAACAAACCGCTCTCTTCCCGGCTTCGGAAGGAAAAGAGAGATGAAACAGAATTCAGACTACGGACTGTTTTTCCCGCACTCACGGAAAGTTTACGTCAACGGCACCCAACCCGGCGTACGTGTCCCGTTCCGCGAAATTGAACTGGCCCACACCATCAATCAGGACGGAAGCGAAAACCGCAACGCGCCGATTCGTGTTTATGACACCGCCGGACCGAACACCGAAGGCCCGCTGCCCGCCCTGCGCACGCCGTGGATCGCCGGACGAACACACGCCACCCAGCTCGAACTGGCCCGCGCCGGAACCGTTACGCCTGAAATGGAATTCGCCGCCATCCGCGAATCGGTCACACCGGAATTTGTGAGAGACGAAATCGCCGCCGGGCGCGCCATCATTCCGCTCAACCGGATGCATCCCGAAGCCGAACCGATGATTATCGGACGGAAATTCCGCACCAAGATCAACGCCAACATAGGCAACTCCGCGCTCGGCTCCTCCATTCCGGAAGAACTCGAAAAAATGCGCTGGTCGATTCTGTGGGGCGCGGACACCGTCATGGATCTTTCCACCGGCAAAGATATTCACGCCACACGCGAAGCGATCCTGCGTCACTGCCCGACGCCGATCGGTACGGTTCCGCTGTATCAGGCGCTCCAGAAAGTCGACGGCGACGTCAACGCGCTCACCTGGGAAATCTACCGTGATACGCTCATCGAACAGGCCGAACAGGGCGTCGATTACTTCACCATCCACGCCGGCGTTCTGGAAAAACATATTCCGCTCGCCGCCAAACGGCTCATCGGCATCGTCAGCCGCGGCGGCTCCATCATGGCGCAGTGGATGCAGAACAAAGGCGAAGAGAGCTTTCTCTACACGCATTTCGAAGACATCTGCAAAATCATGCAGGAATATGACATCACCTTCTCGCTCGGCGACGGGCTGCGTCCCGGCTGTCTGGCCGACGCCAACGACGAAGCCCAGTTCGGCGAACTGAAAACGCTCGGCGAACTGACGCAGGTTGCATGGAAGCATGGCTGTCAGGTAATGATCGAAGGCCCCGGTCACGTCCCGATGCACCTCATCAAAGAAAACATGGACCGCCAGCTGGAAGACTGTTTCGAAGCGCCCTTCTACACGCTCGGCCCGCTGGTCACCGACCTCGCCGCCGGTTACGACCACCTCAACAGCGCCATCGGCGGCGCGCTGATCGGCTGGTACGGTTGCGCCATGCTTTGCTACGTCACGCCGAAAGAACATCTTGGCCTGCCGAACAAAGAAGACGTCCGCGAAGGTGTCGTCGCGCATAAAATCGCCGCGCACGCCGCCGATCTCGCCAAGGGTATTCCCAACGCGCAGGATCGCGACAACGCCATCAGCAAAGCCCGCTTTGAATTCCGCTGGGAAGACCAGTTCAACCTCTGCTTCGACCCGGAACGGGCGCGCCGGTTCCGTGAACAGTCCATGCCGCCGGGCGAAAAGTTTGACGTCAAACAGCGCTACTGCTCCATGTGCGGCGAAAAATTCTGCTCCATGAGCATCAACCACAACCTGCGGAAGAATTGATGATTGATGATTTTTGATTGCCGAATCCAAATCTAAAATCGACACGCGAAGCGAGGCTGGAGCTTGCGACAGCAACGAAACGAAGTATAGTGGCAATCCACGATCTTAAATATCCATCGCTCCGGTAGCTCAGCTGGACAGAGCAACGGTTTCCTAAACCGTAGGTCGCGGGTTCAAATCCCGCCCGGGGTACCATTTAACAACTTCATTCACAGCACTTTGCAAAAGGATTTTCCTAAATGTCCGGAATAATTCAGGAAATTCCGGATTATCCTGAAAAAAGGGCGAGCAAAAGCAGACTGTTAATTTTCAGTATCCGGAAAATTAACAGTCTGCTTTTCCAGCGAGCCCTCAACATGGGGCGGGAAGAAGTTTGCGGCACGGGTTGACGGATGTTCTGCGGAATCAAGGGAGCTGAATCACCCGTGAACCCGGCGAACTTCGGGGCGGGTCTTTTCATCCCCTTCTATAAGGGGATGAAGTTGTAAATTGACAGATTCGGCCCTGTGCGGGATATTTTCTGCATGACCACCGCAACCCTTAAATCTGAACTGCACGAAATTGCGGATCGCCTGCCGGGCTCCGCCTCGTACGGGGATGCCATGTATGAACTCTATGTTTACATGAAAGTCGCCAAAGGCAGACAGGCGGCGGAAGAAGGCCGTGTTGCTCCGCATGATGAGGTTAAACGCAGGTTCTTAAAATGAATCGTATCCTGTGGACAGCTCCGGCTGTTTCCGATCTGGACAGTATCCGCGAATATATCGCCCGCGATTCGGAAGTGTACGCTGATTCGGTTCTGTCTGAAATTTTCGATGCGGTCGATCAACTCCTTACCTATGCGGAATCCGGACGGGTTGTTCCTGAACTGAATGAAAAGCAGACGCGGGAGCTCATTGCCGGAAACTACCGGGTTATGTACGACATTCAGGCCGATACCATCCGCATCTTGACCGTTCTGCACGGTGCGCGGAAGTTTCCTCGCTGATAAAAAAGCAGTCGGAAATTTTCAGTATCCGGAAAACTTCGCAGTCTGCTTTCCCAGCGAGCCTGCCAATCGGGGCGGGAAGAAGTTTGCAGCACTGGTTGACGGTGATGGAGCGAAATTCAAGGAAGCGGAACGCGCCGTGAACCCGGCGGACTTCGGGACGGGGTACTTTCATCCCCTTCTATAAGGGGATGAAGCATTCGGGTGAATCAGTGCTTCATTCACCCTGCTTCATTCGGCTCTGATGATGAATGAAGGCCTTCATCACCGGGACTCCAGGGATCATCCGGGCTTTCGGGACACATTCAATGAATGAATCATCTGCTTCATTCACTGGATCAGATGATCCTGACGCTGAATGATTCAGCGGATGAAGCAACGGCTTCATTTTTCTGACGCTGTTCTGAATCATAAAATCTTCACCCCCTTCTATAAGGGGATGAAAATTGCTTGAGCTTTTTCCGGATTTTCCGGGCGCGGAAGTGGAGCATGAGCTTGATGGGCGAATTGAACAAGTTCCACTGATAATCCGGATTCCGCTCGCGGCGGGTTTCCGTCGTGCCATCCGGATTATTAATTTGTATAATAATGAATTTCTGCCGCTTCAGAATTCCGGCAAAAGAATTTCGGTTTTTAGGCATTTTCAGTTTCATGGTTTTTTATTCAGCAACCGCTTCCCTTTTTCGGTCAGGAAATATTTTTGCGTCGGGCTGTTCGGTGAATCCGGTGCGGTCATTTCAATCAATCCGGAACTCAAAGCAGGATTCAGATAATTGGCGCGGAATGTTGGCCGGTGTTTCAGGCTCAGTTTTTCCATCAGCTCTGCCGCTGACAGCCGGTTAAGCGCCAAGGTTTTGATGAGCCGGTTTACTTGGTCGGTTACTTGGTCGCCTGCTTGGTCGGTCGTCAGTGTTTCCAGAATCACCCGCAGGATGAATTCGACAAACGGGGTGCCGCTGTTCTGCGCGTTGCTCTGATTGATCGCGTTGTAATAGTCCGGCTGGTGCGCGTGAATCATACTTTCGACGGCGATGTCGCCGAAAACCGGATTCCAGCGGCTCAGAATCAGCGTCTGCCATAAACGACCGGCGCGCCCGTTGCCGTCGGCGAACGGATGAATGAATTCAAATTCATAATGGAACACCGCCCCGGCAATCAGCGGATGCACGGCGGTTTCTTTCAGCCAGCCGAAAAGCTGCTTCATCAAATAAGGAAGTCGGTCGGCGGGCGGCGCAATATGAATTATGCCCTCTTTCCCCATGATTCCGGCGTTCCTCTTCCGGTACTTGCCAGCGTCTTCCAGCAAACCGGACATCAAAACCGCGTGGGCTTTCAACAGATCGCTTTCCTTTTCCGGTTTCCAGCCCGAAAGCTGTTCATACGCTTTGATCGCGTTTTGAACTTCCAGAATTTCACGCGGCGGAGCAATCACCCGCTTGCCTTCCAGAATCGCCGTGATCTGTTCTTCCGTGAGGGTATTGCCCTCAATCGCTAACGAACCGTGAATCGTACGAATCCGGTTTACCCGGCGCAGACGCAACGCCTGTTCGCCGGTCAGCGAAAACTTACCTGCCGCTTCCGCAATCTGCGCGACCAGCGCAACAATCGGTTCCGTCAGCGTGTACTGCGGTTTGTACGCGCCATCATCTGCGGGTTGCTGTTTCAGATTTTTAACCGGCTTTTTCATTTCCAAAATTCTTCTAATTCATCGGAATTTCGTGCATATTAAACGCATGAAAACACTGGTGCAGCAAAACCCCTACCTGAGCAATCCCGCCAAGCGGCTTGCCATGCTGACCCATGGCGTCCGCGAGTCTTCTATTTTCGAGGGCGCACGGTGTTTTCATGCCTCCGGTTCCCGCATACGGTCTTCCAAGCACGTCCTGAAAAAATCTGCCAAAGGCTGAGTTTCCTGTCCGTAGCCTTTAACCACGGCGTTGAGATATTCAATTTTTCTCTTCGTGGAACCGCGTCCCGAAAAGTTGTAGAGCGGGAGCGGGTATCCGGCTTGCAGGAACATTAAATCAGCCAGCCAGCGCGCCAGCCTTCCGTTACCTTCCCGGAACGGGTGAACCAGCAAAAGCTCGGCGTGAATGGTAGCGACGGCGGCAGAAACTTTTTCCAGCTTTCCCGCCCGGCAGGGAGTCAGTTTTTTTAGAAAGTCCTTTTCCAATGACGCCATATTCTGGGAAACACGGATCGCGGGCGGCCAGCGGAAACTGCCTTTCTGCATTTCAACGGTTCTGTAGAGCCCAGCCCACTCATAAATTCCGCCCAGCCAGTCCTTGTGCATTTGGCAAATTAAACCGGCGGTGAACGGTGTTTCGGCGGTAATAATGCCCAAGTAGCGCTCCTGCACGGCAAGCAGAGCATCGGCTTCCGTCCGATCCATTTCTGTTTTACGGGTGACTCCCTTGAGGTTGCGAAGAACCCGCTTGCCGGAACCGGGCTGCCACTCGCCTTCAATGCCGGTACTCCAATATCTGGAAGGATTCTTTTTCATTTTGAACTACCACCCTCCGCAATCTGCACGACCAGCGCAACAATCGGTTCCGTCAGCGTGTACTGCGGTTTATACGCGCCATCATCTGCGGGTTTTTGATTTGTATCCGGCTTTTTCATTTATGGCGCAAGTTTGGCGCAAGTTTGGCGCAAGTTGTCATAAGAGGCCGTCTTTCAACGTGTAGCGCATGGAATTCGTTGCGCCTTTTACCTCCAGAACTCCGGCGGTTACCAGTCCTTGAATATCGCGCTGGAGCGTCCGGCGGGGTATATCCGGACAAGCGGCTTCTAAATCGGCAAAGTATGCTTCGCCGTGTTCCAGAAGAAAGCTGACGACCACCTGCTGGCGGGCGGTCAATCCGTGTTTCTTCGCAATGAGCCCGGCTTGAATAACCCGCCGTCCCCGGTCTTTCACCTCGATCAGTTGCGTTGCCAGCCCTCGCGTAAAATATTCCAGCCAGCCGGTCATATCCATGTTCTGCCCGCGCACATTCTGAATAGCGCGGTAAAAGGCGGGCCGGTCGCGGTCATAAAATTCGCTGATGGTGAACAGCCGCTTGAAATCATATCCGGCGCGGTAAAGGCAGAGCGTGGAAAGAAGCCGCGACGTTCTGCCGTTGCCGTCGCGGAACGGATGGATATGCACCAGCTGAAACTGCGCCACGCCGCTTTTCAGAACAGGATGGATTTCCGACACGGCATTCAGCCAGTCCACCAGCCCCCGCATAAGTTCCGGCACCTCGGCGGCGGGCGGCGGCGTATAAATCACCTGCCGGGTCGCGCTGTTAATCACATAATTCTGCTTTTCGCGATATTCCCCCGGCGAAGCACTGCCGCCGCGCACACCGGCAACCAGCCGCCGGTGAATTTCGAGAACCATCCGCTCGGTAATCGGAGCCCCGCCGATGACGTACTGCTTCACAAAATCGAAAGCATCCAGATAGTTGCGGAGTTCCCGCTCGTCTTCGGGGTTCACCTCTGGAAGTTTTTCGCCGGAGAGCAACCGCTCCGCCTGATCCAGCGTCAACTGCGAGCCTTCAATATGCGTGGTGAAATGCGCCTCACGAACCAGCGCCCGGCGCTCCATCGCGCCGATCCACTCTTCCGACAACTTCGTCGCGTCAAGAAAACCCTTCGCCTGATCGATTCGCGAAAGATCGTCGGTCATCGCATTCGTGATATGAAACACCGGCTTCATGCGTTGCCCTCCATAACCTGCGCAACCAGCGCCACGATGGGTTCCGTCAGCGTGTACTGCGGTTTATACGCACCATCATCTGCGGGTTTCTGTCTCACCGGCTTTTTCATTTTCTAAATTTCATTGGCTGACCCGTTTTCGTTTTCCGTTTTCCCGCCGCACCTGTTTCTCTTCGAATAGAACCAGATTGTTCATTCCTGATCTCTCCGTTTTTTCCGACCTTTGGTGCCTGCATCATAGACATCATCTGCGGTTTTTATCAGCCAAATCACCTTGTTCAGAAAATCGGTCAGACGAGCCCCCATCCACTGACGCAACTCGACACCGGAACCAAGACAACCGATTGCATTTTGGGCATCGCAAGAGACGGTGGCCGCGGCCTCCTTCTTAAGGTACTGCCGGACAGCATTCCATTTCCGTTCCAGCAGATTGCTACTCCAAGATTCAAAGCCGACCTTTGCAAAATCAGGAGAGTCGATCCGGGTTAAAAGCCGGTGAAGCTCCGTCTCAAGTTCATCCAATGCGGTGCGAAACTTCTCTTTGCGCACCTTTTTGCCGCTGCTCCGATCAATGATCCAGTGAGAAAAAAGCTCGTCAAATAAACCCGCCAGCCGACCTATAATTATTCCAACAAACGTTTCCATCGCTGTCCTCTGTCACCAATTTCGCAGGCCTTTTTTTACCGCGCCCGCCGTGCGCGGCTACAGAAATCTTCTGTGGGTGCGGACGGTGGCCGCGCCTGTTCTGCCATCAGACATTGCCTTCCACAATGGCGATTTCGGCTTCGGTGAGGCCGTAGAGTTCATAAATAAGCGCGTCGATCTGGCGGTCGAGGGATTCGCATTTGTGGCCGTAAAAATCTTTATCCTTGTCGCTCTGCGCCGCCGCCAGTTGCTTCTTCGCCTCGATCA
>JBAZTQ010000116.1:0-9663 GCA_041661845.1 Kiritimatiellales bacterium | reverse complement strand
GATCGTCAATCCGATGGACGCGGCGGGCCTGCGCTTCGAATCCGTTTATATCGCCGGTATGGATGACCGCACCTTCCCGCAGATTCCGCAGTCTGATTCTCTTCTGAATGATACCGAGCGCAATGCGCTGCGGGCCTTTCTGGACGAACGTAAAATTCCCTGTCCGCGGCTCGCGCTTTCCGAAACCGGCGCGGCGCTGATTCAGGAAGAGATTCTCTTCCTCACCGCCATGAGCGCGGCGCGTGAACGGCTGACACTTTCCTATACCCGCACCGGAGCCGACGGCAAGGAGCGCGCGCCGGGCGAATTTTTCGAACGAATGCGCGGACTGACCGGCATCGAAAAGCCGGTGCTCGGCGCATCGTTCCATACCATTTTGCCACCGGAATTCTGCCGCGCCGAAGATGAAGTCCGGCAGACTGCCGCACATCAAAGTAGGACAGGCTTCCAGCCTGTCTTCCCGGACAGCCATAGACAGGCTGGAAGCCTGTCCTACATTCAACAGTGGCTCCATGATAATCCGGAGTTCAGCGCGACGGCGCTGGAGTCGCTGGCTCGCAACCGGTTTGTCTATTTCATCGAAAAGGTACTGAGCATCCGGCCCGACTTGACCCACGAAGACGATACCGCGCCGATGGATCGCGGCGTAGTCATTCACGATATCCTCGAACAGGTTTATACCGCCATCGCCAAACAAAGCGGACTCTATGCCGTCCAAATTAACGTGGACGCGGTGTCCTCACCGCGTTCTCAGCTGCAGGAAAACGCGATGGGGACATCGCGTCTACACTGGAGAATCACTCAGCAGGCAACGGCAAGCTCCATTCCTTTAGCCGTGTTTGATCCGGCGAAGTCCGATGAATTGCTGGCGCTGGCTCGCGAGATTGCGGAAGAAGAATTCAGGAAAGCCGAGCGGCGGCCCAGCCGACACCTCGGCCATCCGTCCATCTGGGAGGCCGAAAAGCGCAAGCTGCTGCAGATGATCGAAAACTTTGTCCGCATGGATATTGAAACGGCGCAAGCCGAAAATCGGTATCCGGCGCTGTTCGAAATGAAGTTCGATACCAAACACGATTTACCGGTGATACTGAAGCGCGGCGACGAAGAAGTCCGGCTGAAAGGCAAAATCGACCGCATCGACCTGATCTTCAACAAAGACGGTGAACTCGACCGGCTACTGGTGGTTGACTACAAGAGCAAGTCGCGCGGCGTTCCGGTCAGTCAGCTCGAAAAAGAAATCGGCCTGAATCTCGATTGCCAGATTCCCCTCTACACCTTCGCGGCGCAAGAAAAGTTTTTCGGTACACACAACACGCCGGAGCTGAATGAAAAAACGCTGGCGGTCTATCACCTGCAGGAGCGCAACCTGGAAAAGATGCGGAAACATTTCACCGGCAGGCGGCTTTCAATGAATCCGGAGCTGACGGAAACGTTTCTCGAACAGCTCTTTTCCAATGTCCGGAAACTGCGCGCCGGCGATCTCGCCACCGAACCGCTCATCGCCGGGTACGACGACTATTCCCACATCTGCCGCACCACTGCTATCGATCCTAAAGAACTTCTCAAAGAAGTTTGACCACTAATCAACATCCGTCCACGGAAAAAGCCAGTTCCTCTTTTTGGCATAGCATACGAATGCTTGGCAGGAACCCTATATCGAGGAACAGTTTTATTTTAACCGCACCCTCTGACGTGCTGGCGAATAGGGACAGCCCTGTTATGAAGAACTTTCCCTTGCCCGAACGAACTTCTTTGCAGAGCGCGACCTTCTTTATGAAAAGCTTTCTGCCGCGATAATATGTGAAGCAATAAACGTCCGGCTCAACAAACGGATACAGGTTTACTTTGTTGAAAATCTCGGCGGCGCTTTCTGCGTTCCAGTCGATCTTTCTGTACCGCTCGTATTTGTCTGTAAACGAACCGTTCGACAGGTCTTGCGGATAAGGCACCAATCGCCCCTCTATGTAGCCGATCACGGCATTCAGGAATGTGGCCGTTATAACCTCTGTTGCTTTTCCTTCTATGGTGCGCCAGTTGTCATCTGCATTTAAGGCGAACTCGTGCTGACAGATTATATTTCCGCCGTCTACCGCATCGTCGAGAAGCATATAGGTTATGGCAGATTCCTTATCTTTGTTTTTCAGCGCCCAAAGCGTTGGAAGAGCACCTCTGTATTTCGGAAGCTTTGACGGGTGTACATTGATGGTTCCCAATTCCGGGGCGGAAATAATTTGTTTCGGGAGCATTTCCCATGTGTTGACGATCAACAAATCCACCCCGTTGTCTTTAATGTACCCTGCCACGCTATCCGGACGGTTGAAGTCCAAGACATCTGTTCTGTTGCAGGAGATTGCCTCCAGATAATCTCTGTAATCGTGAAAAACCGAAGAAGACAACGGTTTTGTCGTCGTCCAGATTTTCAGCAGTAGTAATTCAACGGGTCGGTACCGGTTGTGCCGCCGCAACCAATAGATCGACTTGAAAACACAGTTGACCGGATTAATTGTGCGCTTATTGAAATAGTCAATGTGTGCTATGGCGGTAACATGAAAATGCCCATACAGCAAATGGAGGTTTTCTCTGTGGAGTCCGGCATAAACTATTTTTTTCATTTGATTCCTCTACTCATTGGAAAAGCTGTTTAGCCGCTTGCCACACCCATTCCACCGCCGAGATGCCGGTGAAACAGGCCACCGACCACCACGCATTGCCAATAAACCAGCTCAGCAGAAAGATACGCCAGTCGCGGCGGGTCATTCCGCCGAACGACCCGCGCCGGAAATAGGCAGTAACAATAAACGGGTCGAAATAGACTGAAAGCAAAACACAGGCAACTGGTTCGCTCCGACGAAGCGCCCACGCCAAAAGATGCCCGGCACGGCTCTCACCGGCATAATTTTTCAACGATTTAACCGCCTCAATCCCCAGCCAGTCGCGCTTCGACCAATCGTAGAAACGCATTTGTAACCAACAGGCAAGAAACGACAGTCCGGCCATCACCACAAAACCCCGACCCAGTCCCAGCCAAAAGATCACAAGCGGATAGAGCCCGTAATCGAACAAGTAGTTGACGGTCTGATTAACTGTGTGGCCCAGCGTGAGTTCTGCGATTCGGTTTTTCAGTGTCATTTCTTTGGTGCCAAGGTTTAAGTTTCGCCAGCCATTCCGGCTGGCGAAACATTTGCGACGCGCTACTTCTTACGGGGATATATTGTTCTTTCTTCTACCTTCCCGTTGCGGGTGGTTTCTTTGCGGCCAGAACCATCTGTAAATTCTCTCGATTTTGTTACGGACCCGTCTTTATTCTTTTTTGTCGACTCGTATTTTAGGCTCATGGTCATCTCCTTTTTCCCACGGTTCACCAATTCCACCGTTTGGTGGACGGCACCGTAAAATCTTTTTTGGGGCGGCATTATTCGCAGTCTAAACATACCCCCAGTGCTTGAGTTGCTGGTAGCTTTCATGAACAAACCTTTCCCCGATGTCCGTCCGGTAAAATGCGCGGGGAATGACAACATTGGCCGCGCGACGGTTGGCGGCCTCTCGGGCGGCTTCAACCGTCAGTCCGTGACCGGTGACGTGCAGAACGTAGCCGGAGTCGTGGCAGATTTCCCAAGTTGCATCCAGAAGCCGACAGGCTTCCTCAAAGTGGTAATGCGCAAGTTCGTCCTGACTTACCGGTTCACGAAAATGGATGCGCAATCCCGAGAGCGAAAGCCATGGCGTACCTTTGCTCGGCTTACAAGGGAACGGCGGCGCGGCGACAAGAACGGCCACCGCATAGCCGGGGCTTACAGCGAGGTCAAAATCCTGTCCTTTCGCAACAGCCAGCAAAAAATCCGTCCATCGGGATTCATGAAGTTCAATCTGTAATTCTGTTGCTGGATAGCCAAAGCGCGGCGTCAATTCCAACGGCCAGGCTCCATCGGCATTAATGATGCAGTTAACGTCCATATCACCATGGAATCCGATTTTCTGTAGGTGAGCTTTCAGCGGATTCAACACCTCGTTAAACAGGCGACCGGGACTGTTTTCGTACCACAGCAGATTTCCCATCTCATACGTGTTTGGGCCGAGATCGCCGGGAAAGAGTTTTTTATGTTCTACATTAAGTTCTGCGAGCCCGATCCAGTCGGTTCCGTTAAAGTAACGGGCGACACTCATTTCAACGCCATCAATGTACCGCTGTAAAACAACGTGCGAACTGCTGTATCCCTCACTGATAGAGCGGCGCAGGAGATCAAGCAGGTCTTCGGCAGAGTCAAGTTGTCCGGCGTAGCAAACAGCCTTGTCAGGATAGCCGTTATGCTTAAGCACCCAGCGGCCCCGGCGGGCTTCGAGAAAATCAATGGCTTCGGGAACCGATTGAAAGTGGTGGATTGGCAAAGTGCGGATACCGCACCGCTTCAGAACTTCCTGACTGAAAAGGCGGTCTTCCTCCAGCCGGTCAGCCCCGGCACAACCACCAACTACCGCATATCCGGCGGCACGGAGATCATCCTGAAGTTGTCCGAATCCGGAATCATCGACAACAATAAGACCATCCTGTCCAAGCCAGCCAAGATGTGCAGACAAATCTCCGGCGGCATCAAATGGTACTTTTTCAACAACGCCGTCGAGGATGCTTAAAAATTCCGAATCGTCGACAAGGGCGCGGACATCATTCCCTTCATCCGCCAAACGGCGGCAGAGACTCGCTCCCGAAAAATCCCCCGTTATAAACAATATCCGCATGGCTCCTTCTTCCTTGGTTTGCAAGGAGCCCGCCGCTGGAAAATAAAAGGGGCGCGAACTCCAAGCTCGCGTCTCTTCCGAGGGACGGCAATCCCTTTCAAGGAAACACAAGACAGGGAGCCGCGCCTTTATTGGGCGCGTCTCCGCGTGTCTCGCTTCCTTGAGTAAAAATTTGCCGTTTTCGGAAGAAACGATACTGCGCGTTAACGCATTAAAATTTTGGCTTAAAGCTGTTCGATAGTTTTCCTCTTTTTCATAAAGCGATGCTCTTGCATCACGGGGCTGAAACTAACCGTTCAGCTTGGTTTTGGGTAGGGTTTTTATAGGGAAAATTTCTGGAGTGCGGACGCAGACGAAGCGTAGCGTAGACAGCCAGCCGCAGGCTGGAGTGACCAAAGGGAACGGCAACCCACAGGCGCGAGGCCGCTCTGCTTATCAAAAGCGGCGTCGCGTTACACTTGCCGCCGCACTCCAAGTGCTTCGCACAAATCGGCGAGCTCAACGGGCTCACCCACAGAAAACAGAAGTTTCGTCAGAATAATTGAGGACAGAATGATGTTCTATCAGCCAGAGATGGAGCCGCTCAAAAACTCAGGCTGCATAAAGCTCACGGCCTTCCTGCAGGATGTTGCGGTAAATCAGCCCGATGTTGTCGCGGTGTTTTTCAAGGTCGGACGGTGTTGCGACAACCAGGTCGAAAGCCACTCGGGCACCACGGATATCCTGATAGAGTTTCTGGGCAATCGCACGGCGGCGGGAGCCTTCCGGAACTACCACCAGCAGGTCAATGTCGCTGTCTGCGAGGGCGTCGTTTCGGGCAACCGACCCAAAAAGAATAACCTTGAGCGGATGAACCAGAGAGACGATCTGCTCAACAAGATTATTTACGGCTGTATCGGTCGGTGACATGGATGTTGTATAAATTTTTACGCTGTTTTCATCAAGGTAATAAAAAAGCCCCTCCGCAAGCGGAAGGGCTTTTCGTTTCCACTGAACGAGGATTAGTCGGTGGTGGAGGCTTGAGCATCTTTTTCTGCCATGGCCGCGCGGCGGCTGAGGCGGATCTTGCCGTCGCGGTCCACGTCGAGAACCTTGACCCACATGATGTCGCCTTCTTTGCAGATGTCTTCGACTTTGTTGACCCGGAAGTCAGCCAGTTCGGAGATGTGCACGAGACCGTCTTTACCGGGCATGATTTCGACAAAAGCGCCGAAGTCGCGGATGGTGCGGACGGTTCCTTCGTAGATCTGACCGATTTCGGCTTCCGCCGTGATGGCGTTAACGGCTTTGACCGCGGCCTTCATGGCGTTGGCATCAGCACTGAATACGTTGACGGTGCCGTCTTCTTCGATGTCGATCTGCACGCCATAGGTATCGGTAATTCCGCGGATAACTTTCCCGCCGGGGCCGATGAGCGCGCCGATCTTTTCCGGATCAATCTTGATGACCACGATGCGCGGAGCGAACTCGGACATCTCGATGCGCGGAGCGTCAATGACGGTCTGCATGTAGTCGAGAATTTTCATGCGTCCGGCGCGGGCCATTTCGAAGGCGCCTTCGACGAGATCCCAGCGCAGGCCGTCGATCTTGAGGTCGACCTGGAAGCCGGTGATACCTTCGCGGGTACCGCAGACTTTGAAGTCCATGTCGCCGCAATGGTCTTCGGTGCCGAGAATGTCGAGCACGAGATCGGCCTGGCCGTTATCGCCGGTGAACAGACCGACGGAGATACCGCCGACCGGTTTCTTGATCGGAACGCCGGCATCCATCAGAGCCAGTGTACCTACGCAAACGGAAGCCATGGAGGACGAACCGTTGGAGCCCATGATTTCGGAAACCAGGCGCACGGCGTAGGGATAATTGTCCGGCAGAACCGGGCGCAGGCTGCGCTCAGCCAGATTACCGTGGCCGATTTCGCGGCGGCCGGTGTTGCCCAGACGTCCGACTTCACCGACGCTGTACGGCGGGAAGTTGTAGTGCAGCATGAAGTTCTTTTCGGTTTCGCCGCCGGTTACGGCGTCGATGGACTGCGAATCTTTCTTCGGGCCGAGGGTGACGATCGCCAGCGACTGCGTTTCGCCGCGGTTGAACACCGCCGAACCGTGGACGCGCGGCAGTACACCGACCTGCGCTTTAAGTTCGCGCAGTTCGTTGAAGCCACGTCCACCAACGCGTGTCTTGTGTTCAAGCACGTTTTTGCGGACGGTTTCAATTTCGAGTTCGTCGAACAGATGGAAATATTCGTTGTCGGCCATTTCCGGGAACACAGCGAGCAGGCTGACTTTGAGCGACTTCTTGATCGCGCTGATCTTGTCCTGACGGGCGAGCTTGTCGCTGGTCGCCAGAGCGGCGAGCAGTTCGGCACCGGCGATTTCGCGGGCTTTCACAAGCTTGGTTTCATCGGCAGCGGCAATTTCAACCTTCTTTTCCGGCAGTCCGAGCTGCTTGCGCAGTTCGAGCTGGGCTTTGATGATCGGCTGAATCGCTTCGTGCGCCAGTTTCATGGCGGCGACGAAATCGGCTTCGCTGATTTCCTTGGCGCTGCCTTCAATCATGAGCGGCAGAGCGGCGGTTCCGGCGTAGGTCAGGTCGAGGTCGCCCTGAGCGAGTTCGGCGTGTGTCGGGCAAACGATAAACTTGCCGTTGACACGGGCGATGCGTACAGCGGCAATCGGGCCCATGAAAGGAACTTCGGAAAGCACCAGCGCGGCGCTGGAAGCGTTGACGCTGAGGAAATCGGTGTCGATCTGGCCGTCGCAGCTGAGCAGCATGTTATTGATCTGTACGTCGTTGCAATACCCTTTAGGGAACAACGGACGAAGCGGACGGTCGGTGACGCGGGCGGTCAGAATTTCTTTTTCGGACGGACGGGCTTCCCGTTTGAAGAAACCGCCGGGAAAACGGCCTGCGGCGTAGAATTTTTCGCGGTACTCGACCTGAAGCGGGAAGAAATCCACGCCTTCACGGGGGGTATTGGTGGCGGTAACGGCGGAGAAGACGATGTTATCGCCCAGGCCGCAGCTCACTGCGCCGGCTGCCTGCTGTGCGAGGAGACCGGACTCGAAGAACATCGGCTTGCCGCCGACTTCGAACTGTATTTTGACTGTATCTTTCATTTCTCTTTTTCCTTCTGCATCCATGACTTCCGGGAGCCCGGCGAGGCCGGATGCGCAGACCTCTGGGGGTGGATATAAACCCCGCGCGGCGGGGTTTCAGTTACCGGTTATCAGTTATTCGGGGAACAGAATTCATCAATCAGAACCATTAACCGATAATGTTTAACTGATAACTGCCGCGAGAATCGCGGCCGCAAACAAAACAGCCCCGTCATGAACGGGGCCGTCCTCGTCTTCTTAGTGGCGCAAGCCAAGGCGCTGAATCAGCTCCTTGTAGCGCGGGTTATCTGTTCTGGACAGATAGCTCAGCAGCTTTTTGCGTTTGTTCACCATGGTGATCAAACCGCGACGGGTGCTGTTGTCTTTTTTGTGGCTCTGGAGATGCACGGTGAGTGCTTCTACATGCTTCGTCAGCAGTGCAACCTGCACTTCAACGGATCCGGTATCCCGGTCGCTGCGCTGATATTCTTTTCTGGTTTCCGCTTTAACTGCTGTATCCACTTACGGGCTCCTTCTTAACTCTCTTCTTTTTCTCTATATCTATAGTTGAGCGCGACAATATATAGACGCCCTCAAACCTTGTAAACTGCAATATCCAACAAAAACCGCCCCGGAATCCGGAGCGGTTCTGCGCCTTTCCGGCCTAGCCGTTCAGCGACTTCATCGCGGTCATGGCGGCGCGCAGTTCCGTGCCGACTTCTTCGACGAAGTGTCCGCGGATGGCGGCGTTGACCTGAACGAGCAGACGGTTGTCCACGCCGTTATCCTTCAGCTCCAGCCCTTTACCGATCACATCGGTACCGATCCGCGTCATGAATTCCTTGAGCATCGGCACGGCGGCGTGCGCAAAGAGGTAGCAGCCGTACTCGGCGGTATCGGAAATAATCCGGTTCATTTCATAAAGCTTCTTGCGGGCGATCGTGTTGGCGATGAGCGGCGTTTCGTGGAGCGACTCATAATAGGCCGATTCCGGCTCAATGCCCGCTTCAACCATCGCTTCGAAAGCCAGTTCGACGCCGGCTTTAACCATGGCGACCATCAGGATACCCTTATCAAAGTATTCCTGCTCCGTAATCTTCACATCGGCGGCGGCGGTCTGTTCGAACGCGCTCTTGCCGGTCGCTTCGCGCCAGGTCAGCAGGTTGATGTCATCATTCGCCCAGTCAGCCATCATCGTCTTGGAAAACTCGCCGGAGATGATGTCGTCCATGTGCTTCTCGAACAGCGGACGCAAAATCAGCTTCAATTCTTCCGAAAGTTCAAAGGCCTGCAGCTTCGCCGGATTGGACAAGCGATCCATCATATTGGTGATACCGCCCTGTTTGAGCGCTTCGGTAACGGTTTCCCAGCCGTACTGAATCAGCTTGGCGGCATAACCTTTATCAATGCCCTGCTCGACCATCTTGTTGAAACAGAGAATCGAACCGGCCTGCAGCATACCGCAGAGAATCGTCTGCTCGCCCATCAGGTCGGACTTCACTTCGGCCACGAAAGAAGATTCCAGAACGCCGGCGCGGTCGCCGCCCTCGGCGGAGCAAAGCGCCTTGGCGATTTCCATGCCGTCGCCGTTCGGGTCGTTTTCGCTGTGGCAGGCGATCAGCGTCGGAACACCGAAGCCGCGCTTGTACTCTTCGCGGACTTCCGAGCCCGGCGATTTCGGAGCGACCATGATGACGGTGATGTCTTTACGGATCTGCACCCCTTCTTCGACGATATTGAAACCGTGGGCGTAGCAGAACGTCGCGCCTTTTTTCATCAGCGGAACAACCGTATTAACAACATCCGTGTGCTGCTTGTCCGGAGCCAGATTCAT
>JBAZTQ010000115.1:0-9697 GCA_041661845.1 Kiritimatiellales bacterium | reverse complement strand
CACCCGTCTGCATAATTCAGCTTGAGTCCCGCTGTCTATTTCAATGATTTCAATTGGTCTTGCCATGTGAAGAGACTGACAGGTTCCACATCGTTTTTCAATATTAATTAAGAGTCATTACACTAGCCAGTTTTATACAATCGAATCACCTGCTGGTGAAAAATACCCACCGCCAGCAGGACGTTGTTGGGCCATTGCTGAAGATACTTTCCGAAAATTGTTATTGGACAACAGAGTTTGGTTTGGCAAGGACGGCAAAGCTCGTCCTCGTCTAAAACGGTTTTTGAGTGAAATGGAAGGTCAAAACGCGTGGACTTGGTGGACAAACGCCGAAGTAGGTCACAATCAAGAAGCAAAAAAAGAAGTCGTGGCGTTGTTTGGGCCAGATAGCCCGTTTGATACACCAAAGCCGGAACGCCTTCTTCAGCGAATTATTCATATTGCAACTGACCCCGGCGACATCGTGCTCGACTCTTTCGCGGGATCAGGCACGACGGGAGCGGTGGCGCACAAGATGGGGCGGCGGTGGATTATGGTGGAGCTGGGCGAGCACTGCCATACGCACATTATCCCGCGCATGAAGAAGGTGATTGACGGCGAAGACCCCGGCGGAATTACCAAAGCGGTGGACTGGAAAGGCGGCGGCGGGTTCCGCTATTACCGGCTCGCGCCGTCGCTGCTGGAAAAAGATCCATGGGATCGCTGGGTGATCAATCCGGAGTTCAATGCGGCGATGCTGGCCGAGGCGGCTTGCAAGCTGGAGGGCTTCACCTACGCGCCGAGCGATTCGATTTACTGGATGCAGGGCCGTTCCACCGAGCGCGATTTCATTTATGTGACGACGCAGAATCTTTCCGCCGATCAACTGGCGCAGTTGAGCGACGAAGTCGGGCCGGAGCGGTCGCTGCTGGTGCTTTGCGCCGCGTTCCGGGGCCGTGCCGACCAGTGGCCGAACCTGACGGTAAAGAAGATTCCCAAACAGGTGCTTTCGCGCTGTGAATGGGCGCATGACGACTATTCGCTCCAGGTCGAAAACCTCCCCAAAGCTCCGCCAAAGCCGGGTCAAATGGAGCTGATTTGAGAATTGGAATCATGGAGTACCGGATTGATGAATGATTGGATGGACGGAATTATGGATTACTGGATGCATGGATTATCGGGGGATTTTCTGCTCCCGGCACCATTGATCCGGCAATCCTTTAATCCATTCTTGCAAGAGATATTAACGGTATGAAGAAGCTGCGGATATTTGTCAGCTCGGTGCAGAAGGAGCTTGAGATCGAACGGGTGGCGGCGGCCGGCTGGGTATCTGCCGATCCGCAACTGGCCGACGTTTGCGAAATTGTACTGTTTGACAAAGAACCGTTATCCGGGAAGCGCATCCGCAAGCCTTATCTGGAATGTCTGAAGACCTGTGATGTTTATCTGCTGATTCTGGATTGCGAATACGGGAATCCTCCCGAATTTTCCGCCACGCATGAGGAATACCGCTTTGCACGGGATAACGAGCTGCCCATGCTGGTTTTCCTGAAAGGCAAAACCGATGATAAGCGGGAAGTAAAAACCAGAGAGTTTCTCAAGGAGATAAAGGCCGATAACAACACCTATAAACGCTTCCATGACCGGCTGGATTTTGAACCTGAATTCAGGAAAGCCCTTAAACGGGTTCTGGAACATTCGTTCCATCTGCGGGTCGAATCTGAGCAGGCGGACACAGGCGCATCGATTGAATCCGCCTCGGTATTTGAGCAGCAGGCTCTGGATATCTCAGCAGACCAGCTCGATGAAACGTCATCGGAAAACTGGCTTTGCGCAATCAAGTCGATTCCGGAAGGAAAATCTCTTTCGGACATCGAACGGTTAAACGCGTTACGGCAAAAAGGACTGGTTCGGCTTGAAGGCAGCTTGTTCCGGACACAGGCATCCGGTCTGCTTTTTCTGGGCAAAGACCCGGCGGCCCGGTTCCCGCAATGCCGGATTTTCGGAGATGCGTTTCGAGGAACCGTTTCGGACAGCACCCCGGCGGATCAGATCACACTTTCCGGACCGGCTCCGGTGATGGTTGAGCAAGTCTGGGAATTTGTTCAGAAAAACACACGTCATCCGATGCGGGTTGTCGGCCTGACCCGGATTGCACTGGATGAATATCCCCGTGAGGCTGTCCGTGAATGTATTGTGAATGCTATTGCCCACCGGAATTATGAAGACTCCGCGCGCCAGATTCTGGTTAAACTGTTTTCCGACCGGCTTGAAATTCTGAGCCCGGGCGCGCCGATGAAGCCGCTGACGGTGGCTAAAATACGGAAAGGAAACTGCCCGCCGTGTTCCCGCAATCCGGTGCTCGGCCAGTACTTAAACCACCTGCGCCTGATGGATCAGCGCGGCAGCGGAATTGGTCGTATGCGGGCAGCCATGTTGAATCACGGACTGAACGGGCCGGAGTATGCTCTGGCCGAGGGCTATTTCCTCGTAACCCTGAAGGGCCCGGGCGATAATTTAGACTGCTTGCGGGTTCCGGCGGGAGCTTCGGCAGGACTGCCGCCCGCGGTTGAAGATCAACTCACAGACAGACAACGGGATATCCTGACTCGTCTGGCGGGTGGCGAAAGGATTTCAAGCGCCTTGTGCCTGCAGCTTTATAAAATCACACGTCAGGCCGTGAACGCTGACTTTAACAAATTGTTGGATTTAGGGCTCATTGAGCGAGTGGGTGCAGGTCGCGCTACGTACTATGTGTTGAATCCCGAAATAAATCGTCAAGGAATCGTCAAGTGAAGCATAGAGAATCGTCAACCGGAGTGTCGCGGCTTGAGTATTTATCGGTAATCTATCGACGTTTCCCTGAAATCTATCGAAAGAACGGAAATATGCCCGCCGCGGAATCTCCCGATTATCTTCCGAAAATCGTCCGATTTTTCTCCGAAAATCGTCCGATTGCGGAAACTCGCTGCGGCTCACAAAACAGAAGTCCATGCCTCACTTTCAGGTCAAAAAGCTGCGATATGGGAAACCATAGTTCATTTTGGCGCATGGAAAGTGAACTATGGAGACCCATAGTTCCATTTGAGGCGCTGAAACCGGAAGAAGAGATTGATTTTGTAAAGGGATATGAATGAACCGACACGTTAACGCCATTTCAGGCCGGTTGAGTCTGCGTCCGCCCCAGCGCCGGTCGCTGGAAATTCTCGACCGGGTGATGGAAATCCTTCCCGAAGACGGCAACGCTGAGTTGCAGGCGAAGATGGAAGCCATTTGCGCCGAGTATCCGTCGGTGACCGATTTCGAACGCGAGTTTCCGTCGCTCTGTTTCGCACTGGCGACCGGCGTGGGTAAGACGCGGCTGATGGGCGCGTTTATCAGCTACCTGCATCTGGCACACGGGATCAACAACTTTTTCGTGATGGCACCGAATCTGACGATCTACAAGAAGCTGATAGCCGACTTTACGCCGAACACGCCAAAGTATGTTTTCAAGGGCATTGCCGAGTTTGCCACCGATGCGCCGGAAATCATTACCGGCGAAGACTATGAAGCCAAGGCGGGGACGTTGTTCGACCAGTTGCTCCGCTGCAAAATCAACATTTTCAACATCTCTAAGATCAACTCCGAAGTGCGGGGCGGCAAGTCGCCGCGCATCAAACGGCTGTCTGAATATATCGGCCAGAGTTATTTCGAATATCTCGCCGGACTGCCTGACCTCGTTCTCATCATGGACGAATCCCACCGCTACCGGGCTTCGGCAGGTATTCGGGCGATCAACGAACTGAAACCGGTTCTCGGGCTGGAACTGACCGCCACCCCGTTTGTCGAAACGGCCAAGGGTGCCATTGCATTCAAAAACGTGGTGATTGATTATCCGCTGGGCAAGGCCATGTCGGACGGGTTTGTAAAGGAACCGGCAGTTGTCACCCGCAAGAACTTCAGGCCGGAGGGAATGACGACCGAGGCCATTGAGGACATGAAGTTACGGGACGGTATCAGCCTGCACGAAAGTGTAAAAGTTGAGCTGGCAACCTATGCGCAGGAAACCGGCAACCGGATCGTGAAACCGTTCCTGCTGGTGATTGCCCGCGATACCACTCATGCCGGACAGCTTCTGAAGCTTATTCAGTCGGATGAGTTTTTTGAAGGACGCTACAAAGAGAAGGTCATTCAGGTTGATTCCAGCAAGACCGGAGCCGAAGAAGACGAAATGGTCGAACGGCTGCTGAAGGTCGAGCACACCGACGAGCCGACCGAGATCGTGATCCATGTCAACATGCTCAAAGAAGGTTGGGACGTGACCAATCTTTACACCATCGTTCCGCTGCGGGCCGCCAATGCCCGCATTCTGATCGAACAGTCCATCGGGCGCGGGTTGCGTCTTCCCTATGGCAAGCGCACCGGCGTAACGGCGGTGGATCGCTTGAATATTGTCGCTCACGACAAGTTCCAGGAGATCATCGACGAAGCCAATAAGCCGGACTCTGCAATCCGCCTGCAACAGGTTGTTCTGGATGCCGATCAGGTCGGGCAAAAAACTGTGACCGTTGTTTCCCAGTCGCGGCTGGCTTCCCGGCTTGGATTTACTCCGGAACAGACGACTGCCGGCACATTCATTCCCAAAGATACGGAAGCTCCGTTATTCTCAAACGCCGAGGATCAGCGTGTGGCGCAGATTGCTTATAAGGTGATTCAGAAGCTGGAAAACCAGCCGCAGGTTTTGCCCTCTGCCTCCATGCTTGACAGTCCGGAAATACAGAAGTGGCTTATCCGGGAGGTGGAAGAGGCTTATCGCCCGAAACAGATGGAGATGGGAGCCATCATTGAAAAGCCGGACATCGCGGCAATTGTGGCAAAAACTTCCGCACTGGTGACCAAACAGACCATCGACATTCCCCGCATTCTGGTTGTGCCGCTCGGCGAGGTAAAATCCGGCTTCAAACCCTTCACGCTGAAGCTGAATGCCTTAAATTATCCGGTACCTGATGACGATCTGTGGATACGGCATCTGCGAACACCGCAGCTCGATGTGCTGACACTCGGCAAAAGCGGAGACCGTGAAACCCGTCTGGAAGATTACATCGTGAGCGGATTGGTCGATTTTGACGATGTCTCTTACGACGACAATGCTGAACTGCTTTACAACCTTGCCGGACAGACGGTGCAGCATTTCCGGGCAATGGGGCGTTCCGATGAGGAAATTTCAAAAACCTTCCGATGCCACCAGAAACAAATCGCCCAGTTTATTCATGCCCAGATGCAGGATCACTACTGGGAAGATGCTGTCGGCTATGAGGTGAAAATCAGCAAAGGGTTCACCGAACTCAAGCAGAGCGCCTACACCGCATCCGCTGAGAATCCAGTCATTGACTTCCGGCAGCCCCCGACCGACAAGAGTAATATGGCGAAATATCTTTTCGGTGGATTCAGCCGGTGTCTTTACGAGGTTCAGAAATTCCAATCCGATGCGGAACGCAAGCTGGCCATCATTCTTGAGCGAGAAGCCGTCAAATGGTTCAAACCGGCCAAGGGACAGTTCCAGATTTACTACAAATGCGGTGCCGATCATCCGGAATATCAGCCCGACTTTGTCGCTGAAACCGACTCGTGCATCTACATGCTGGAGCCGAAGGCCCGGAATGAAATGGAAGACTCCGATGTTCTCTCCAAGCGCGACGTAGCGGTTACATGGTGCAAAAACGCCAGTGACTATGCCGCGACTTGCGGGGGCAAACCTTGGAAATATGCGCTGATTCCGCACGACGTGATTGCCGAGAACATAACCTTGGACTGGCTGGAAAAACAGTTCACTGCAAATGGTATTACAGCAGTATGACAAAGTTATGAACCTTGCCGGAGCCGAAGATCCGCCGCAGGTTCCGCCGGAGTTTTCCGGTGGAAGAGGCTTCTGTCAACGGCTGAAAAGTCGCGGATCATGCTGTATTTCTCCCAGCCGGAATAGGTGAAGTTGTTTGAGTCAACGATGATGATTTTTCCGGCGTCCGCATTAGCTGCCGCCTGCAGTCCGGAGGGCGCATCCTCAAAAACAACCGTTTCTTCCGGACGGCAGCCGATCAGCTGCATCGCCCGCCGGTAAATATCCGGATACGGTTTTCCTTTGATGGTTCCATCATTATAGACGATGCTGTCGGGAGCAAACCATCGCGTCAGCGGGAGGTGTTTGAAATAAAACCGGATGTTTTCTTCGCCGGAGGCCGTGGCGATGGTGAAAGGAATTCCGGCCTTTTTAAGGAAATCGAAAAAATCCTCTGCACCGGGTGCCAGCGTCAGTCTGGTCTGAAGGCAGAGCTGCTGATAGAAAGTTTCTTTTTCGAGGATAAACGCCCTCTCTTTTTCCGGCGGCAGTCCGGAGCCGAACAGACCGGTCAGGATATCCTGGTTATTTTTGCCGTGCAGTGTGCGGAATTTTTCATCGTCGGAAAGCGACACATTATGCTGCCGGAGAAAGATATCCCACGCCTGGTTATGCAGAGCGGTATCCCAGAAAAGAGTCCCGTTGAAATCAAAAATGACGCCGGAAAAACAGTTCATGGGATATTTCTGATGTAAGATGTTGCGGCTGTCACCGCCTCAAGAAATTTTCCGCGCAGCTCGGCGACGCGCGTCGCGTCGGACGAAAAGGCGGCCAGCACGTCGGCTTCGTTGAGTTCTTTCGGCTCTTTGATGGCCAGCGCTTCAAGCTGTTTGGCAAGGGCCGGTTTTTCCAATCCTTGGAAACGGATTTCCTGCGGGATGCGTTCGATCAGTTCGCGGTAACCGGCGACGACCGGCCCCCACGTTTCGGAGTCCTCAAACCGGTTGAAGACCTTGTTTGAATCTTCCCAGTAGGGGCTCTTTTTTCCGGCGAGCAGCGCGAAGAAGGACGCGGCCAGCTTCTGGGCGATGCCTTCGTCGCCGCCGATCGGCCGTTTCGGGAAAAGCAGTTTTTCGTATTTTTCGATCAGTGCGTGCAGGATGGCTTCGAAGTGGTAGACCGTTTCGGTTTTCGGCGGTTTTCCGCCGAGCAGGCCGACGACTTCCTCCTGCACCTTTTCGATCTCGGCCAGTTTCAGTTCCGGATCAATGACCAGAAAGGTTTCTCCGGTTTTCTTGTGCTCGTAAACGCGGATCTTGGTCCGGTCTTCGCGGACCTGAACGTCTTTTTCAACCAGAATCTTTTTGCGCTCCAGCATGACGGCGAGAATATAGATGGAGTTGGTGTCGTCGGCGTCTTCTTTGGCGACCATGTTGCGCAGCAGCGTTTCCGCGCTTTCTTTTTTCATCACTTCAGTCGGCGGCGGCGGAACGCGGAAAATGCTTTTCCATGCGCTGAGGCCGCTGTCCGGTTTGTGCTCGTTCCACCAGGCGAGTCGGTAGTCTTCGCGGACATATTCGCCGTCCTTGAAGAGCAGGCGGGTCATGATCTCTTCTTTGTCGGCAAAAGGCTCATTCGTTTCGGCGCACAGGTCGGAGCGTCGTTTAATCTGCCAGCTTTCTTCGCGTATGTTTGCCATAGGGGGAACAGGTTACAGAGCCGTCTGTCTTTTTCAATTTAATTGCGGAAAAGCGGCAGATTTTCACGGAAGTAGACGAGGCCGGACCAGACGGTGAGGACGGTGATGGCAAGGCCTGCCCACCAAACCAGCGCGCCGAGGTTGTCCAGTATTTGGAAAGCGGACGCCAGCAGAACGACGCTGATGAAGACCATCTGCCAGATTGTTTTCTGCTTACCCCAGGTGCTGGCGGAAAGAACGACGCCTTTGTCGATGGCCAGCAGGCGCAGGCCGGTTACCATCATTTCGCGGGAAAGGATGAGAGTGACCATCCACGCCGGCATGATCTTGAGTTCGACGAAGCCGATGAAAGCGGCGGCGGTGAGCACTTTGTCGGCCAGCGGATCCATCAGCTTGCCGAATGCGGAGCAGCCGTAGACCTTGCGGGCGAGATGCCCGTCGAGCGCATCGGTAAGGGCCGCGATACCGAAGACAATCACTGCGGCAATCGGTGCTCCGGGAAAGGAAACGCTCAGGCAGACCATAAAAACGGCGGCCAGAACAAAGCGGCTGACGGTGAGAATGTTGGGAAGCTTCATCGTGAACTTTCAATTTTGCCTGGCTCAACCAGGTAGAGATCGGGCAGCGGTTTGTCGAGGAGCCTGCGGGCGGGAGCTTCGGCCTGCTGCTGTACGGGCTTCCCGGCGGCATGGCGGCGCACGCAATTCGAGACGCTGACGATCAGAACCAGCAATACCAGCACGACGGCTGTGCCGATGGCGAGTGCGCGGATATCTCTCACCACATACGGCTTCAGCCCTTTTGAAAATTTCTCGATCGGGGCGCTGAACCACGTCAGCGGATTAAGTTTTGCGGGGAGCCGCTTAAGACTGACCGGGACGGACGGACGTTTGCCCCGGCTTTCTTCGAGCCGGTTTTCTTCGACAATCAGCGGCTTCCTGCCGGGCGCATGCTTGGCCATATATTCTTCAATGAGCGGATCCGGATTGAGTCTGAGGAATGCGGCATAAAGGCGGATGAATCCTTTGGCGTAGGTCGGCGCGGCCATGCCGGAAAAATCGTCGGCCTCCATGGCGGCAATGATCCGGGTCAGGATTTTTGTCGCGGTGCCGGCTTCCGACTGGCTGATTCCTTTGGCTTCGCGTGCGGCCTTCAACTGTTGTCCGAGTGTCGCCATGGCGGTTATTCCTCCGGTTTATGCTCCTCTTCGTCGTCTTCAAAAAAATCCTGCGGGGCTTCTGCTTCGGAAGGAGGCTCACTGGTTCCGCCGTGGTCGGGGATTTCGCCGTCGAGGTCGATCAGAATATCGCGCGGGCCGGTTTCGGTCGGCGGGCCGATGATCCCTTTTTCTTCGAGAAGATCCATGAGGTTGGCGGCGCGGTTATAACCGATCTTCAGGCGGCGCTGGAGCGAAGAGGTCGAGGCGCGCTTGGTGCTGCGAAGCACCTCAATCGCTGATTCGAGCAGGTCGTCGCTTTCGTCCATCTCCGGCAGTTCCGGACGGTTATTTTCGATCTTCTGTTTGATCTCGGTGATGAACTCCGGCGTGCCCTGCGAGCGGATAAAATCGGTGACGCGGTGCATTTCGCCGTCGCTGGTCCAGGTTCCCTGCAGACGGACCGGTTTGTTTTTGCCGGGCGGCAAATAGAGCATGTCGCCTTTGCCGAGCAGCTTTTCCGCGCCGATGGTGTCGAGAATAGTGCGGCTGTCGTTGCCTTGCGCCACCTGAAAAGCGATGCGGCCCGGAATGTTGGCCTTGATCGTTCCGGTGATGACGTTGACGGACGGACGCTGTGTGGCGAGGATCATGTGAATACCGGCCGCGCGGGAAAGCTGGGCGAGGCGCACGATGCACGGCTCGATTTCCTGCTGCGCCTGACTCATCAGTTCAGCCAGCTCATCCACGACGATGACAATGTAGGGCAGCTTGGCCGGAACCACATCCTTCGGCTGGTCGTCTTCCTCCACTGCCGCGCCGAAGAGGTCGGTCTGTTTTTCGATCGGACGGGTATTGAACCCTTTGATGTCGCGCACCTTCACCTTTTTGAAGAGTGCGTAGCGTTTTTCCATCTCTTTGATGGCCCAGCGCAGACCGAGCGTCACCTTCTTGGCGTCGGTGATGATCGGCACGACTAAGTGCTTCATATATTCATAGGCCTGGAACTCGAAAGTTTTCGGGTCGACCAGAATCAGGCGGAGCT
>JBAZTQ010000114.1:0-9717 GCA_041661845.1 Kiritimatiellales bacterium | reverse complement strand
GACTCAACGTCTGTTCCAGCCTGCTGAAACAGTTCGGCGGACACGCCATGGCGGCCGGACTTGATATCGAAGAACAGAGTCTTGAAGCCTTTAAAATCCGCTTTAACGAAGCCGCTATTGCACAGCTGCAAGCCGCTGATCTGCGGCCCGTGCTTGAAATCGACCGTATCGTTACGCTCGGCGAAGCCGATGTCTCGCTGATGGACGGACTTAAACGCACCGGACCGTTTGGACAGGATAATCCCGAGCCTGTCTGGGCCGCCTGCGGAGTAAAGGCGATCGACAGCCGCATTCTCAAAGAGAAACATCTTAAACTGACGCTGTTCGACGGGAAAACGCGTTGCGAGGCGATCGGTTTTAATCTGGCTGAAAAACTGCCGGCCGGGCCGATTGATGTGGCTTTCACGTTACAGGAAAATATCTGGAACGGCCGCACGACCCTTCAGCTGAACATCCGTGATATCCGGCCCGCTGTGCAGTAGCGCAATCCGCCGGCAAATCTCTTCGCTGTCTCCCCTGTCTTCTGCTAAATGTATTTTCCATGACGCAGCGCTACAAACTGACGATTGCTTATGACGGCACAAATTATGCCGGCTGGCAGGTGCAGCCGGGCAAGACGACTGTGCAGGGCGAAGTCGAAAGCGCCATTGAAAAAATGGCCGGGCACCACATCCGCATTCATCATTCCGGCCGGACGGATTCCGGAGTTCATGCCAAAGGGCAGGTGGCGCATTTTGATTTGAAGGAACCGGTGGATACCGGCCGGTTTGTGAACGGTCTGAACGCCCATCTCGATTTCGATGTTCGCATTATGCAGATGGAAAAGGTGCGTCCGGATTTCAACGCCCGTTACGATGCGGTCAGTAAGGAATACCGTTACTTTATCTGGAACGGATTGTCGGTTCCGCCGGAGCTGCGGCTCTACCGTCTGCACGAGCGCCGCCGGTTGAATATTGCGGCGATGCGCAAGGCTGCGGAACAGCTCGTCGGCAAACACGACTTTGCGGCCTTCACCGCCAACCCGCAGCGCGAGATTGAAGGTACGGTTAAGACCGTTACCAAGCTGACGGTCAGCCGGATGCGGGAAGGGGATGTGACCATCTGCGTGGTCGGCGAGGGCTTCCTCTATAAAATGGTACGCAGCATCACCGGCTTTCTTCTGCGCGTTGGAATCGGCGAACTGAAGCCGGAAGACGCCAAACGGTTCTTAAAATCCGGCGTCCGCACCAACGAAGTTCCGACCGTCCGCTCCCTTGGCCTGTTTCTCTGGCGTGTGGACTATTGAGTTTCCAACCATTGGAAAGCAAAAAAGCCGCCCCGGAATCCGGAGCGGCTTTTGTATTACAGATGATGTTACTATTTGCTGAATGCTGGCGCTTCGTACACATGCACGGTGGTTTTGGCATAGACGCCGAGCACGTTGAAGAATGAATAATCCGCCGAACCCACTTTGTTGAACTGCCCGTTTTTTACTGCTGTATTCAATGAGCAGTCGTCCCAGGCAAACTCAAGCAGTCCTCCGGCAAGAATGGGAACATGTACATACGAAGCCGCCGCATTGCCGCTCTTTCTGCTGACCGCCGCATCGTTATAATGCACAAGCAGCGGAGCTTTATAATCGGCGAACAGAGCGCCGCCCGGCGGAACAAATTCAGACTGCGGGGCAACGCATCCGGAAAACACCATCAGGCCTATGCCCAGCATAGCCAGTGTGATTGTTTTCATAACGGGTTTCCTTATTTTCCGTAAACAACGACGGTGGTTTTCTGATAAACGCCCAGAATGTTGAAGTATTCATAATCAGCATGGACAATTTTCGAAATCTGTCCGTTTTCTGCTGCGGCTTTTGAACTGGCGTCGCCGGTTGCGAAAAGACCAAGGATGCTGATGGTTTCGGCAGTACCTTTTTTCATGCCGGCCATATCGGTGTTTTGAAAGTCAACATCGAGCGGCGCATTGAATTGAGAGAAGGCCATACCGGTGGGCGGAACAAACGGAGCGTGAATACATCCCGTCAAACCGAGAACCATTACCGCTGCAGCGGACACAAACAACACATGAATCGAACTCTTGATCATCGCTTACTCCTTCCGGTTATTGAACACTGCCGCATACGCACCCTGCGCATACATACGATGCGTTTTATAATCCTGACAAGCCGCAGTGTAAACCGAAAAATCGTTAGTCATTTGTTTAAAAAAAGCCGCCCTGATCACAGAACGGCTTTTACAGCTTTGCTTCCGGTTGCGGTTACATTTTCTCTGCTACGCTGCGCAGGCACATTTCATTTCCGACGGGAGCCTTGGCGCTTTGAATCGGGTTTTCACCGCCCCAGAATTCAATGCTGTTAAAGATGAGTGCATCGCCAAGTGTGGCAAGTCCGTAGACTGGAAGAATAACGCAACCGAGAAAGGCTATCTCATCAATCCACTTGTCATCAGAGCTGGTCTGCCATTTATGCAGATTTTTAGTGAGAGCAAACGGGCCGGTACAACCGGTCAGCAGGATGCTTCCGATAAGTAATGCAGGGATGAATTTTTTCATGCGAACCTCCTTGAGGGAGCTGGTTAAACTCTCCCTTCCTGCAAGGCAATCTACGGCGACTTTTTTCCGCTGGCAAATTCAAACCGGACCTTTTTACTTTCCAAAAGGGATTGCCGGATTTACGGGCAGTTTTCCGGTATTTTGCGGCAAAAGGGGGCGGGTATGTTTTCTTCTTGTTTTAGAGGGTTTGTATTCCCACAATGCTCCCGAAATTTGGTTCGCCGATTGTTCAGAGGGAGGAACAGCATGAGAAATATGTGGTTGATGATAATCGTCGCGCTGGCACTGGCCGCCGGCATTCAAACCGTTTCCGCCGAGGAGCCGGCACCCATGACGCCTGTCATGTTAGGTTATTTTAATCCTGCGCAGATTCCGGCGGATCATTTTGATGTGACGGGACTGCGGATTGATCTCCTGTACGGCAAGTGCAGAAATTTAACCGGACTGGATGCCGGTATTCTGGTGAATCATACAACCGGCAGCGTGATCGGACTGGAGGCCTGCTTCGTGGTGAACTATGTCGAGAAGGATTTTACCGGACTTCAGGTCGGGCTGGTCAATGTTGCGGATCGGGTATCCGCGCTGCAAATCGGTCTTTTCAACGGTGCAGATGACATGTCCGGACTTCAGATCGGGGTGGTCAACAAAACGCGTCTTATGCGGGGATTCCAGATCGGCGTCGTCAATGTGATCGAAAACAGCGATGTTCCTTTTCTGCCGGTTATTAACTTCTTCTTCTAAAATCAAGGAGACTTATGAATATCAAAAAAATTCTCATAGCTGCTGTTTGTCTGACCGGCGTTGCCGCTTTTTCACAGAATACTGTTACAGTCGCTCAGCCGGTCAATCCCGCGAATTCGCCGGAACTGCAGGCGTTCAAGGAGCAGGTGCAGGCGGCCAATCCCGATATGAAAATTATTTCAGTAAATGCCGTCCGTGAGGCCACGCTGGCACCGGTACCGAATCAGAAAATCGCCATCTTTGTAAAAAACCAGACCAAGGTTGCCGGAATGGACGATATGGTTGACGGAGTGCGTGACCGTATTTCCGCCGAACTGGCCGGAGCTGGAATGGTTGTCATGGATCAGGCGGAAATCGCATCCGGATTCAATCGCTTCAAGGTAACTACAGCAGAAGAACGCGCCGGGCTGATCGACGGCGTTTTCACCGGCGGTTCGACGGTGCGCGTTGCACAGATGCTCGGTGCCGATTATGTCATGGTGGCCTCCATTATTTCAGCCGACCGCGCGGCGCTTATGGTAGGCGGCAAGCAGATGATGAGCTTTACGCTCCGCATGACCGTTAAAGTCAGTGAAGCCGTGCAAGGCTCTTCGGTTTACGGCGACAACTGGACGCGCAAGTATCCGGTGACAGCGGAGAATGCCGCCGGTACGGATGCCAGTGTTTATTACAACGATCTGCTGGATGTCTGGGCGAGCGAAACCGGCGCAAAGATGGCTGAAAAGTCCAAAACATGGCGCCGCGTTGAAACAACACCGGTTCAAATGGTCAGTTTCACAGTCAGTACCACTATTGACGAATTAATTAAGGGACTCGAATCCGGTGTACGTGCGCCGAATGAACTGCTCGACGAAATGCGCCGCATCGTCGGCGGCGCCACTGTTGAAATTGACGGGGCCACCGTCGGGTCATCGCCGGGAACCTTTCAGGTTGCCCCGGGATTGCACCAGATGCGGGTTTCCCGCCAGTGGATGAAGGACTGGCAGCAGACCGTTACTATTCAGAACGGAAGCAGCTTCAAAGTCGGTCTGGAACTCTCTGATACCGGATTGCAGCGGTTCCAATCTTTGGAAAGACTGAGAGCTCAGATTGCCAAAGACTATGCCGAGGCGATGGCAATCAAAGGAATAAAGGTCAACTTTGATACCGCCGCATGGCGCGATGTCGCAGTCGGCAACAAAGGCAACGAAATCAATTTAGAGAAAAAAGAGATCCAGCAAAAAGGTCTGATCAATGCTGCCGGTCAGTGATAGCATAAAAGGAGCCGTTGTTGTCGCTGTTATGTAAATTTGTTAATCGCTCCGGCGGTATTCTGCTTGCCGGAGCGACTCTGCTTGCAGCGGGTTGTGCAACGCACAGTCAGAATGCCGGAATGGCGATTACCAAGCTGAAAACCGGCGACACCGATACGGCTTTGCGGTGGTCGGAAAAGCTGAAACAAAGCACGTTCAGCAAGGATCTCGGTTATCTCGAGAGCGGACGTGTTAAAATGCTGTCCGGCGACTTTGCCGGCAGTCGCGCGGATTTCGCGACGGAGATCGACAAGGTTTTAGAGGAAACCGAAACGGGGCCGGCCATCCGGGCGGGATCAATCGGATCGACGCTGGCTGCTTCGACCGTTACGGATGACACCCTCCGGGAGTATCAACTCTCGCCCTATGAACTTATCCAGTTGCTTCATTACCAAACGCTGAACTATTTCTTCAGCGGCGACCCCGAAGGGGCCGGCGTTGAAATGCGCCGGACGGTGTTTGCACAGGATGCGATTGCAGAAAAATATTCCGGGGAAATCGAAAAAGCTCAGGAGCACGCCAGTGCCAATCAGGCGAAGGCAATGGACACCGTTCAGGCTAAAATGGCGGCGATGGGGCCTGCGCTGGAACGAACGAGCAGTTCGTATGAAAACGGACTGGCCTGGTATTTCTGCGGTCTGGTGTTTGAAAAACAGGGCGATGCTGCCAACGCATCGCTTTGTTATCGCAAAGCCTGGGAGCTGGCTCCGGGGAACACTTGTGTACTGAAAGATTTTCTGCGGATGCTCCGCACGCAGGATCAGCAGGCTTTTAACGGTCTTGCGGCACAGAATAATGTGAATGTTAACAGCCTGACACGCAGTTCTACGGAAATCGTGGTGCTTTACGAGGACTCGATGATCTCGCAGCGGCAGGCAGAGAAGATACCGGTTCCAATTCCCGATTTTCGCGGTGCCATCATTCTGGTGTCGATCGACTTTCCCTTTTATTATGACGCCGCGTATATGCCGAAGCCGCTCACCATCGAAGACGGCGGAACAGTTCTTGGCACCACCGAACCGGCGGCCTATCTTCAGTCACTGGCCTATCGCGACCTGAAAGACAAAATGCCCGGCATCGTTGTCCGCAATGTTACCCGTGCAGCAACTAAAGTTATTGCGCAGGAAGTGGCTAACAACCGGAACGATGATCTCGTGAAATTCGGAATGATGGCGATTAACGCGGTTTCATCACTGGCTTCAACCTCCGACACCCGTGCGTGGTATTCCATCCCGATGGTAACGCATTTATACCGCGGGCCGATTTCTCCCGGAGCGCATACTTTGCAGTTCCGCAATACCGCTACCGGTTCAATATTTACGGTTCCCGTCACTGTAACCGACGGAGAAACACGGCTGGTGTGGATTGCTGATACGGGCGGCATAACGGCCGCTGCGACCGCTTCTCTGTCCGGGAAAGGATTGCCTCCAACCTTCCATCAGTATAATAATCCTTTCCATACAAACACGGTGATGGAGTCTTTGCATGAACCGGTGGCTGGAAATCCGGTTGGGAAAATTGGAAGCTAGGGTTTAGGAGAACATATTATGAAAATCTCAAGAAATCTAATTGTCTTGGCCGCTGTAGCCGCCGGCCTGACCGGTTTAACAAGCTGTAGAAATACTTCCGGAACGATCGTCAACACCGACCATTTGACGGGTCAGTCTATGATTATTGAGGAGAACGGCCGTCTGGCCCATCGGGTGAATGTGGTTAAAATCAGCTACGATGAGGTCAATGGTTTCAAACGGGTCAACTTCGCACTGGCATCGGATCGTAATCGCCGGACGCGCATTGACTACCGGATATGCTGGTTCGATGTTAACGGCATGGAAATTGACAGCCAGACCAAACCGTATCGCAATCTGATTCTTGAAGGCCGCGATGCGGTGACGGTGACGGGTGTCGCTAATTCACCCGCGGCGGTTTCTTCCAAACTTCGTATACGTGAAACATCTCAGGCAAAATAATCGAAAGGGCTGAATGCATATGAAAAAAATAGTTTTTCCCGTGTGTCTGTTGTGCTGTGTTGCCGTGCTGGGCGGCTGTCGAACCAGGATTCAGGAAGTGCCGCTCGATCGCTCGGCCGCTACCACCAAAATCGAGCCGCAGGATATCCGCCGCACAGTTGAAAAAATGGTGGAGTCGCTGCTGGTTGCGCCGGGTGTTAAAGAGTTTGTCAGCAACCGGCGTCCGGTTATGGATGTTGAACCGATGCAAAACCGGACAACTCAGCACGTTGATATGGTCAGCTTGACCGAATCAGTGCGTATGCAGCTTCTCCGGTCGGGAATGTTCCGCTTCGTGGATCGCTCGTCCACCGGAACGGCAGCCGTGGATGTGGAGCGCATCAATCAGGAAAATCAGCTGGGACTGGTTAACCCGTCCAAAGCGGTCAAGGCCGGCCAGCAGACCGCGCTGGACATGTATCTGACCGGCACACTGTCGGAAATCAAGAATGTGACCGGGCGCACAACCGACCAGTACTACAAGTTCTCGATGATCCTGAAGGATCTCAAGACCGGGGAAATTGTCTGGGCGGATGAACAGGAAATCCGCAAAGCCAGCACCCGTCCTGTTATGGGCTGGTAAGCCTCAGCATATCCTTGCAAAAGACCGCACCGGATTACCCGTGCGGGCTTTTCGTTTATACCGGCGAATAAAACCTGCTTTTCTTGCTTTTTAAGCTCAGGTCAGGTAGCTTCCCGACTCACATTTTTGCAGGGAATTTTATGCCGAAAATTGAAATTATGCCGTCGATTCTGGCGGCCGACATAGGAAATCTTGAAGCCGCCATTCGACAGTGCGAAAGGGCAGGGGCTGACCAGATTCACATGGATGTCATGGACGGAGTCTTTGTGCCGAATATCAGCATGGGTCCGGCAGTAGTCGCCATGGCAGATCGCGTGACCAATTTGCCGATGGATGTACACCTGATGCTTCTTCAGCCGCAAAACTATATTGAGACGTTTGCCAAGGCCGGTTCAGACACTATTCTGATTCACATTGAGGCGGATTGTGATGTTGAGAATACACTCAAAAAAATCCGCGACCTCGGCTGCAAAAGCGGAATCACCGTGAATCCGCCGACGCCGGTCAGGTCCATTTTCCAATGTTTGGGAAACGGGCTTGCGGACGAAGTGCTTATCATGTCGGTAAATCCCGGTTTTGGCGGTCAGAAATATATTGCGGATGCAGAAGCCAAGGTGGCAGAGGTTCGCCGGCGCTGGCCGGAAATGATGATCTCTATTGACGGCGGAATTGATCTTGAAACTGTAAAACCGGCGGCGGCGCACGGCGCGAATCTGTTTGTAGCCGGAACATCTCTTTTTAAAGCACCTGATATGAAAACGGCCGTCGCGCAGATGCGCGCCTTTGCCGAAGCTGCTTACTGTTCGAAAATCTGAAATTCTCAATTGAAAATCTAAAATGACTGACCTCGCCCACACTCGGAACTTTTGTATTATTGCTCACATCGACCACGGCAAATCCACGCTGGCGGATCGCATCCTTCAGCTGACCGGCACAATCGAAGACCGCAAGATGAAGGAGCAGGTGCTTGACGCGATGGATTTGGAGCGCGAGCGCGGTATCACCATCAAGGCGCATCCGGTGACGATGAAGTACACCGCCAAAGACGGGCAGCGGTATTCGTTCAATCTGATCGACACCCCCGGCCATGTGGACTTTTCCTACGAAGTATCCCGCAGTCTCCAGGCATGTGAAGGCGCGATTCTTGTGGTGGATGCGGCGCAGGGCGTCGAAGCGCAGACGGTTTCCAATGCGTTTCTAGCTGCTGAACACAATCTGGCCATAGTACCCGTACTGAATAAAGTTGAACTGCCCAACGCACAGCCCGAGCTGGTAGCACGCCAAATTGAAGAACTGCTCGCTATCGACGCAACGAACTGTCTTCAAGTGAGCGCCAAGACGGGGAAGGGCGTTGCCGAATTGCTCGAAGCGGTTGTAGAGCGCATTCCTCCGCCCAAACCGGCGGCGGATGACGCGGTGCGCGGACTTGTTTTTGACTCAAAATACGATGCTTTTCGCGGCGTGGTGGTTTATATGCGGCTTTTCAGCGGCCATCTGAATGCCGGCGAAAAGGTGCGCATGATGAGTACCGGACTCGAATACGAAATCAAAGAAGTCGGCGTTTTCACGCCCAACATGGTGGTGCGGAAGGAACTGAGTGAAGGCTCCGTCGGCTATGTGATCGCCAACATCAAGGACTCTTCTGAAATTCAGATCGGTGACACGCTTACAACCGTTCGCAATCCCGCGGCGGATGCTTTGCCGGGATTTAAAGAAATTCATCCGATGGTTTTCGCCGGGATTTATCCGATCGAAACCAGCGACTACGAAAAACTCGGTAAGAGTCTCGACAAGCTGCGCCTGAATGATGCCGCCTTTTCTTACCAGTCGGAATCCTCCGTGGCGCTTGGCTTTGGATTCCGCTGCGGATTCCTTGGGTTGCTCCACATGGAAATTGTGCAGGAACGGCTGCGCCGCGAATTTGATCTGGATATCATTGCCTCCTATCCGAATGTTATTTACCGCGTACAACTAAAAAGCGGCAAAGTGCTCGAAATCGATAATCCGACCTACCTGCCGGATCCAACCGTCATCGAAACCATGGAAGAGCCGTTCATTAAAGCCACCATCATCACACCGACGGTTTGTCTTGGTGAAATGATGAAGCTCGTGATGGAGAAACGCGGCGAGATCACTCATACCGACTCAATTGATGCACAGCGCGTTATGCTGACTTGTGACCTGCCGCTCAACGAAGTGCTGATTGATTTCTACGACCGGCTGAAGAGTCTCAGCCGCGGCTACGCCTCGATGGATTATGAGTATGCCGACTACCGCCTGTCGGATCTGGTTAAAATGGATATTCTGATTCACAGCGAACCGGTCGATGCCTTTTCTTCTATTGTTCACCGGTCCAAAGCCATTTCGCGCGGACGCCAGATGTGCGAATCGCTAAAGGAAGTTATTCCGAAACAGGCTTTCTCTGTTGCCATTCAGGCGGCGCTCGGTGGAAAAATCATCGCCCGCGAAACCATTCAGGCCTATCGCAAAGATGTAACAGCCAAATGCTATGGCGGCGATATTTCCCGTAAACGCAAACTGCTCGAGC
>JBAZTQ010000113.1:0-9736 GCA_041661845.1 Kiritimatiellales bacterium | reverse complement strand
CAGATTTGACGGAAGATAAACGGATCACATTTCTGGTAGGCCGTTGATATGACGATGCAGTCCCCCCAGTTGAATGACGAACCCGTTGCTGCCATCGACAACGCCGAACTGCTTGAAACGGCGCGGGCTTCCTCACGGAAGTTGCTGCTTGCCGAACTGCGACCCGAAGGGCGCTGGGAAGGGGAACTGTCGAGTTCCGCGCTGGCGACGGCGGTGGCGTCGTTCGCTCTGAAGCTGGCCGGAAAACCTGAGCTGGCGGAGCGCGGGTTCCAGTGGCTCAAAGCGCATCGCAACGCCGACGGCGGCTGGGGCGACAGTCCGGAGAGTCCGAGCAACTTTACAACGACGCTGCTTTGCCGCTGTGTGCTGGACGAGGAAACCGGTTCGCCGGAGGAAGTGACCCGGTCGATTCTTGAACACTATGGCGATGACCGTACGTTTTCGGTTCCGATTCTGACGATGTGTATGCTGGCGGGAAAGCTGGGCGACGATTGGTCGATCATTCCGCAACTCCCGTTTGAGCTGTCCGTGTTTCCGCACCGGTTTTATAAATTCATCCGCCTTCCGGTGGTCAGCTATGCGCTGCCGGCGCTGATTGCCATCGGTCTGGTCCGGCATGTAAACCGGCCGGCGTACGGCGCGTTTGTCCGCAACCGGCTTGTTTCGCGGTCGCTGAATATTCTCCGGAGAATCCAGCCCGAAAGCGGCGGCTATCTCGAAGCGGCACCGCTGACCAGCTTTGTAGGCATGAGTCTGATTGGTGCCGGGCTGGGTGATCATCCGGCGGCGCAGGCCTGTTTCCGGTTTCTGGAAAACACGGTGCGTGCCGACGGCAGCTGGCCGATTGATGTGAATCTCTCGACGTGGCTGACCTCGCTGGCGGTGCAGGCCGCGGCCGGTGATCTTTCCGCTGAGCAGAAAAACCATATCCGGACACATTTGCTGAAAACCCAGTGGCAGGCGGAACATCCGTTTACGCATGCCGCGCCGGGCGGCTGGGGCTGGACGTACGAAAAGGGCGGCGTGCCGGATGCGGACGATACCGCCGCCGCACTGATCGCGCTCCGTCAGCTCGGCTGCGATACCGGTGCGGCGGAGAAAGGCATCCAGTGGCTGCTGGATTTGCAGAACCGTGACGGCGGCATGCCGACGTTTTGTAAAGGCTGGGGCCGGCTTCCGTTTGACCGCAGCTGTCCGGATCTGACGGCGCATGCTGTCCGCGCCTTTATTGCGTGGCGCGCCGAGGTGAATTCCAATCTTTGGAAAAAGATGGCGCGGTCGATCCGCCGCAGTCTCCGTTATCTGGAAAAGCACCAGCGTGCCGACGGGTCATGGCTTCCTCTGTGGTTCGGCAGTCAGACTGATCCCGATCATGAAAATCCGGTCTACGGTACTGTCCGTGTGCTTGAGGCTTTGCAGGAACTCGACGAAGCGGAGTTTCCGGCTGTCATAAAAATGAAGCGGAGGGGATTCCAATGGCTGGAAAATGCGCAGCATCCGGACGGCGGCTGGGGCGATTCAATTGAGGAAACCGCGCTGGCCGCCGGGTTGACCGGTAAAGGGATGGCCAAACTGCTGGAAATGACGGCGGGCGGAACGCGGTTTTCTGCTCGCCCGATCGGGCTGTATTTTGCGAGTCTGTGGTACTCTGAGCGGCTGTATCCCTTGATCTTTACGGTCAGGGCGCTGAACCGGTTCGAAGCGGAAAACAAAAAGGGTTGAAATGAGAAAATCGGATGTGTGCGTACTGGCGGGAATGCTGATGACGGCGGCGGCGTTCGGCGGGGATTGGCCGCAGTTTTGCGGGCCGCAGCGGAATAATGTTTCAACCGAAACCGGGCTGGCGCGAAGCTGGCCGGCAGACGGTCCCGGGGTGCTGTGGACTGCGGATGTAACCGCCGGTTATGCCGGCCCGGCCATTAAAGACGGACGGGTGTATCTGATGGATCATGACGGCACGCGCAGCAATATCCGCGCATTGGCACTCGATTCCGGTAAAGAACTCTGGACCTGTTCCTTTGCCGATCCCGGGGAGCTGAAGAATAAAAAATATCCGGGCACCCGCGGCACGCCGGCGGTTACCGGAGATGCTCTCTACGCCGTGACGCTTTTCGGTACGGTCGTCGGGGTGGATCTGGAGTCGCATGAAATAAAGTGGCAGCGCAGCCTGGTCAAGGATTACGGGAAAAATGTGAGCGGCTTCGGGATTGCTCAGTCGCCGCTGATCTGCGGCGATCTGGTGATCATCGCCCCGCTGACCGAAAAGAACAGTCTGGTGGCTCTGGATAAAAATTCCGGCAGAATGGTCTGGAAGATTGACGGATTCCCCGGCGGCGGATTTGTTTCGCCGGTGATGGTTTCCATAGAAGGCGAGGATCAGATTGTTGCCGTGGCAGGAGGCGCAAAGGCGCCGAAGCCGGGCCGCCGCGCAGAAGATGCCGAGGCGGAAGAGCCGAAGACGGCGCGACCCACCTGTGTATTTGCTGTTTCGCCGCAGACCGGTGCCGTTCTCTGGAGCTATGACGGCTGGTTCTGCGACAATCCGATTCCGCATCCCGTCCCGGTGAATCAGAACACGTTGTTTGTTACCTCCGGCTATAAATCCATTTCCACGATGCTCCGGGTGCAGAAAAAAGAGGGCGGCTATGCCGTGAAGGAGCTGTTCAAAACGGAGGCTGCGGCGTCGTGGATTGAGCAGCCTGTTTTTGCCAACAATCATCTGTTTGTCGGCGGCACGGTGAAAAAACCCGGACGCGGACTGGTCTGTATGGATCCGGATGGAAATGTAAAGTGGGATACCGGCAGCATCGAAGGCGCTCCGGTGTTTGACCATCTCAATATGATTGCGGCCGACGGGATGCTGATCGGCCTCGACGGCGATTCCGGGACGCTGCATTTGATCGAAGCCGCGCCGCAGGGATTCAACCAGCTTGCTTCGGCCAAAGTCCTGGCCGAAAAAGGACAAACATGGTCTCCGATTGCTTTATCTGACGGCAAACTGCTTGTCCGTGACCATACCGTCATGAAATGCCTGAATTTGAAGTAGAACAGCCGGGCGCTCCGCCCGTTTGCGTGCGCAGAATGAAACAGAAACGAACCAGCTTATCAGTCGCCGTACCCATCCTCATTCTGTGCGGATGGGGAGCGGTGTTTTTGCTTTCCCGCTGGTTTGCGTATGATCCGGCGCGCAATCTGTCGCGCAGTCTGCCCGGCTCGGACGGCGGGCCGGCGGATTCGGCGCGCGCCGTTACAAACGAAGTGCAGGTGATTCTTGCCGGAAAACTGGAGAAATTTGACGGTGTACCGTCCAGTCTGCCCGGCAGTTGGCCGCGCTTCCGCGGAGCCGACTTTGATAATATCAGTAAGGCCGGTGTGAAACTGGCCGACCGCTGGCCGGAGTCCGGTCCGAAAGTTCTCTGGTCGGTTGCACTCGGCGAAGGACACGCCGCGCCGACCGTGCTCAACGGTTGCGTCTATCTGTTTGATTATGACGAAGCAAAACGCGCCGATGCGCTGCGCTGTTTTTCGCTGGCCGACGGCAAGGAAATCTGGCGGCGCTCCTACACGCTGCCCGCCAAACGGAACCACGGCCTTTCGCGCACCATTCCGGCGGTTACCGAAGACTGCATCGTAACCATCGGTCCGCGCTGCCACGTTTCGTGTGTAGAGACCGCGACCGGCAGTTTTCGCTGGGGTATCGATCTGCAAAAAGAGTACGGCACCACCGAGCCGCTGTGGTTTACCGGGCAGTGCCCGCTGATCGACAACGGCCTCGCCATTCTCGCGCCCGGCGGATCTGACGCGCTGATGATGGCGGTCGATTGCAAAACCGGCGCGGTTGTCTGGAAGACGCCGAATCCCAAAGGCTGGAAGATGTCGCACTCCTCCATCCTGCCGCTGACGCTGCACGGCGAAAAAATGTATGTCTACGCCGCCGTCGGCGGTATGACCGGCGTGTCGCCCGGCGGAAAAGTTCTGTGGGAAATTCCGTGGAGCGCGTCGGTTGTCGCGCCGTCGCCGGTTCCGGTTCCCGGAAATAAAATTTTCATCACCGCCGGATACGGCGCGGGCAGTCTGATGGTGCAGATCGATAAGTCTGGCGACGGTTTTTCCGCCAAAGAAATTTCGCGCACCGGTCCGCAGGACTGGCTGGCCTGCGAGCAGCAGACACCGATTTTGTACGACGGCCTGCTTTACGGCATCATGCCGAAAGACGGCGGCGCGCTGAAACAGCAGTTTGTCTGCTACGATCCGGCGGGCGGCGAGCCGGTCTGGTCGAGCGGCAAGACGCACCGCTTCGGGCTCGGCCCGTTTTTCATGGCGGACGGCAAATTTTTTATACTGGATGATGACGGCACGCTGACCATGCTGGCCGCGAGCCGAACCGGGTATGAACAGCTGGCGCAGCATAAAGTGCTGGACGGGCAGGATGCCTGGGGGCCGATCGCGCTGGCCGGAACCCGTATGCTGCTGCGCGACTCGACCCGGATGGTGTGTCTTGAGATGGGAGCTGAAAAATGAAAAACGGTAAAAAAAGCTTAGGTTGGTTTCTGCTGCTGACGGGTACCGGAATTTGTTTTGGAATGGGGAACCGCGCCGAACTGGGTCAGAGCTTTGCTTATCCTGTCGATGACTATCGCAAGGTTGACCCTGCGCTCATTCGCTATACCGAGATCGCGCCGATTATTCCAACGATTCAAAAACTTTCCGCGCTGGCGATTGCGCCTGACGGGAAAATTTATGTCGGCGGAGAAAACGGCGTTGAAGTTTTTCCGGATCGGACAATCCGTCCGCTCGCCGGAACCCCGAACTGCCTCGCGGTGGATGACGACAGCACGCTGTTTGCCGGTATGCAGGATCATGTGGAAGTTTTTTCCAAGGATTGGAAGAAATCGGTTTGGCCGTCGCCCGGCGAAAAAGCCTATCTGACCTCCATCGCGGCGGATGACCGCTATGTCTATGTCGCCGATGCGGGCGGCCGTCGTGTTCTGCGCTACGGCAAGTCGGGCGGCTCGCCGTTCGAGATCGGCGCGAAAGATGAGGCGAATGGCGTGCGCGGGTTCTATATTCCCAGTCCGTTTTTCGATCTCGATATCGGCACCGACGGTTCGCTCTGGGTCGTCAATCCGGGCTATCACGCGCTCGAAAATTACACTTCGGACGGGCGGATGATTTCATCGTGGGCGAAAAGTTCCTTCACCATCGACGGCTTTATCGGGTGCTGCAATCCGGCGAACTTTACGCTTATGCCCGACGGCTCATTCGTCACCGCCGAAAAAGGCGTGCCGCGCGTAAAAATATGCAACATCGACGGGTCGCTGCGCTGCGTAGTCGCTGCTCCCGATCAGTTTGACGAGGGCACTGTGGGTCTCGATGTCGCGGCGGACCGGCAGGGCCGGATCTATGTGCTCGATCCCGTCCGGGGCAAAGTCCGGATTTTCGAGGAGAAAAAATGAAAACGGCCGGACGGCGGGATTTTATTAAAAACCTCGTACGGGGCGCGCTGCTGGCCGGTATCGCCGGAGTCTGCGGCCTGCTGGTTTCGCGGGAAAACAAATATCAATGCAACGGGCGCTGCGGCACGTGCAAGCCCGGCAACGGCGGGGTCTGTCCGCTGGGATCAGACGGGTTTGTCTGGCAGATCGATCCGGAGAAATGCACCCAGTGCGGACGCTGCGCAACGCACTGCGTGCTGTCCATGTCGGCGGTAAAATGTTTCCACTCCTATTCCATCTGCGGCTACTGCGACCTGTGCGGCGGGTATCTCCGCCCTGACGCCAAAGAGCGCAATACCGGCGCGGAAAACCAGCTCTGCCCGACGGCGGCGCTGCGCCGCCAGTTTATCGAAAATCCCTATTACCAGTATACCGTCGACGAGAAGCTGTGCATCGGCTGCGGCAAGTGCGTCAAAGGTTGCGGCATGTTCGGCAACGGCTCGCTCTACTTGCAGGTGAAGCACAACCTTTGCGTCAACTGCAACGAATGCTCCATCGCCCGCGCCTGTCCGTCCGACGCTTTCCGGCGTGTGCCAGCCTCCGATCCCTATCTGCTGAAATCCAATCAGGAACGGAGGATTTCATGAAAAGGTATGTAGTCCCGCCTTTAGGCGGCTCCTCTTCAACGGGCTCGCATCAGCCGAACCGCCTAAAGGCGGGACTACAAGCCGTAGCAGGCGTGTTCTTCTTTAGCGGGACAGCGCTCGCCGAATTCCGCTTTCCGATGCCGGAGTTTGCCTCGGGCTATAAACATCCGCCGGTTTATACGCCCGTGCCGTCAAATGCGATGGACGGCTGGGACATTGTCGTACTGCTGGCCGCGCTGACGCTGGCCGCGATCTTTGTTTTGAAGCGCCGCAAACGCCGTGAAATTTTTCTGCTCACGCTGTTTTCGCTGCTCTATTTCGGGTTCTGGCGCAACGGCTGTGTCTGCTCGGTCGGTTCGATACAGAATGTGGCGACCGGACTTTGCGATCCTTCCTTTGGCGTACCGCTCACGGTGCTGATCTTTTTCGCCGCGCCGCTGATTTTTGCGCTGCTGTTCGGGCGCGTTTTCTGCGCGGCGGTCTGTCCGCTCGGGGCCATTCAGGAGGCGGTGGCGATCAAGCCGGTCAAGGTTCCGCTGGCGGTTGAAAAAGTGCTTTCGATTGTTCCGTACATTTATCTCGGACTGGCGATGCTTTCCGTGGCGCTGGGTTCGGGCTTCATCATTTGTCAGTACGATCCGTTCGTCGGCTTCTTCCGCATGGGCGCGACTTCGAGTCTGCTGATTGTCGGCGGCATCATGCTGGTGCTGGGCATCTTTGTCGCGCGGCCTTACTGCCGGTTCCTCTGTCCCTACGGTGTACTGCTGAACTGGGCGTCCAAACTTTCGCGCCGCCACGCCGCGATTACACCGGCGGATTGCATTCAGTGCGGACTTTGCGCCGGCTCGTGTCCCTACAACGCCATCAACAAACCGGTATCCGCCGCGGCGCCGGAAAACCGCAGCCGGGGCGCGCGGCGGCTTGGTCTGCTGATTTTGCTGGTGCCGGTTCTTGCGGTGATCGGTGCCGGTACCGGCGGTCTGCTGCGCGAGCCGCTCTCGCGGATGCACTCGACCGTCCGGCTGGCCGAGCAAATTGCCGGCGAGGAGCTGGGCCGCTATAAAGGAACGACGATTGAGTCGTTTGCTTTCCGCGCCTCGGACACGCCTAACGAAAAACTTTATGCAGAAGCCGTGGGGCTCAAAGAAAAATTCGGACGCGGCGGAAAATGGCTCGGCGCTTTTATCGGCGTCATCATCGGATGCAAGCTGATCGCCGTTTCCGTTGTGCGGAAACGCACGGACTATGAACCCGACCGCGGCACCTGCTACAGCTGCGGACGCTGTTTTAAATACTGCCCGGTGAAGGAATGATTTATGAACGAGTTTAAACAACGACCGGTTTTGGCACTGGCGGCGCAAAGTGTGGCGACGGTGGCGGCGCTGTTTTCGCTGATCCTTTGCATTCTGCTGATGGCCGACTTCGTGCGGATTCAGCAGATGGATCCGCTGAACGATCCGCAACTTTTACAACTGCGCGAGAAGCTCGCCGTGTCGACCGGCGACAGCGCGGCGCTGGTTGAACAGGTGCGCACGTTTGATTTTTATGCGCGCCGCGCTTTCTTCAGTAATCAGGAACAGCGCCGCCTGGGCGGGCTGCTGCTGCTCGGCGGCGCAGCCGTCTGTTTCATCGCGCTGAAATTTTCCAGACTTTGGAAACCGGAGCTTCCAAGGATTGGAAAAACCGCGCCGGTAAATTACGGCGAACGCAACGCGCTGTTCCGGCAACTGCTGGCAGGTGCCGGAATTCTGCTGGCAGCGGCGGCGCTGTTTTTGGCATTTGCGGTGCAAAGCGATCTGGCGGTTGTGCTCAAGCAGTCCGCCGGGCCGGCGAAGACGCCGGTCGCACAAAAGGCTCCGGAAGTGTTGCCGGTGCAGGTCGCGTACGGATCGATCAGTAACTGGCCGTCGCTGCGCGGACCGGGCGGATACGGTGTAGCACATTTCACGAATGCGCCGATCAGTTGGGATGTCAAAACCGGCGAAGGCGTACTGTGGAAGAGTGAAATTCCGGTTCAGGGATTCAACTCGCCGATTGTCTGGGGCCGCCGCATTTTCATGTCGGGTGCCGACGACGAAGGGCAGGAAGTTTTCTGTTTTGATGCCGATACCGGCACACAGTTGTGGACGAAGAAAGCGGAGACCGCCGCCGCGCGTCCCGAAGTATCGGAAGATACCGGTTTTGCTGCGCCGACGATGACGACGGACGGGCAGCGCGTATTTGCCGTTTTTGCAACGGGCGAACTGGTCGCGTTTGATCTGGACGGCAATCCGGTCTGGCAGAAAAATATCGGCGTTCCGAAAAATCCGTACGGCATGGGATCGTCGCTGATCACCGACGGCCGGCGGCTGTTTGTGCAGTACGACCACGAAAATGCCCAAACGGTTATGGCGTTCGATTGCGCGACCGGAAATCCGGCCTGGCAGACACCGCGTACACATATGTCCTGGTCGAGCCCGGCGCTGATCGAAACCGCCGCCGGACTACAGTTGATCCTCAATGATGAACAGAATGTGACGGCCTACGATCCGGCCACCGGAAAACAGATATGGACGGTCAAGTGTCTGGGCGGAGAAGTCGCGCCGTCGCCCGCTTACAACGGCAAAGGCATTATTTTTGTGGCGAACGAATATGCGCAGGCCAGTGCGTTGAAGCTGACCGGCGGCACACCGGAAATTCTGTGGCAGTATGACGAATATCTGCCGGAGATCAGCAGTCCGGTCGCGGCGGAAAACCTTTTCTTCATCACGACTTCCGCGGGCGATGTCGTCTGTCTCGATGCCGCGACAGGGAAAGCGAAGTGGAAACAGGAATTCGATAAAGGATTCAGCTCGTCACCGGTGCTGGTCGGCGACCGTGTCTACGCCATTGACGTTGCCGGCGTCGTGCATATTTTCGGCGCGGCGCCGGAGTATAAAGAAATCGGAACCATTGCGCTGGGCGAACCCGTCCACGCCACACCGGCCTTCATGGACGGCCGCATCTACATCCGCGGCGACGAAAATCTCTACTGCGTTGGAAAATGAACGACGAAATAAACATTCAGGAAGTGGATCGGATCGTCGCGGAACTTGGCCGCGGCGAAGATAAGGTGATTCCGATTCTGCAGGCGGTGCAGAAGGAATTTAAATATCTTCCGGAAGCGGCGCTGCGGCGCATCTGCGCGATCAGCGACATTACACCGGCGCAGATCGAAGGCGTCTCGTCCTTCTTTTCGCAGTTCCGCCGGTCGCCGGTCGGCAAGCACATGATCAGCGTTTGCGACGGCACGGCCTGCCACGTCAAAGGGGCTGACGCGGTATACGCTTCTGTCATGAAAGAGCTGGGGATCAAAACCGGCGACACCGCGGCCGACGGAATTTTTACGGTTCAAAAAGTGGCGTGCCTCGGCTGCTGCACGCTGGCACCGGCGGTGCAGATCGACGGAGTGACCTACGGCCATGTGCGCACGGACACCGTGTCGAACATGCTTACCGATTTTCTGGAGAACGAAGCCAACCGGACGCCGCGCAGTTTCCAAATGTCGGAAGAGGGCGTATCGAAAGGCGAAGTGCGCATCGGACTGGGTTCGTGCTGTGTGGCTGGCGGCAGCGCCAAAATCCGCGATGCGCTGGAAGACTCGCTCGCCGCGCTGAGCTGCAAGGTCGATATCAA
>JBAZTQ010000112.1:0-9831 GCA_041661845.1 Kiritimatiellales bacterium | reverse complement strand
CGATGCCGGTTCTGTAACCGGCCTGTTTCAAAATCGAGGGCAGGGTGGCGCGGCCCGGCTCGATAATCAGCGCGGCGTCACCCGGCAGCACGCCCGTGCCTTTTTTACGGAAGGCATATTCGCCGGTCAGCAGCGAATAGCGTGACGGCGTGCAGGTGGCAGACGAGCAATAGCCGCCGGTGAAACGCAGCCCCTCGCCGGCAAGACGATCCACGTTCGGCGTGCTCACCGCCGTCGCGCCGTAGCAGCCGAGATCACCGAAACCAAGGTCGTCGGCATAAATAAAAACAATGTTCGGAACCTGCGCCGCTTGATCTGCCGCCGCGCCGGACAAAGCGGCGGCAGCTGTGAAAACGGGGATCGCTGACGATGGCTTCATATTTTCTCCTGAAATTATTCCGCAGAGATCACGTCGAACTCCGCCATGGAGGCAAACTTCTGGCCTGTCACTTCACTCAGGGCGACAAATTTAATATACCGGCCGGAGACCGGTTCGGCGAGTTTGGCGATCTGCTCCGCTTCGGTGTTTTTGAATGAGCCTGCGGCAACCGGTTTGCCCCACTGTTTGCCGTCGTCGCTCAGATAAATTTCGAAATCTTTGATACGGCCGTTGCTGTTCTTGCCCTGCCGCGGAAGACAGGTGACCGCCGTGATCGTGAGCGGACGTCCGAAGTCCGCGATGAGCCAGTGCGGATACGCCGCAGGGTTTTTCGACCAGCGCGAGTGCCAGAAAGTTCCGTTCTGCCCGTCCAGCACGTTGGCGGGATCGCCCTCGTCCGGCTGGGCGCTGCTGACGGAAATTTTCCAGCCGAGCCGGTGATCAAGCTTGTTGAACGGAATAACCGTTTCATAACCGCTCATCCCTGCCGCGTTAGCGCGGACAGCGACCTGCGCCGCCTCCGTCAGTTTGAAAGGCGCGGTGTACGTCTGCCACGCCGCACCGCCAACCGCATATTCTATTTTCGCACCGGCAGTATCGCTGGACAGCGTGACGTCGCCGCCGGTATCCCGCACGGCGAGCACCGGTTTGACGCGGTTCGCCGGAACCTGCACGCGGCCGGCCTGCGGCAGATTCGCAGAGGCAGGCAGCAGGCGCAGGACGTAGCTGAAGGTCGCCGGTGTTGACCAGACAATATACTCATCCGCCGGAAGCGGGCCGCAGCTGGCGGAACCTACGCCGGTCGTCTTGGCAGCCAGCACCAGTACGCTCGCTTTGCCCGGCGGCAGATCAACCGTGTACTCAACAGGCTCCATCTGCTCATCGGTGTACGGCAGCACGCCGGCTTGCAGAACACTGCCGGCTTCAGCCTGCGCCATCAGTCCGGGAAGTCCTTGCCCGCTGACGGCCGCCCAGCGCACATCTTCGTGGTTGCCGCATTCCATTGGCTTGGCGTAAGGCGTCATATTGCCGCGCACGGTGCTGCTGTAGAGACCGACGTCGGAACCGCGCTTGCGGTCGGCATAGTTTTCCATCGGGCCGCGTCCGAGGTAAGCGAACCGGTCAAGCTTCGGATCGAGCAGCAGGCGTACGCCGAGCCGCGCGAACGGAATTTTTTTGCCCTGCGGAATGACGCTGTTGTCCACCGCAATCGAACCGTCGCCGTAAATCGTGTAAGCGGCGGAGTGGCTGATCAGGAGGTTGCCGGAGCCGTTGAGTTCAAGCGAGGCGGTGACGCGCACCGCAGCGGGGCCGGCCTGCTGCGCGGAAATATTCACCACTTTCCACTGCGGCTCGATCAGTCCGTAGCGCTGCCATTCGTTGAAGGCCCACATATCGTCTGTTTTATGCGCCGCGCGCCAGAGGTGCAGTCGCGGCCCGCCGTCGGCGGTCAGCAGGTTGATGCCGTCGCGTTCGAGCGCGCTGATAAAGCCGGTGATTTTGTCAAACGTGACCGCGAAACCGTTACCGGCAACGGAAATCACAGAGCCGTCCTGTTTCAGCGTGACCGGCTTCATCGCCGAAATGTCGGCAACCGGTGAAGGCGTAGCGGCAGGCAGTTTGAACTGCTGCCGGGCGACTTCATGCCCGGCCTTGGCCCACAGTTCGTCGTGCGCCAGTTTGAACGAGACGCGCAGGAAATATTCCACGCCCGGTCTGGCGGCAATTTTCGGCAACGGCAGCGTAACGGTCTGCTCCGTGCCGGGAGCGATATTGAGTTTCGGCAAAGTACCGCGACCGATTTCCTGTCCGTCGCCTGTCACGCTCCATTCCCCTGTGAAACCGCCGAGTGAAATGAAGGCATATTTATTCCGGATCTTCACCTTGCCGGCAGCGAGGTCGTCTTCGCCGATGGCGATCCACTGATACGCTTTCTTCATTTCCGGATAGTGCGGCTTGGGCGAGCGGTCGGCAAAAACCACACCTTTATGGATGAAGTAGTGGTTGTTCGGCACTTCGCCGAAGCCGCCGCCGTACGCAAGGAAAACACGGTTCGTGTCGCGCCGGTTCCACAGGCCCTGATCCTGCCATTCCCAGATCGCGCCGCCCATCAGCTCGGGATACTTATCAAAGATGTCGTTGTATTCGCCGATCGAACCCATTGAGTTGTTCATCGCGTGAGCGTATTCGCACAGGTAAAACGGCTTGGTGAAGCTCGGGTCTTTTGCAATCTCTTCCGTCTTGATCCAGTGCGCGTACATGTGGCTGTCCACATCGGCGGGGTTTTTGTCGCCGACACCGAAGCCCTGATAATGGGTCGGGCGCGAGGTATCCAGCGTCTTGACTGCCTTAAGCGCCGTTACAAAATTCGGACCGGAACCGCCTTCGTTACCGAGCGACCACATTACCACCGAAGCGTGGTTTTTAAAGTTTTCAACATTTGCCACATTGCGATCTACATACGCGGATTCCGTTTCCTTGCGGTATGACATGGATCCATCGCCGTGATTTTCGACGTTTGCTTCGGCGCATAGATAGATGCCGTACCGGTCGCACAGCTCGTACCAGCGCGGGTCGTCGGAATAGTGGCAGGTGCGGACGTGGTTGCAGTTGCCCTGCTTGAGCACTTCGATATCGCGGATCATCCGTGCCTCGCTGACGGTGTGCCCGGTATCGGGCTCCATTTCGTGGCGGTTGGCCCCTTTGAGTTTCACCGGCACGCCGTTGATCTGATAAACGCGGCCTTTGATCTCCACCTTGCGGAAGCCGGTACGCGTTGAAATGATTTCATTGTTCTTACCGAGCGTCAGCACCGTCGTGTAGAGGTTCGGCGTTTCGGCGGTCCATTTTGCCGGATTCGCTACGGCCAGAATCATCAACACCGGCATCTCTGCGCCCGCCGCGAGCGCAGGTACTTCGCCCGCCGCCTGCGCCACTGCTTTACCGGCGGCATCATAAACCGTTGCCGTCAGCTTGTCTGCCGCGGCCGCCTGTTCGCCGAAGTTTTTTACCTTCGCCGTCACGGCCAGCGACGCGTTCTTATATTGCGCGTCGAGATCGGGCAGTGCAAAGAAGTCGCGGATGTGGACTTGCGGTGCGCTCCAAAGATAGACATCGCGGAAGATGCCGGAGAGCCGCCACATGTCCTGATCCTCAAGCCAGGTGCCGGAACTGAAGCGGTAAACTTCAACAGCGACCATGTTCCGGCCCGGCTTGACGAACGGCGTCACATCAAATTCCGCCGTGTTGCGGCTGTTGACGCTGTAGCCGACTTTTTTGCCGTTGATCCAGACGAAGAACGCACTGTCCACGCCGCTGAACGAAAGGAATATACGGCGTCCGGCCCAGTCCGCCGGCAGATCGAAGTCGCGGCGGTAACTGCCGACCGGGTTGCGCTCGACGAACGCGGTGTAATCTTTCGGCGGCTCCGTCATAACGCGCGGGAAATCTTTCTGAATAACGTAGCCGGAATTTTTGTAATAGGGTGTGCCGTAACCCAGCACCTGCCAGCACGACGGCACCGGAATATCTTTCCAGTCGCTGACGTCGAACGAGGATTTATAAAAATCCAGCGGACGCTCGTCGGGGTGCTTGACCCAGTTGAATTTCCACGTACCGTTAAGCAACCGGCAGAAAGGCGACTCCATCCTTTTGCCATCAATTGCCTGTTTCAACGTCGCGTACGGCATCAGCGTTGCATGATACGGCTGTTTGTTGATGCCGAGGCATTCGGGGTTTTCGATTTCCGGCGGCAGCGCCGCCCGCGTATTAAAACCTGCGGCAAGCAGCAGACTTGTGAACAGTATTTTTTTCATGGGCATTATTTCCTTTTACCAGTGAAAAACCGGCTCGAATTCCCCGACGCTCAGCAGCCCGTTCCTGTTGGCGGGATCGTCAGGAACAACGATCTTCATAAAGCGGCCGGCACAGGGTTTATCAAAGACGATGGTGAACCACCACTTCGAGGTGACTTCCCGGGCGGAAAGCTCCTTCGCGGTGAAACGGGCAACGGGTTCACCCCAATGTCCGGAATCGTCACTGACGTAAACATCAAATTTGGAAGCACGGATGCCGTCGGCTTTCGGCGGCACATAAAGCAGGCCGCCCAGTTTGGCTGAATAACCGAAATCAATCTGCACTTCCTGCGGCAGTCCGGCTCCGGCGAGGTTCCACTTGCTGTTCCAATTCAGGTCGAATGCCGCCGCCGCGCCCTTGGCGGCCCGTGTGGATCCGGTCATTTTGTCGAACTGATCCAGTTCCGCCTGAACGACATCGAGCGCACTTTTGCCCTGTTTTTTCCCGGCCCCGGAATTTTTTCCGCCGGTGGCTGAGCCGGAATCTGTCGCGGAAACCACCCCGCCGGTAAAAGCCGGGGACAGTGCAAAGATAAGGTCGAGGTTCAGTTCGAAGGAGGGTTTGAAATCGGGGCCGGCCATGTAGTCGAGCAGGCTGCGCCGGAGCTGGCGGGCGGCAACCCGTTTATCCAGATCGGTAGTGAGGTCGAACCCGCTGAGAATAATGCGGCCCGGTCCGACGCGGCCTTCGATGACGTGGCCGAGTTTCCACGCACGGTGGAAATCGTCAATGCCCTGTACGATGGGACGGTAACCGGGCGGCGTGTCGTTAATGACAAAGGCGCGCGAACTGTTGGCCAGCTCGACCCATTGCCAGCCGCTGTAAAAGTCGGTGGGAAATTCCTTCAAGGCGGGATTTTCCGGATCGCAGAGCAGCCCCATCGTGGAATCGTTGCGGGTCGTGCGCCAGAGATAGCTCCAGAACATCGGCTGAAAGCGCGTGTTCAGAATGCGGGGCATGCCGTCGGTCTTCGCGTCCGGAGGAAGCGTCAGCAGCACCGTGCCGCCTTCCGCAAGCCGCTTTTTGACGGACTCGTCGTAGCGGCTGGCGACCAGAATATCTTTCGGAGCCTCCGTTGCGACTTTCGCCGGATAAACCCAGACCGGCCATTCGTTGCGGTAGTTCGTGCCTTCGATGCCCACAACCAGTTTCAGCTGCGCCGCCTGCGTCAGCGCCGAAAGCGGCAACTGGATTCTGCCCGCGTGCGTCACCGTGCCTTGCTTGATGTCAACCGGCGCAAGAACGCCTTTCTTTTTGAATTTTCCGTCCGCACCGGCGAGCTGCCAGTTCACTTTTGACAGCCTGAATTCCGCCGGGCCGTAGTTGGCTACATCGATCTTCGCTTCGAACATCTGATCGCTCGTCCAGACAAAATTGCTCATCCGTGCCAGCGGAACGGTTTCGCAGCACACACCGCGGAATTCCTCCGGAGTCAGAATGCCTTTGGTTTCCCAGAATGCATCCAGCATGCCGACGAGCGCGTCGCCCTGTCCGGGGAAATCCTGAAGCTGGAGCAGCTGGAAGCCGCCGAACTTCGGCGTGCGCAGACAGATTTCCATATCCTCCTTGTAGAACTGCCACGCGTGACGTCCGCCGGCCCTGCCGATCATTCCCGCCTGCTCTCCCATGCCGCGGGCGTTGAGAAGATCGCGGAAGAACATGATGTTATACGGCTTCATCACGCCGGTGTATTTCGGAATTTCCGCACCGGAGGGATGTACCGCCCACTGTCCCAGTTCGTGGGATACCAGCGGCATCGGAATCACGCTCGCGGCTTCGGCGTAGTCAAAGTCGGTGCCGTCCGTGGCGAGCGGCTTGTTGAAACGGTCAAGGTTGGGAAGGCGCAGCGCGCCCTTTTCTGTGTGACGGGTGACAAAGAAATCGCAGTCGGCAATGGGTGATTTGCGTTTGCCCGGCTCCGGGCTTCCCGGCGGCTCGTTGACATCGCAGGTGTAAAGCCGTCGCGGATCGGTCTGCTTCAGCTCGCGCAGGATGCTGCTGTAAAACGGATTGTCCCCGCCGATCTCGTTGCCCAGCCCCATCATCACAAAAGACGGATGATTGCCGTATTGGCGGATCATGCGCATCGCTTCGTCATGCAGGAACCGTCCTTCCGGTGAATCGCCTTTGAACTTGCCCCAGAACGGTCCTTCCGGACTGAAATAAAAACCGAGCCGGTCCGCCGCCTCAAAGGCTGCGTCGGGAGGACAGAACGAATGAAACCGCAGGTGGTTCAGCCCGTAGGATTTCATGACACGGATGACGCGCTCCCAGCCGGCTTCATCCATCGGGAAATGTCCGGTGAGCGGAAACTCGCCGCCGGTGAGGTTGCCGCGCAGAAATGTCGGGCGCCCGTTGATGACAAACTGCTGATCATGCGCGGCGAATTCGCGCACGCCGAACGGAACCGCAACCGTATTCGTTCCGGCGCGGGTTGCGAGGGATACCTCAGCGAGATACAGATTGGGCGTGAACTCGTCCCAGAGTGCCAGCTTGCCGCCGAGCGGCAGTTCCATGCGGAAAGAATTTGTGGCAGCAATTTCAGTACGCCCTTGCAGCAGAACCGGCGCACCGGCTTTTGTCCGCACCACGCAAGTAACCGCGCCTGCATCTGAGTTGCGGATAATGCCGTCCACCCAGAGAATGTTTTTCGTCAGGTCGCTGCCGACGCGGACATTTTCCAAAAAGACCGGATCGAAAGCCTGCAGCTCGATGCGTCCGATGATTCCGTTCCAGTTGCCCATCGTCTCATCGCAAACGCTGTGGGCCCATTGGCCGACTTTGATTTTAATCGTGTTGTCCACCCGTAACGTCAGTCGGTGGTGTCCGGGCGTAAGCCTGCCGGTCAGGTCGAACTCGTGCGGCACGCTGAGACTGTCCTGCATTCCGATTTCATTATCATCAATCCAGAGGCGGCTTTCCCAGTGGGCGCGCTCCAGAAACAGACGGATCTGTTTTCCGTCCCATCCGGCGGGCACATCGACCTCGCGCTGGTACCAGGCCGGCCCGACATATTCGAAGGCGCGCATAAGCCGTCCGCTCTGTCCCAGTGCCGGTCCGTTAGCTTTCCCTTTACCGGCTTCGTCGGTGGAACCGGGCAGTGTGATGGTCTCGGTGAGCGGACGGTTGAACCAGGCTTCCTTTACGCCCGCATCGTCCCGGTCGAAATGAAATTGCCAAGGCCCGGAGAGGTCAAGTTTGGCAGGAGCTTCGCTTCCGCCGAAGACATTGAGAGCGAAAACAAATGAAACTAAAGCCAGTAACGACACCGGCAGGTGCGCAGAATTTTGCATTTTCATGAGGACTCCTTCATCATTTCTGAACGGGCAATTTCAATTGTACCGGCGGGAAATCGTCAGATTCCACCGTGAGGCGGATTTCGCCGGGCGTTCCGCTCGGACGGAGAATGGCCATCGAACGTCCGCGCCAGGTCGTGCCGTTGCCGGGATTGCGGAAGCCGTAGACATCGGTATGAAGTCCGCTGCCGCAGGCTTCCAGCGTTCCGGCACCGTCCACTGTATAGCGCACCTTATGGCGTCCGGCCATGACCGGCCGGCCGTTGGCATCGACCGTTTCAACGCTCACAAAAGCAAGGTCTGTGCGGTTGGCGGTGATCGGCGAGCGGTCGCTGGTCAGCCGGAGCGCAACCGGTTTGCCGGGTGTGGTCAGTGTTTTGCTGCAAATGACTTGGCCGTCTTTTAATCCCTCGGCAACCAGTTCGCCCGGTTCATAAGGAACTTTGAACACATTGGAAATACTGTCTTTGGAAGTAGTTCCTGTGCCGACGACTTTGCCGTTGAGTTTCAGGCGCATTTCGGGCGCGCGGCTCACCACTTTGACTTCCATGGGTTTTCCTTCAAGGCCATCCCAGCCCCAGTAAGGATATTCTTTCGGCCAGGACCAAGGTTTATTCTGGTAGGAACGTCCGGCCGGCGGCGGCTCAAGAATCAGGATTTCAATGTCACTGGTGTTGTTGATGACGTTGCGGTAAAGCTGCCCGCCTTTGGGAATGCCGGTGATGTCGATCAATCCGCAGGCGGCGGCGTAAGACGGCCATCCGGTTTCGTCGCCGTTGAGCGTTACCTGTCCGGACCAGCTCTCGCCGATATATTCAAAAGCGCTCCAGACAAACGAGCCGGTGACCCACGGGCGGTCATTGACAAAGTTCCAGGTGTTCAGCTGGGCGTTTCCGCTCGGAAAGGATTCCGTGCAGATGACAATCCATTCAGGATGGATTTTGTAATTCGCATCAATTTTGTCTTCGCGATAGTTGTAGCCCTTGACGTCGTAAAGCCCGAGGTATTTATACCGGTCGAAGGCTTGCGCCGTTCCGCCCGTTACCGGAAGGGTCGGATCCCATTTCGCGACCTCGGTCTTCATCTCCGCGAGAATATTATAAAGTCCGTCTTCGCTCTTTTCCCGGTTGCCGATCTCATTGCCGAGGCTCCGGATGACGATGCTCGGATGATTCCGGGTGCGCCGCAGCCAGAGTTCAAGATCGCGGTCATGCCATTCCCGGAAGGTTTCAGCGCCGTAGTCCTGCGGCGTTTTCTTCACATCCCACATGTCAAACACTTCGTCCAGCACCAGCAGGCCGAGCCGGTCGCAGGCAGCGTAGAAAGCGTCGCTCATCGGATTGTGCGCGGCGCGCACCGCGTTGTAGCCGTTCTGCTTCATGATCTCCAGCTTGCGGTATTCGGCGCGGTCGAAGGCCGCCGAGCCCAGCAGTCCGTTGTCGTGGTGAACGCAGCCGCCCCACATATTGGTGGTCTTGCCATTGATCTGAAGTCCCTTGTCCACCGAATAGGCGACGGTGCGGATACCGAAAGTTTCCGCAACCTCATCAACCACATCCTTGCCGCGAACCAGCTGCACTTTTGCCGTGTGAAGATAAGGATGATCCGCCGACCAGAGTTTTGGATTTTTTACGGTCAGCGTTAGCGGAGTCGTTGCGCCGGTTACCTTTGCGCTTCCTTCAGAAACGGTTTTGCCGTTCTCGTCCACCAAACTGATTCGCAGCGCGCAGTTTTTACTGTCACCCTCAATCTCGGTATTCAGAACCACTTTTGCTTCCTGTTCGTTCGCTTCCGGAGTCAGGATGCGCACGCCCCAGCGGCGGATATGGGTCGGTGAGGTTTTGGTCAGCCAGACATTGCGGTAAATTCCGCTGCCGGGATACCAGCGGCTGGTAACGCCTTCGTTCCGCACGCGAACGGCGATGACATTATCCGCGCCGGGCTTGATGTGCGGTGTCAGATCGTAATAGATGCTGGTGTAGCCGTAAGGGTGGAATCCGAGGTGCTGTCCGTTGATCCAGACATCGCTGTTCATATAAATGCCGCCGAAGAGAATTTCAAGATGTTTGCCGGCGTCGGCCGCATCGACCTTGAAATGTTTGCGGTACCAGCCGGTTCCGCCGACCGTGAAGCCGCTGTGTGTCCCGCCGATCGCTTCGCTGCTGAAAGGGCCGACTGTTTCGGCGGAATCGGCTTCTTTCGCTTTGGGAGGAAGAAAACCTCCGGTGCGCTTGTTGTTATAAACGCAAATGGCGACATGGTTCTTTCCGGGCTTCAGCAGCCGCGCTGGAACGGTGTAGC
>JBAZTQ010000111.1:0-9833 GCA_041661845.1 Kiritimatiellales bacterium | reverse complement strand
CCAGCGGATATTCTGCGCGGATGTAAATGAAGCCTTTGCTGGCGCCGACGGTGTATCCGGCGATCGACATGGCTTCGAGAACGGAATGGGGGTCGCCTTCGAGCACGCTGCGGTCCATGTAGGCACCCGGGTCGCCTTCGTCGGCGTTGCAGACGATATATTTCTGGTCGGCCGGTGTGTTCTTGGTGAACATCCATTTGCGGCCGGTCGGGAACCCCGCGCCGCCGCGGCCGCGCAGACCGGAATCAAGAATTTCCTGCACCACGCTGTCGGGCGTCATTTCAAAGAGCGCTTTTTCAAGCGCGGCGTAACCGTCGCGGGCGATGTATTCGTCAATGATTTCGGGGTTGATGACGGCGCAGTTGCGCAGAACGATACGGAGCTGTTTGCGGTAGAAGCTGATGTCGTTGGAGCGGGGATCGTTCTCCTGATTCTTTTCTTTATAGAGAAGACGTTCAACCTTGCGGCCTTTGACGATGTGTTCCGCGACGATTTCATGCGCGTCTTTCGGACCGACTTTAACGTAGAAACTTTCGTCGGGCAGGATTTTTACAATTGGACCCTGTTCGCAGAAACCGAAGCAGCCGGTTTTAACCAGCTGAACTTCCGTATCCACGCCGGCGGCCTTGATTTCTTTTTCGAGCGCCTCATAGAGGGCTTTGCCTTTATTGGATTCACACGCGGTGCCCGCGCATACCAGAATGTAGTTTTTGTATGCCATGATTACTTACCTGCGTTTTTAATGATGTCGGTAGAAGGTTTGTCGAAAATATGATCGCCCACCAGCGCTTTGCCGGCCAGATGTTCGCGCACGATGCGGCGTGCGGTTTTGTCGTCAACGTTTCCGTAGACTACATGCGGCATGTCGTCACAGATCACTTCGACGGTCGGTTCGGAGAAGCAGAGACCCATGCAGCCCGTCTGTTTGATGGTCACATCTTCAATGCCGGCCTTGCTCATTTCATCAAGGAAGGCGTCAAATACCGCTTTCGCGCCGGCGGCAATGCCGCAGGTTCCCATGCCGATTATCACTTCCGCCCGCTTGCCCTCAGCACTGCGCTGGGTCATGGTTTTTTTCTTTTCGTCGCGCAGTTTGCGCAAATCATCCAGTGTCAACTTTGCCATCGTTTATCCTGCCTTTCTTAAATCTTCTTCCTGTGAGGCGATATAGTTTTTGAGCAGCTTCAGACTTCCGGCGCTGTGCAGATCGCCCAGCGCGTCTTTCAGTTCACTGCGGGAAATCGTATAACTTTCGCCGTTCAGCATTTTCGTAATCTTCATTTCACCGTCAGACGGTAACGACAACATCATCGCCGCCGTGCCTGCGAAGTTACCGAACGGCGGCATATCCACATGCTGCGCTTCCGCACGGAAACGGATCACGGTTCCGCAGCCTTCCTGCGATTCAATGGAGGCTGCACCTCCGGCGGCTTCAGCAGTCTGGAACAGAAAGGGCAGGCCCAGTCCCACGCGGCGGTGCGCATGCTTGCGTCCGTCGCTGTAGAACGGGTCGATTGCTCTGGCCTGTATTTCGCTATTCATGCCTTTGCCGTTATCTCTCACTTCAAACTCAACAAGCTCTTCCGTTTCACGGATCGTCAGTTCAATCACCGTGGCATCTGCTTCGACGGCATTCTGAATAATATCCGTCATCAGATCACATAAGGTCGCATGCACTACTTGCTCCGGGCCTGATCCACAATCTTTTTGAGCTGCGCAACTTTTACGCTTCCGAACACTTCACCGTTGACGGTGAGAACCGGAGCCAGACCGCAGCATCCGATACAGCGGACTGCTTCCATGGAAAATTCACCGTCCGGCGTAACGGCGTTGAGGCCGACACCAAGCTGACGTTCCAGTTCGAGAATGATGTCTTCGCCGCCTTTGAGGTAGCAGGCGGTGCCCATGCAGACCGCAATCCGGTTCCGTCCGGGTTTTGTGAGTTTGAAGAGATGATAGAACGTTATGACACCGTAGATTTTAGCGACCGGCACATCCAGCAGATCGGCTACTTCGAAAGCGACTTCACGCGGGATGTAACCGTAATGTTCCTGCACCTGGTGCAGCACCATAATCAGGTTGCCCTGTTTGTTTTTCCACTCATTGATAAAGCTGATCAGTTCGGCCGGCAGTTTTTTCTTAGGCATGGGATCCTCCAAAATTGAGCGCAAATCGTACTCCCTCATAAAAACGGTTCAACTAAATTTGTGATAAAAAAGGCGTTTAAAACCCGGTGCTGATAATAATATTGACATTAAAATTCCGTAATTTATAAAAACATGTGAATTTTATAACAAAAACACAGGAAGGGGTAATGAAAAATCAATCGGCCGTTATAGAACGTCTGCTCAAATACCGGGATGTGATGCAGAAAATGAAAGGACTCGGTTTTGTCCGGGTTTTCTCCGACAATCTCGCCGATGCGGTCGGGGTCTCGCCGTCGCTGGTGCGCAAGGATTTTTCCATGTTCGGGTTGACCGGCAACAAACGCGGCGGTTATCCCATGGGAGATCTTATCGAGCGACTCAATGTCATTTTAGGCAAAGACCGGAAGCAAAAAATCATCATTATCGGATGCGGTAAAATGGGGCGCGCGCTGATGAATTACAATGGCTTTCCAAGGGTTGGAATCCGCGTTGCCGCCGGATTTGACAGTGACCCGGCCGTTTTAGACGAGGCCGCGCCGATACCGATTCTGCATATCAGCAAAATCAAAGATTTTATTGCCGAGAAAGGTATTCAGGTGGCGGTGCTGACTGTGCCGGAGTCTTCGGCGCAGTCCATTATTGATTCTCTGAAAAAAACCTGTATCAAAGGCGTCATCAATTTTGCTCCGCTTTCTTTGCGCAGTTCGGAAAACTTTTTAATTCAGAACATCAATGTAGAGCAGGAGATTGAAAATATATTTTATCAAATCCATTTTGCTGAAAGTGCGGCTCCGGCCGGCGATGAATCTAAATGAAAAAACTTAAACCGCTGATTGAAGCGTTGAATGCCAAAACAATAAATGCGCCGTCCGGCTGGGAAGAGCGCGAGATAAAAAAAATATTCGCCTCCGACCTTATCAGCGATATTCTGATGACCGACGGCGAAAACATTCTTCTGATTACCTCGCTGCTTTCCGATCAGGTGCTGCGCACCGCCGAGGTGCTGGGGGCCGTTGCTGTTGTCCTCGTCAACCGCAGGCACGTTTCCGGTACGCTCGGGAAAATCGCAGCCAAGCAGGGTCTTCCGCTTTTCTACACGCCGCTGCCGAAATTCGAATCCTGTGTCCGTCTCGGGCAACTGATGGAGTCTGCATGAGTCCGGTGCCGCAACCCCAGCCGGCAGAAGACATGTCCCTGCGCATTCAGGAGCTGGCGGGCAACCTGAAGATCCGCGACGTCATGACCCGCAAAGTTTTTGCCGTTACCAGAACCTGCACCATGCGCGACGTGCAGGCCATTATGAAAAGCAATTCCATCAGCGGGGTGCCGGTTGTGGACGACAAGCATGTCCTCGGCCTCATCAGTGTTCATGACATTATGAATGCCTATGAACAGGGCTGGATGCAGGATCCGGTATCCAATCACATGACGACCGGTGTGCGCACGTTGTCCGAAGAGCAGCCGCTCTCCATCGCCATGTCTGCTTTCAGTAAATTTCCGTACCGGCGCTTTCCGGTGGTAAACCGTGACAATGAACTGACCGGCATGGTCACACTGCGCAACATCAACATGGCGCTGATCCAGGAACTTTCACGTCAGCTTGATGCCATCGAAACGGAGAGCGGCCGCATCACGCCGGCGGCCACTTCGGAAACCTGCATTTTCTACCGCATATACCGGCTCGCCCGCTACGATTTCGAAACCGGCGGGAAAGCCGCGGCGGAACTCCGTGAGCAGTTGCAGGCGCGCGGTGTTGCCCCGAGAATTATCCGGCGCGCCGCCGTGGCCTGCTACGAACTTGAAATCAACATCATCGCGCACTCTTACGGCGGTACACTTACACTTTACGTTGACCGCAATCACGCGCGTATCACCGCCAACGATTTCGGTCCAGGTATTCCTGATGTCGATCAGGCGATGACCGAAGGTTATTCTACCGCCAGCGACTGGATTCGCTCGCAGGGTTTCGGGGCCGGTATGGGTCTCCCGAACACCAAACGGCTTTCCGATGAATTCGCCATTCAATCCGGCGTAGACATGGGGACGATGGTCAAAGCGATCATCAATCTAAACCTTCAGGAGAAACCATCCGATGAAAGCAAGTGAACTGATATTCCCCGGACTTCAATGTGTGCAGCCTGCTTCCGGTGATGTCGAAATTACCGGCGGCTACACCTCAGACCTGCTCAGCGACGTCATGGCGCACATCAAAGACGGCGACGCACTGATCACCATTCAGGCCCACAAAAACACAATCGCCGTCGCTTCGTTCACCGGCGCTCCGGCGGTCATCTTCTGCCACGGGCGAACAGCGGCACCCGATGTGCTGGAAACGGCTGCCAAAGAAAATATCGCTGTCTTCGTTTCTTCCGGCAGTCAGTACGAAACCACCTGTGCGCTGGCCAAGGCACTCGGCGAGTGAAACTCGAAGCATGAAATTTTAGTTCTGGAGTGGAGAAAATTCATGCCGGGGAAATCACATTTTCAAGTTTCAGGTCTCAAGTTTCAGGTTTCAAATGAGAGCCCGGATTGATTTCCATATTCACTCCTGCCTTTCGCCGTGCGCCTCTCTTGAGATGTCGCTGCGCACCATCGTCGCGCGCTCCAAAGCCGCCGGAATCGATTGCATTGCACTCACCGACCACAGCTGTACCGAGAATCTGCCTGCTTTTCAGCAGGCCTGCGCCGAAGCCGGGATGGCGTGCCTTTACGGGCTCGAAGCATCCACCGCCGAAGAAGTTCATGTTCTGTGTATTTTTGATGAACTGGACCGTGCGCTCAGCTTCGGACGTATGATCTACGGACATCTCCCAAACCGGCCCGCCGATCCGGAACTTTTCGGCGATCAGCCCGTCGTTACCGTTGACGGCGAAGTGACACACTTTGCCGAAAAGCTGCTGAACATCGGTACGGACATATCTTTTTTCGACCTCGTTCCGATGGCGCTGAATGCCGGAGCGCTTTGCATCCCGTCGCATATTGACCGCCCGATGTGCGGGGCAATTTCGCACCTTGGATTTCTGCCCGACCTGCCGTACGACGCCGTCGAGGTGGTCGGGAAAATTGATCCGGAAATCGCCCGGCGCTGGCCCGTCGTCCGGTTCTCGGATTCACATCATCCCGACCAGATCGGACGCCGTTTCACCGAAATCGAAACGGACTCATTCACCGTTCCCGCGCTGCGCGCGGCTTTCCTCCAGTTGCTTTTGAAATAATTTTCTCAAGCATTGGAACTGTCGCGTTTCAGCTATTTTTTTGCCAGAGATATCCGTGTTCATCCGCGGTTAATTTTTCCAATATTTGGAAAGCAAGCGGGTGCAGGCTCAGCCTGCTTCAAAGCTGCGGAGCAGTTTGATTTCGTCGGCCCAGATGGCCGGGTCGGGCGTTTCCAGAATCAGCGGAATACCGTTGAAGCGGTCGTCGGCCATCAGAAATTTGAAACAGTCGATGCCGATAAATCCTTTGCCGAGCGATTCGTGGCGGTCAACCCGTGTACCGAGATCTTTTTTGGAATCGTTCAGGTGCATCCCCTTCAAATACTGGAAGCCGACCGTTTTTCCGAATTCTTCGAAGGTCGCGGTAAACGCCTTTTCCGTGCGCAGGTCGTAACCCGCCGCAAAGGTGTGACAGGTATCGATGCAGATGCCGACGCGGCTTTTGTCTTTGACCCGTTCGATTATTCCGGCGAGCTGTTCAAAACGAAATCCCATATTTGAACCTTGTCCTGCCGTATTTTCAATGACGGCGGTGACGCCTTTGGTTTTTGCCAGCGCGATGTTGATCGACTCGGCGATCAGCGCGATACACTCGTTTTCTGAACACTTGCCGAGATGACTGCCGGGATGAAAATTGAGCCGGTCGAGCCCGAGCTGTTCACAGCGCTGCATTTCATCCAGAAACGCCGTGCGTGATTTTTCGAGTCCTTCGGTTTCAGGATGGCCGAGGTTGATCAGATAACTGTCGTGCGGAAGAATCTGTGCGGCGGTAAAAGCCTCCGCACAGTTCTTTGCAAAATCCTGAAAGCTTTTCTTCGTGAGCGGGGCGGCGGCCCATTGTTTCTGGTTTTTCGTGAACAGCGCAAAGGCGTTTGCGCCGATGGCCTTGGCATTAAGCGGTGCATTTTCAACTCCGCCGCTTGCACTGACATGGGCTCCAATAGTTTTCATAAAGACAGTTTATATAAAAAATTCGCCGCTCCAACACCTCAGTATGTAAAATCTTCCCGATTCATGGAATTCGGCTTTAGATGCAGGTGTCTTTCGTGTATCATACGAATGAATTTCAGCACCTATTTGCAAAACACGGAGGTAACCATGGCGGAAAACGCGACCTGTTGTGCATGTTCGGAGCTCCTGTCCGAGGAGAAAATGGCCCTGCAACTCGAGGAGATTCTCAAGGAGTACCGCGATAAGCCCGGCGGTTTGATTCCCGCCTTGCAGATTGCACAGGGCCGGTTCGGTTACCTGTCGGAGGGCGTGCTGAAAAAAATCAGTTCCTCCTTTAACAAGCCCTACAGCGAAGTGGCGGGCGTGGTCAGCTTCTACTCCTTTTTTTCCACGGTGCCGCGCGGCAAGTTCGTTGTACGCGCCTGTCTTGGAACCGCCTGTTATGTGCGCGGCGGCAAAGAAGTGCTCTCCGCTCTGAAAAAACAGCTCGGTATAGATGTCGGTGAAACCACCGAAGACCGTCTTTTCTCTCTCGATGTCGGTCGCTGTTTCGGTGCCTGCGGCCTCGCTCCGGTGATTATGGTTAACGACGATGTTCACCAGCGTGTGAAACCATCCAAAGTCGGTGAACTGCTTAAAGCCTACGCCGCCGGCGAGAAAGGAGGCGCCCAATGATCGCGTCCGCCAAAACAATCATTTCTTCTGTGAAAGAACTGCGCAAAATTCCGCAGGAACACACCGCGCCTAAAGGTGTAAAACAGATTCTGGTCTGCGCGGGCGGCGGCTGTCTTGCCTCCGGTTCCGACAAAGTCATCACCGCGCTGCGCGATGAAGTGCTTAAGCAAAAACTGGCTGGCAAGGTAAACGTCACCGCTGTCGGCTGTATGGGTCTCTGCGCCGAAGGGCCGGTCATGCTGATGGTTGACGACATGACCTTCTACCAGCGCGTTAAACCCGAAGACGCCGCCGAAATCATCAAGGCGCACGCCGTCGGCGGAAAGGTTATCGACCGGCTTGTTGCCCGCGACGCCAAAGGCGGCAAAGCCGTCGCCTGCATCGATGACATCGATTTTTTCAAAAAACAAACCAAGATCGTTCTGCGCAACTGCGGACGGATTGATCCGGAAAGTATTGATGATGCTCTCGCCGCCGGCATCTATCAGGCGCTTGGCAAAGTCCTCGATGGTATGACCGCCGACGATGTGATCAACGAGATGAAAGGCTCCGGACTGCGCGGCCGCGGCGGCGCGGGCTTCCCGACCTGGATGAAATGGAATTTCACCCGCCAGACTCCGGCCGACCAGCGTTACATGCTTTGCAACGCCGACGAAGGCGATCCCGGCGCTTACATGGATCGCAGCGTACTTGAAGGCGATCCGCACAGCCTGATCGAAGGGATGATTATCGGCGCGTATGCCATCGGCGCATCGCAAGGCTATGTTTATGTGCGTGCCGAATATCCGCTGGCCGTCGCCCGTCTGCAGAAGGCGATTGACGACGCCAACGCGCACGGACTGCTCGGCAACAACATTCTCGGCAGCGGCTTTTCCTTCAACCTCGAAATCCGCATGGGTTCCGGCGCGTTTGTCTGCGGTGAAGAAACCGCGCTGATGGCTTCCATTGAAGGCAAGCGCGGCGAGCCGCGCCCGCGCCCGCCGTTTCCGGCGCAGAAAGGGCTGTGGGGCAAACCGACGGTTTTAAACAACGTCGAAACCTTCGCCAACGTGCCGGCCATTATCGGCAAGGGTGCGGCGTGGTATGCCTCGTTCGGCACCGAAAAGAGCAAAGGCACCAAAGTGTTCGCGCTGGCCGGTGCGGTGCGTAATACAGGTCTGGTCGAAGTGCCGGTCGGCACGCCGCTCGGCGAACTGATTTACGATATCGGCGGCGGCATCGTGAACAACAAGCCGTTCAAGGCCGCTCAGCTCGGCGGCCCGTCCGGCGGTTGTATTCCTCGTCAGCATTTGAATGTGCCGCTCGACTACGAATCGCTCAGCGAGCTCGGCGCGATCATGGGTTCGGGCGGATTGATCGTGATGGATGACGACGCCTGCATGGTGGATGTCGCCCGCTTCTTTATCGAATTTGTGCAGGAGGAATCCTGCGGCAAATGCGTGCCGTGCCGTGTCGGTACCAAACGGATGCTCGAAATCCTGACGCGCATCTGCGACGGGCAGGGGCGCATGGATGACATCGACCGGCTGATCGAACTCGGCGAGTTTATCAAACAGGGTTCGCTCTGCGGACTGGGGCAGACGGCACCGAATCCGGTGCTCTCAACCATCCGCCATTTCCGCGAAGAATATGTTGAACACATCCGCGACCGCCATTGCCGTGCGGGCGTCTGCGCCTCACTGGTGCGCGCACCGTGCCAGAGCGCCTGTCCGGCCGGTGTGGATATTCCCGGGTTCGTTTCGCTGGTCGGCGAAAAACGCTATGACGAAGCGCTCAAGCTGCACCGCAACCGCAACCCGTTTGCCAGTGTCTGTGCCCGCGTCTGCTTCCATACCTGCGAAGACAAATGCCGCCGCGCCTCGCTCGACAATTCCGTATCGATCCGCGGCATCAAGCGATTCATGGTGGATCAGGAAAACGAAATGCAACTGCCGGAAGTCCGTGAAAACGGCGAAAACGCGAAAAAGAAAATCGCCATCATCGGCGGCGGCCCCGCCGGTATATCGTGCGCATTCTTCCTTGCGCGCCTCGGCTACAAACCGGTCGTCTTCGAAAAAGAAGCCCGGCCCGGCGGCATGCTGGTGCAGGCGATTCCGGCCTACCGTCTGCCGAGAGAAACACTCGCCCGCGAAATCCGTCTGATCGAAAACATGGGTGTGAAAATTAAAACCGGTAAAACGCTCGGCAAAGATTTCACCATCCAGAGTTTGCGTGATGAAGGCTATGAAGCTGTATTTGTCGGCATCGGCGCGCCGGAAGGAATCCGCGTCGAGCTGCCGGGCAGTGACGCAAAAGGTGTGGCGGACGCGATGGCTTTCCTGCGCGAGTACAACATTCGCGGCTCGGTGCCGGTCGGCAAGAAAGTTGTCGTGATCGGCGGCGGCAACGCCGCGATTGACGCCGCGCGCACCGCGATCCGCCTTGGTGCGGATTCGGTGACGGTACTCTACCGCCGTACCCGTGAAGAAATGCCGGCCTATGCCGAAGAGATTGAAGAAGCACTTCAGGAAGGCGTGACGATTGAAGCGCTGACGGCACCGGAAGAAATCGTCGCGGCCAAAGGCAAGGTGACCGGCGTGAAATGCCTCCACATGCATCTGGGTGAGTTCGACCGTTCCGGCCGCCGGCGTCCTGAGGCCGATCAGGATGAAACGTTCGTCGTTGCCGCCGATCAGGTCATCATGGCGGTCGGCCAGACACTCGACGGTTCGGTATTCGGCGGCGTGCTGGCACTCGACGACCGCGGCTGGATCAAGGCCGATCCGGTCACTGGAAAAACATCAGTCGCCGGCGTTTTCGCCGGCGGAGATTCCGTTACCGGCCCGATGTCGGTGGTACATGCCAT
>JBAZTQ010000110.1:0-9896 GCA_041661845.1 Kiritimatiellales bacterium | reverse complement strand
GTTCGACCGATTTGGAGCTGGGGAAAAGCCCTTCGTTCAGCCAGATGACGAAGACGGCTTTCCACTCCAGCCCTTTGGCCTGATGGACGGTGCTGAGGCGTACGCCGTCGAGCGCGGCGGGCGCGGTGTCGGCTTCGGCGTCGAGATTGGTGAGCAGCGCCATTTCGCTGAGGAAGGCGGAGCAGGATTCGAAGCGGGCGGTGAAGTCGATCAAGCTATCGAGGTCTTCCTGGCGGTGTTTGGCGTTGTCGAAGGTTTCAATGAGATACTCGCCGTAAAATGCTTTGTTGAAGCGATAGATGATTTCGCCGGGATCTTCGCTGAGCGATTCGGTTTCGTAGGCGAGGAAGACCGGCTGGATTTTTTGCCAGATAGAAACAGCGGTGGCGGGCAGGGCGGCGAGCAGTTGCAGGTGAGCTTCCGGTTTGCGCGCTTCAAAACGTTTGCCCATCTTCTGCCAGATTTTATCGGCGGTTTTCGGTCCGAGCTTCGGAAACATTTCCAGCAGCCGTTTGAAGGCCAGCTCGTCAGCCGGATTTTCCAGCAGGCGCAGGACGGTGCAGGCGTCTTTGACGTGCGCCTGTTCGAAGAAGCGGATGCCGGAGGTGACCTGGAACGGAAAGCGTGCGTGCGTCAGCGCCATTTGCAGTTCCATGGCGTGGAAGTGCGAACGGTAGAGGACGGCGATGTCGGAGAGTTTGGTGCCTTTGCGTTTCAGCTCTTCGATTTTGGCGATGACATAGCGCGCCTGTTCGTCGCCGTCGCGGAGCAGGGCAAGCGTCGGCTCGGCGATACTGTCACGGACGGCGCGCAGTTCTTTCTGAAACTGAAGCGGGTTACCTTTGATACAGGCATTGGCGACGTCGAGAATTTCCGGCGTACTGCGGTAGTTGACTTCGAGTTTGTAAACCTGCGTTTCGGGATAGCGCTTCGGGAACGAAAGAAAGTTGTGGTAGTCCGCGCCGCGCCACGAATAGATGCTCTGGAAGTCGTCGCCGACCACCATCAGGTTTTTGTGTTTACCGGCAAGCAGGTGAACCCATTCGGCCTGAATGGTGTTGGTGTCCTGATATTCGTCCACCAGCACATACTGGAACCGTTCTTGATACAGATTGCGGACGTAGTCCGAGGTCTGGAAAAGTTTCAGCGCGTAAAGGAGCAGGTCATCGAAGTCCATCACGTTGAGCTCTTTTTTGCGCTTCACGTAATGGTCGCGGAGTTTCAGCACGTCGCCGATGTCGATCGGCGATTCGCTGAACCAGTCATAGGCCAGTTCGTTGAGCGGCTTCTGCGAGCCGGAGGCGAGGCCGTAGAGACTGAGCAGCACCTGCGGCTTCGGGAAATGTTCGTCGTCCAGCTCCAGTTCGTCGACGCAGGACTTCATCAGCTTCTTGGCATCGTCCGAATCGAGAATGGTGTAGTCGTTGCCGAAGCCGATTTCGCGGGCGTGCTGGCGCAGCAGCCGGTTGGCGAGATGGTGGAACGTTCCGCCGAGCATTCCGCTGACGCCGCCGCCGGTGAGATCGTGGGCGCGGTCGAGCATTTCGCGGGCGGCCTTGTTGGTGAAGGTGAGCAGCAGAATACGGTTCGGATCGACCCCTTTTTCGATCAGCCACGCGACGCGGTAAACCAGCGTGCGGGTTTTACCGGTTCCGGCGGCGGCGATCACGAGCGACGGCCCGTCCGGCGCGGTTACGGCGGCGTACTGCTCTTCATTCAGTTCTTCACGGAAATTCATAGGGGAAACGTTCTACAGAAGGAAACGAAGGAAGCAAAGGGGAATCAGGGCTCAAGAAGCAATATCCAACATTCAACAGCCAATTTTCAATGTACATTGAGCATTGAGAGTTGTGTATTGAGTATTGTCAGAAGCTCTTGAGAATTTGTTTTTCCAGCGTCTGGAAGCTTTCGCCGGTGATTTTTCCGAACATCGGAAAGTCGTCTTTCATGCCGAGCTCGTCCGGGTCGGCACCCTCGTTGAGGATGGCGTCGGCGATGGCGCGGGCGGAAACGTCGGCGGGATCGCGGAGCAGGGTGTAGCAGCCCTGCTGTTCGGCGGCTTCGGCGACGAGTCCGCCGGTGGCGAGAATATGGATGACGTCGTTGATGAGCCGGACGGGAACGCGGTTAGCGGTTCCGTAGGCGACGGTATCAAACGGGCCTTTGCCGGTTTCGAAGGCGTCGGTGATTTTTTTCATCAGCGCGAAGGCGAGGCAGAGGCGTGAGCGGGCGCTCGGGTTGACGGCCAGCCGTTCACGGGCATAGGTTCCGGCGTTCTGGATGGAGAAGGCGGTTTCCGCGCCGAGCAGCATGATCTGCCAGCTGATCTGCACCCAGGAGAGAAAGAGCGGGATGGCGGCCAGCGTTCCGTAGGTTTTGTTGGCGCTCGTGGCGAGAACGCCCAGTTTGATGATGGCCAGCTGGAAGAGGACGGTCATGATCGCGCTGACGAACGCGCCGGTGAAGGCGGCGGGGAATTTGACTTTGGTGTTGGGCATGATGATGTAGATGAGGGTGAAGGTGAGCGCCATGACGAGTACCGGTATGAGGCTCAGCGCGAATCCCAGCAGCGGGCCCATCCAGGTCAGTTTCGCCGCGAACCCCATAATCACCGGCATGCCGGCGTTGGAAATCAGCAGCAGAATCGGCGCGACGACCATGATGACGATGTAGTTGCGTACTTTGTCGAGAAACGGCCGCGGCGTTTTGATGCCCCAGACCAGATTGAAAGTGTCTTCAATGCTGCTGAGCATTTTGATGGCCGCCCAGAGAAAGAAAACTACACCAATTGAACCGAGCGCTCCGGCGCTGGCGGAACCGACGGTTTTCAGGATGGTGCCGACCGCTTCCTGAAAGGCGGGCGGCATCCCGGCGGTCCGCTGCGTCAGCATCTGGCTGGCCTGCTCAAACCCGAAGCCTTTGGCGATGGCGAAGAGGATGACAAGCAGCGGCACCATCGCCATCACGGTGGTGAACGTCAGGGACGAGGCGTGAATCGGGCATTTGTCTTCTTTGAAGCCTTTGACCACCAGTATGCAGACGCGCAGGAATTTGAGTCCGGCGCGGCGGGCTTTGGTAAGGGAATCCGGCTCGAGCTCCCAGAGGTCGCGGCTGAGAAACTGCTGTGTTTTTCCGACAAAACCGGCGGGTGTGCTGTTCATAGAGAAGCTCCTTGTTTGGTGCGCCGAGCATAAGCCGTCGGGTTTTTAAATAAAACCCAAAAACAGGGTTTCCCGCTGCGGGCTTCTATGGCTTAATCCCCGCTCATTTCAGAAAGGAAACTCTATGAGCACCCAGCCCGAAAAACTGAGCGATGTCAAAATGGACATGGCAAATCTCTACCGCGAAGAAGCCTACACCGACCTGAAAACCGGCGGAGTCCGCAAGCTGGTGCCGGTCAAACTTGACGGTTCCGAAGATACTTCACGTCAGCCGATCTTCAGCGGCCATACTCAGCTGATGAGCCCGCACGGCCCGCTTCCGCTCCAAGGTTCCATTGATGCCAAGACGCTGGAAGAAGCCGTTTTGAAATTCCCGCAGGCGATGGAAGACGCGATGAACAAAATGATTGAAGAGGCTCAGCAGTACCAGCGCGAGCAGTCCAATAAGATCATTACGCCCGCCGATCTGAAGAAAGAAGGCGGACTGATTATCTAAATACCCCGGGGGTTTTATGAAACAATATTTCCTGCGCATCCTGTTCCTGTGTGCATTTACCTGTTCCGGTTTTGCTGCGGAACCCCGGACTCCGGCGGATATCAGCAAGCTTCCGGATGGAATTGACCGGATTGATCTGTTTCTGCTGATGGGGCAGTCGAATATGAAAGGGCGGGGCGAAGTGCCGCCCGGTCAGAAAGAAAACCCGCGCATCGTGATGATGCTGATGAAGGGCGACCAGTGGGTCACGGCCCGCGACCCGCTGCATACGTCGTATCAGGTGGATCCGATTGACAGTTCGAGCAATGCGGGCGTCGGTCCGGGGCTGTCGTTTGCCCAGACGGTTGCCGCGCGCGAACCGGGCGTAATGGTTGGATTGATTCCCTGCGCGGCGGGAGGGTCAAAAGTCAGCCAGTGGCAGAAAGGTGTTCCGCGCAGTCTGTACGACGAGGCGATTGAGCGCGCAAAGACGGCGCTGAAACAAGGCGCTCCCGGGAAGGTACGTATCTGCGGCGTACTTTGGCTTCAGGGAGAATCGGATACCAAAGAGGAGTTGTATCCCAAGTATCAGGAGAATCTCTTAAAAGTCGTGGATAATGTGCGCGCTGATCTGGCTCTGCCGGAACTGCCGTTCATCGCCTGCACGATCGGTTCATTTATCGAGAAAAAGGCGGCCGTTTATCCTCACGTCAAGGAGATCAACGCCATCCTGCTGGATCTGCCCAATCTGCGGCCGCATACCGCCTGTGTGGATGCCCGCGACCTGACAGGCAGCATCGGTGACAATCTTCACTACAACACCGAATCACAGACCGCCATCGGCCCGCGCTACGCGGAGAAATACTTTGCGTTAACCGCCGGTTCGAAGAAGTAAATCAATCTTCAGTGCCGGTTTCCGCCGGTACCGGTTTCTTTTCCTGCAGGTGCTCGGCGAGCAGATCGTCGAGTTTCAGGCCGGTAAGGTGCGTGAGCGTTTTTATCAGCGCAATCAGCACGAGGATCATCACCGTCATGCTGGGAAGCATCACGACGATGTAGCTCAGGCCGGTCATTTTCCCGATCTCGGCGGCGAAGGCCGCGGTGCCCGGCTGGCTTTTCAGGACGATTTTCGCCAGCGTGTAGTTGAGTGCCGACGAGAGAAACATCGAAGAAGCGAATCCCCAGGTCAGGCCGACCAGACGCTTTTCAAATTTGGCTTCGTTGCCCTGTTCGCGCAGCTTTTCATGGAGCAGCGGCACGTTGAAAAGCTTTTCGTTGAAAAGGATTTTCCTGATGAGCGGGTAGGGCGTTTTCAGCGAAATCACAATCGCCAGCCCGATAGTCAGCGGAATGGCTGCTTCCTTGACGGCGATCCATTGCGGCGGCAGTTTCAAGATGCCGAACACGCCGGTCAGCAGAACGCTGATGATGCCGATGATGGCAACAAAATCGGCACGGCGCTCTTTGATCAGTGTATGAATTCCGTAGCCGACCGGAAGAATCAGCGCGGCGACCAGCCCCCAGAGCGGGCCGAGATATTTATCTTTGCTCAGATAAGTCAGGATAACGACGGGAATGACGACGTTCAGCATGACGCTGACCATCGGGTTTTCTTCTTTGGGCCGGGGTTTGCTCATAGAATCCTTTCAACAAACAATCATGGGTTTAGAGCCGCTGTTTTCAGAACCGGTTCGCAGAATTCAATCCAGTCCAGCTGCGCCGCGCTTTTGGAGTCTGTGTACTGACTGTTACAGGAAATCCCGATGCCGATCTGGTCAGGAATTGAACCGAACGTTTTTTTGAAATCTTCGGCGACATTCCGCTCTTCGATGAAAAAGGTTTCTCCGTCCGCATGGCTTTCGTTGCGAACGGTAAACCATTTTACGGCGAACAGGTTGGCATATTGCACGGTGCCTTCCGAGCCGACCGGGGTCTGCGTTTCCCAGCGGTAGGCGATGGATTGCTGCTTAAACCGGGTTCCGGAACTGACGTAGAAGCCGATCACCTGGTCGTCTTTATCCGGGTCGCGGCCGTCGGCGCCCGGCGGCAGAACGGTGGCGCGCCAGCGCCAGCGGACGATCGGCGTTTTTTTTAAGTCCACCGGCAGCGGGAAGTTTGAAAGCAGCGAAGCACTGGCTTTTTCAGAGGTTGCGGAAAGCCACTGATGCCCGGGCACCGCCGGATTGTCCTGAATTTCGAAAACCGATGCGCGGGTAAACGGCTTGCCCCGTACGGTCCAGTCGGGCGGTATGGTGTTGAAGGTGAAGCGCTGGGCGTTGACGGTTCCGGCGAAAAAGCAGGATAGCGCGCAACTGCAAAGTACAGCGTATCCTGCCGTTTTCATTCCCGTCCGGTGCGTGAAGCGTTCTTTTTCCCGAATGAGGCAAAGAGGAATGCCCGCGCCGGACGTCCGGCTCTTTTTTTCACCAGCAGTTCAGCCAGCGGAGCGATCAGAAAATAAATATAGGCCCAGATCACCATGGCGGTTACGCCGAAAACCAGAATGGAGCCCAGCACTACGCAGACAAATACAAAACTGAGCACGCGCGGTTCTCCCGAGACACAGCGGCGTGCATGCGGGTAGGGGACATCGCTCACCATCAGCAGGCTGGTGAGGAAAGCGTATCCCAGCAGAAAGTAAAAAAACAGGTGCGGACCGAGATCCAGCCGCGGAATAAAAAGTCCCGCACTGTAAATCATACTGGCGCCCGCCGGCGAAGGAAGACCCATAAAGCAGCCGTCATCTTTTTTGCCCGTGAAGGCCAGCGCGTTGTACCGGGCCAGCCGCCACAGAGTGCAGGCGAGATAAAAGAGGGCGACGGCCCAGACCAGCAGCACCGCAGTCGTTGAACCGGTCGGGCAATTGCGGCGGATGAAAACAAAGATGGCAACCGCCGGAGCGGCTCCGAACGAAATGGCGTCGGCCAGAGAGTCCAGATTGGCGCCATGCAGGCTTTTTGCATGCAGCATCCGGGCTGCCAGTCCGTCGAGAGTATCAAATATCATCGCGCCCAGCAGCAGCCAGATGCAGGCCTGCGGGATCGGTTCGCCGCGCACATAGCTGGTGATCGCATAAACAATCGATGCAAAGCCGCAAAAAGCATTGCACAGCGTAATAAGACTCGGAACCGGATTAAACCGGGGCTCGGCAGTTTCATCAATAGGTTCGTTTGTCATGGCTGCTGAATCAGTTTTCGACGCGTCCCATCAGGGTGCTTCCGGACCGGATCTTGTCGCCGATCTGAACACAGACGGTTATGCCTTTTTCGCATGGGAAATACAACTCGGTACGTGAACCAAACTTGATCATCCCGTAAATTTCGCCTTTTTTAAGGGTTTTTCCCGGTTGCGGGACGCAGACAATCCGGCGGGCAATGGCTCCGGAAATCTGCCGGATCGCCACGGGAAACTGTTTTCCGCCGGCCGTGCCGGTGCCGGCGATCACCATCGACTCATTTTCCTTGGCGCACCGGTTGTCGCGCGCATCCAGGAATTTGCCCTCTTTATATTTCCGGTACTGCACCGTCATGTCGCACGGCGCACGGTTCACGTGTACATCCAGCACCGACAGAAAAATGCCGATCCGCATCAGTTTCTGTCCGGCGAAAAGCTCAATTCCGTGGTCTTCGACGGCTTCAATGTCGCGCACTGTGCCGTCGGCCGGCGAAACCAGCGCCGCCGGATCCGCGATAATTTTGCGGACCGGAACCCGGAAAAAAGCCGCAATCGCCAGCCACAGCAGCCAGGTCAGTCCCAGCAGAACGCCGCCGGCCGTCCGGCTGACATTTACAGCCAGCCAGCCCCACACCAGTGACAGCAGCAGCGCAATTACCGCTGCGCCCAGCCATTCCCTCAAACCATGTTTCGTAAGTCGCATAATCAAAATTCCTCAGTTTTCCGTCCGCTCATCCTTGACGCTTTGCGCCCGGCGCGCCGCGTCTGATAGCGCCGCACCATTACCGTCGTGAAAAAATATCCCGGCATTGCGGTCAATATTCCCAGCAGTAATCCCCCGGCGAAAAAGGAAGCCACCAGTTCGCCGCCCAGCGAACCCGCCGTTTTCCATGACGGATGGATCATAGTGTCCAGAACCAGTTGTTTTATCAGGCCGTATGACAGAGGGTCGCCAATGAGGAAGCTGCCCAGATAGCACTGAACAGGATAAATGACGGAGATAGTGAGCGGATTGACGATCCAGGTGGCCAGAAGCGCCGTGCCGCGCGCACCGCGAACCAGCATCGCCAGCGGGAACGCCAGCAGCATGTGCCCGGCAGGTACGATGAAAGCGGAAAAAATCCCGGCAGCGACGCCGCGCCCGACACTCTCCGGAGTGCCCGGATGCCGCATCAGCCTCAAATAGAATTTCACCGACTTGCCTGACCGTTTACGCATAACGCTCTTTCAAAAGGGGAAACAGCATACCGAAGTTTCCCGGTATTGGAAGAAATGTTTCCAAGGTCTGGATGGTTTACCGGATTCGACAGCCATCGGCAGAAACGGTACGGTTTGTTTGTTCAGAAGGATTTTATCAGGAGGGAAAATGAAAAAAACGGCATGTTTTTTTGTGATGGGACTGATTCTTTCCGGGTGCTCAAAAACGGATGAGCTGACAAGTCAAGCCGCCACCAATCTCGTCAACCGTATCCAGTCTCCGGTTGACCAGGCCCGCGCCGTTACCGAAAAAGCCGCCGCGACCCGCGGAGCTGAAATGCCGAAATAGACGCACGCAGATCGCGGGATGACCGGCGTTATACCAAACCCGCATGAATAAACAAGGCAACCGGGACGGTTGCGATACGTACCGCCGCCGTCCCGGCGGCCTTGTGACATAATTACTGAGCCTCATACGCATTTGGTATTATACATTGTGTTTTGACGCGCAAAGGCTAGATTGCGGCGCGTCAAAATAAGGATTAATAAACCATGTCATTCTCTGAACTCGGGCTTACAGCGGCGATGCAACGCGTGGCGGATGCTGTTCACTATAAAACGCCGACGCCGATTCAGGAACAAACCATTCCGCTCATCCTCGAGGGAAACGACCTGATTGCCCAGGCCCAGACCGGTACCGGAAAAACCGCGGCGTTCGCTCTGCCGATCCTCCAGCTGTTGAATGAGATGGAGCCGAAAAAGCAGCCGGGCTCTGTCCGGGCGCTGGTGCTGACGCCTACACGCGAACTGGCTCAGCAGGTCGCGGCGGCCTTCGAACTTTTTGAGCAGTACATGCCTTCGAAAATCGGTGTGACGGCGATCATCGGCGGAGAAGATATTCAATTTCAGCTGCGGCATCTGCGGCGCGGCGTGGAGGTGGTGGTCGCCACGCCCGGGCGTCTGCTGGAACTGATTCGCGAAGAAGAAATCTGTTTTGATGAACTGCGCTTTCTCGTGATCGACGAAGCCGACCGTCTGCTGGATCTCGGATTTTCCGAAGAGCTCGACCTGCTCATCAAAGCGCTTCCGGCGACACGCCAGAGCCTGCTGTTTTCCGCGACCTATCCGAAAAAGGTGATGCAGCTCACCGAACAGGTGATGCAAAACCCGAGCTACATCAACGTCATCGGCGATATTCCGACGGTTGCGAACATCAAGCAGCGGGTGATCGAAGTGAATCAGGTCAACCGCGGCCCGCTTTTGCGCCACCTCCTCAAAACGGAACAGTGGGAGCACGTACTCGTTTTTGTCAGCAGCAAACGCGCCGCCCGTAACCTCGCCGCCAAATTGAAACGCGACGGAATACAAGCCGACGCCTTTCACGGCGATTTGGATCAGGATGAGCGGATCTTCGTGTTGAGCCAGTTTAAAAACCGGAATATCCGGGTTCTCATTTCTACCGACATCGCCGCACGCGGCATCGATATTCAGAATCTTTCAACCGTCGTCAACTATGACCTGCCGCGCTCGCCGGTGGGATATATTCACCGTATCGGCCGGACCGGCCGTGCGGGTTCCAAAGGAATTGCCGTCAGCTTTGTCGACCACAGCGATCAGGCCTTTTTCACCGTCATCGAAAAGCGAACTAAACAGCAAGTCGACCGCGAGCAGATTCCCGGCTTTGAACTGACCGGCGATGCGCCCGTGAAGAAAAAAGGGTTACCGCCGGTCAAAGGAAACCGGCCGAACAAAAAAGACCGAGCCCGCGCCGCCGCTGCTCAAAAATCCGGTAACTAGTGTAATGACTCTTAATTAATATTGAAAAACGATGTGGAACCTGTCAGTCTCTTCACATGGCAAGACCAATTGAAATCATTGAAATAGACAGC
>JBAZTQ010000109.1:0-9988 GCA_041661845.1 Kiritimatiellales bacterium | reverse complement strand
AAAATCCGTCCGGCGCGGCGCAGATCTGCGTGTCGCGCACCGGCGTATCGAACAGCGGACGCACCGATTCCGGAATCCGGGTTTCCGGATCGCGGATATCCGCTGTTCCGTATTCCTGACCGGCGAATGCCGCGGCCAGCGGTATAACCGCCGCGGCCAGTAAGACCGCTTTAAATTTCCTGTCCATCGCTTTTTCCCTCCTGCAGACCGGCCGGATTATTTGACACTGAATTTGTAAACTGTGGCTGTCTTATATATTTTGCCGGGCTCCAGAATGGTGGAAAGAAATCCGGGGTGATTGGGGCTGTCCGGGAAATGCTGCGTTTCCAGACAAAGCCCGCTGCGATAGGCATACGGCTTGCCGGACTTGCCGGTCAGACGACCGTCCAGAAAATTACCGCAGTAGAACTGAATGCCCGGCTCTTCGGTGAACACTTCCATGAACCGTCCGCTTTTCGGTTCATACAGGGTGGCCGCCAGCGTCATGCCGCCCTCTCCTTTATTCAGCACCCAGTTGTGGTCGTAACCCAGGCCGTATTCCAGCTGAAGGTCGTCGCCGTTGATGTCCAGTCCGATGGTTTTCGGATCGCGGAAATCAAACGGGGTCGCCGCCACCGGACGGATTTCGCCGGTTGGAATCAGCCCTTTGTCAACCGGTGTAAAAGCATCGGCGACGATCATCAGCCGGTGATCGAGAATGGTCGGGTATCCTTCGCCGGCCAGATTGAAGTAGGTGTGGTTGGTCAGATTGACCGGCGTCGCTTTATCAGTCGTGGCGAGATAATCAATCCGCAGTTCGTTGTCATCCGTCAGCGTGTAGGTGACTTTAACAGACAGATTGCCCGGATAACCCTCTTCGCCGTCTTTGGCGAGATAGGAAAACTGTACGGCGTTTTTGCCGGTGACCTTGGCGTCCCAGATCACTTTATCGAAGCCCATCAAACCACCATGCAGATGGTTTTCGCCGTTGTTCTTCGCCAGCGTATATTCCTTGCCGTTCAGCGTGAATTTCCCGTTGGCGATCCGGTTGCCGTAACGCCCGACGATCGCGCCGAAGTACGGGCGGTCCACTGCGTTGACATAGCCTTCCAGTGAATTATATCCAAGCGCTACGTCCGCCGTTTTCCCGCAGCGGTCAGGAACTTCAATCGCCGTTACGATCGCGCCGTAGTTGCTCAGCCGGACCGTCATGCCGTGCCTGTTGTGCAATGTGAATTCCCGGACGGAATCAAAATCTGAAACCGCGACGCGGGAAACGCACCCGCCCATCAGCCCCAGCATTACTAAAACGCCTATTATTCCTGCCATACGTTGTTTCATTATTTTTCCTTTCTGATTGTTGAATATCAACCGATCGTTATTTTTACATTCGTTACCGTGCCGTTAAGAGCATGCGGAACTCTATATTCGCCGACTGGAGTATGTGTGTCCTGGCCAATAACCAATCCGTCTTTAGGCTGTGTAGTAATAAGTCCGGGGGCTTTGCCTTCTGCAACTTTCTCCCCGTTTACAAAAACGGCCATCGTCCCGTCCCGGTCCAGTGTGGCTCGCAAAGAAAACCGCCCGGACACCGTTCTGGATGCGGTAATACTCGTGAGTTCACCTTTCTCTTTCGCATTCGCCCTCGCACTCGCAAGTGCATCTTTTGTGCGCAAACTGAACACCGGTTTTCCGGATTTTAAATACAAAGCATAGCCGTACGAATCTCCGCCCTGCGAGAGGATAACGCCATCGGCAGCGGACGTATCCACATCGCAACAGATGGTCAGCGGCATTCCGGCTATCTTCGGCGCCGCCTGCTTCTCTTCCCCGCACACTTTAATTCCGCCGATCAAACCCAATGCCATCAAACACACCACGAATCCTGCTGTATGCTGTTTCATCGTTTTATCTTCCCTTCTGGTTGTCCCGTCCCAAAGATATCTGCTTCAACCCGCTTACCGGACGCACCATCTCATTGGTATTAAAATACAATCCTTTTCATTAATCCGCAAAACCGGCGCGCTCACAAGGAGCGCACCGGTTTTCTGTCTTGCGCCTGATCCTGTATTTTAATTAATGCCCCTTTTGTTCATTTCGGTACCAATCTCAGATGCGCTGAGCGTGCGGTTCAGCACCCGCATTTCATCCATATAACCTTTATAAGGACCCCATGCTGGTGATCCCCCGAAGTTGCAGCCGGGATGCGGAATCTTTCCGACCGTGTTCGTACCGGTTGCCTTCAACACCCCGTCGATATACAAGCGCGGAACACAGTTGCTGTACGTTACCGCAACATGCGTCCACACCGTTGGAGGCAAGTTGACCGCCCACGTAATTTTGGCGAGCGTGTCCCAGCCGGAAGATATCGTGCCGTGTTCAACCACCCGTATTTCGTTGATCCCGACCGACAGAGCGACACCTCTGTGTATATTCGTCACGCCATTCGGAGAAAGCTCGTCCCCGTTGAGGAGCGTAAACACATAACTCTGCGTTGGGCTCCGAGTCCCGCCGCTGATCGCTTTCTCCGGCTTCACCCAGGCCATCATGGTGAAATTACTCATAATCTCTTTGAACTGCGGAGTTGCCGTGTTAACCGCATCATTTACGCCGTCGAATTTCAACCCTGAATCGTATTTCCCGGCATTGGTCCATGCGGCTTCGAAGATCGCTCCATTTTGAACATAGCATCGGCCGTAGGCCGTGCTGCTGCGGTTTTCGTTCAGATCCCAATACCCGGCCAGCTCCGGACGGACATCCAGCGGCAGCATGGATACCGTTGCGTTAGTCCCGGAGTAATTTAATATGTCCACTGTAAACGGATTTTCAACAAACCGGTTGTCATAAACGTTCACGTTGGTGGAGCCCTGATCAATCCGTAACCCTATAGATACAGCATTGGTGACAGAACGCAGCATGTTGCCGGAAATATCGACATTCCGGTTCTTATTTCCTTGCAACACAATATACGAATTATCCGGCTTTAAAACAGTTCCGGACGAATTTAAGAAACAGTCTCTGATGTGAATATTGGTGCAATTGGAAAAACGCAGGGTTTCGGTGACCTGCCCCTCTACAAACGGATCATCCCACAATGTCTCTGAATTCATGTAAGACGCTTCGCTGGCATTGGAAACCACCAGATTGTTCTGCGAGTTGATATGCGCCGCGTAGAGCGCAAACGTTCCTCCGCCGGCATTGACTACCAGCCCGGTGACCCCGCTGCCTGCCAAAGTTCCGCCTGATATATTAACCGCCCCGCCGAGGCTGTTGATGGTACAGGGGCGTATCGCGTGACCGATCTTCCCGCCTGTAAAATCAGCACCGTAACCGCCGTTCAAGGTGATGCCTTCCGGAGCCGTGTTTGTATCGAAGCTGGTCTCCATGACGAACTGGTCAAAAAGAGGCCGTACCAGTCCCTGTCCGCGAACGCCCGATTTAAAATATTTAGAACCGTTCAAATGCCCAATTCCGATATTGTGGAAAACGGCGGAACGAGCCCCCTCTTTCGCGCCACCAGCTTCTGTCAAATCGATTGCAGAATCCGTTTTCGCCAGAGTGGCTTCGAATCCGAGATTATGAATCGTGACCGGCACCTGTCGGGTACAAGTAATCTTAAACACTTTATTTGTTGTGGCGGCTGTAATAATGGAGACATCGGGGCCATCGCCGCAAATCGTCACTTTCTGCCAGTTGTCTCCGGGCTGTTGTGTAAGGTCGAGTCGCTGGGATAATTTATACCGGCCCGCCGGAAAATAGAGCGTCCCTTTGCCAGAACTGTTCAGGTTGGTTTTTAACTGCGCCAGCGCGTTGGTAATGGCCGCTGTATCATCTGTTGTGCCGTTGCCCTTGGCTCCGCAGTTGGTCACATTGATAATGGGAGCGTACGCCAGCGCATTCCACCGGAAATCCTCAACGGCAGGGGACTCGGCAAGACTTTTGTAGAATTCCCGCTTAGGGCCATGGAAAACCGAGGTGTCGGTGCCTTGATTCACGATGTTTGTCAGTATGCTGCTGTTATTAATAATTCTGGTCCGGAAAACGTTTGCTCCGACGGAAATATCGGTTCCAAACGAACCGAATTTGTTATAAGCAATAGTAATGTCTTCTGCTAAATAGGAGGATTTCTTCTCAAGAACAATTCCCTTTTGATTGCTTCCGCCGACAAATTCATTATCCGAAATAATCGCTTTATGCACCCCGTCCCAATAAATATTGGTATACCCGCCCGTGCCGCCCCATCTTGAAAAAACATTGCTGTGAACCGACACAAACTGTTTACCAATCACATGCATACCGATCTGGCTCGCACTGATGTTTGAATCAAAAATCGCTCCGCCGGAGCCGGACGGACCCGACACGTCCATGTCGATCGTCATGCGCACGCCAATAAGCACATTGGTGATGACCGTGCGGCGAAGGCTGTTTCCTTCAGCGCCGCGGGTTGTGTCCACCGCCACTTCCATGTCTTGAAAATGTGAATCCCCGATATTGTAACTATAATGTGCATCCAATGAAAGTCCCGCCTTCATTCCGGGACGGCTTCCGAGCACTGAAAGGTTCCTGAACACCGGACGGCTGACCCATTTACCTTTGATTCCGTAAGTATAATAACAGTTGATGTTGTCACGTGTTATTTTGACATTGTTCATATAGGTCGCTATCTGCAGCCGGTTGGTGTCCGGGGTCTTGGTCATTTCAATGGCCGGCCCGGCATTGGCCGCGCCTGCCTGGAACTGTATGTCCCGCACCTGAATATTAAAATCATAAGGCACCAGGCTGGTATTGGTGGAAACCACGCCGTTTTCGTTGGTTGTGATTTTCGTTACCGTATTCGTGTAAACCGATATTGCAAAGTGCAAAGCCCCCTTTGTACTGGTCGAACGGATGATCGAGGCGGAAGGAGCGTCGCTGTCGTTCCCGCGAATCGTAATCCCCTGCGAAGCTCCGGCCGGATTCGTTGGAGAAAATACAAGCCGGTTTGTAATATCATAGGTTCCCGCCGGCAAATACAAACAGACCCCGGCATCTGCAATTAAGTTTGTGGCCAAATAATTGAGCGCGTTCTGCAACTGCTTCGTATCATCACCCCCGCCATTGACAGTAGCCCCGAAATCGGTCACCGCATTCACCGAGCGGCCTGTCACAGCAAAACTCTGGAGCGGATTCATAGCTGCTGTTAAGATAAGAATAAACACCCACCTGATACCCGTCATCTTGAGCGCATGCCGGACTGGGAACTTCACCATTCTGATTAGCTTCTGGATCACACTCATTGCATCCCCTTTCATTTTATGACTACACCGTCTCTAAAAAGAATCCGTGGTGATCTTCACATTCGTTACCGTTCCCGTGAACAGATTCGGCGGCTTGTAGGCTCCAACCGCCGAAAGATCATCCTTGCCGATACTCAACCCGTCCTTGGGTTGTTTGAGGATCAGTCCGGATACTTTACCTTCAGTAGCTTTCCCGCCGTTTACAGAAAGAGTCATCGTGCCGTCGGCGCGAAGTGCCGCCAGCAGAGAAAATTTTCCGGACACCGCATCGGACGTAATGCTGACGGCGGTTTTTTCGTCGGTACGAACCGTAAAAACCGGATGCCCGTCTTTCAGATACAGCGCATAGCCGCACTCACGGCCGCCGTGTGCGAGAATAACGCCGTCGGTTGCCGTTGTGTCCACATCGCAGCGGATCGTTATCGGGTTGCCGGCAATCTGCGGCGTTCCCGGAAAAGATTCCGTCGGCACCGCAGGCTTGACCGGTTTTTCTTGGCGCCGCTCTGTCATTTCGACCTGATTGCGGGCGGCCCATTTCCGCCAGGCGGCGTCCAGTCCGCTCACGCGCTCCGGCTGCTGCATAGCAAGGTCGTGCATTTCAACCGGATCTGAAACGAGGTTGTAGAGTTCCCACGGCTTACCTTCCAGAGCGACCAGTTTCCAGTCGCCGTCCCGGATACTGCGGTTGCCTTCGTGCTCCCGGCAAATCAAACGCTGCGCAGGCGGCTGTCCGCTGAACACAGGAAGGAGGCTCACGCCCTCGAGCGGAAAGGTGGCGGTGCCGTTCCACGTTTTCGGATACTCCGCGCCGGTCAGCGCGCAGATCGTCGGCATGAAATCGAGAATATCGCCCGCGTTCTGTACAACCCCTTTGGTTTTGAGTCCGGCCGGCCAGTGAATGATACAGGCGGTGCGCGTTCCGCCCTCCTGGCAGTAATGTTTGAAAAGCCGCCACGGCGTGTTGCAGGCATTCGCCCAGCCGCTTCCATAACTGATATAGCTGTCCGGCCCGCCGACTTTCTTCAAGTCGTCACCGGTGTGCAGAATATTGTACAGTTTTTGCGCAGGCTGAAAGGTGTCAAACCCCCACGGATCCCACTCGGCGCAGGCCCCGTTGTCGCTGAGAAAAAAGATGAGCGTGTTGTCGAGCTGTCCGCCGGTTTTTAAAGACGCCACGATCTGCCCGACCGCACGATCCATCCGGTCAACCGCCGCGGCATAAACCGCCATGCGGCGGGCCAGATCATGACGGCGATCCTCCGGCAGCGAATTCCACGCGGGAATTTCTTTATCCGCCCAGCCGGTATGTTCATTCCACGCATTGGACGGCATCACCGGCCTCGGCGTGAGCTCGGTGCCGGGCGGCACCAGACCCAGTTTTTTCTGCCGGGCCAGCCGTTCCTCCCGGATGCCGTCCCAGCCTTTTTCAAAATACATCGCCTCATACTTTTCGATATCCGCTTCCGGTGCGTGCAGCGGAAAATGCGGCGCGTTAAACGCCAGATAAAGAAACCACGGCTGATTCTTTTTCTGCGCATCGCCGATAAAATCCTGCGTGTAGTCGGCAAAAGCATCGGTGGAATAAAATCCGCCTTCCGGATACACCCGCTTTTCCCGCCCTTCCGGCAGCCGGACATACGGAGCTTGCGACCAATACGAATTGAACCCCCCGAGGAATCCGTAGTATTCATCAAACCCGTGATCGACCGGTGTATCCTTGGTGCCGAGATGCCATTTGCCGACCATGCAGCTGCGGTAGCCGGCATGCTTGAGCACTTCGGGAATCGTTACGGCATTGCGGACAAATTTTCCGCCGAGAATCTGAAATCCGGCCAGATGCGGATCGAGCCCGGAAAGAATTCCGGCGCGCGAAGGTGAACAGCGCGCAGAGTTGTAGAACTCCCGGAACTGCAGGCCGTCCTTTGCGAGCGCATCGAGATTCGGCGTGGAAATCTCGCCGCCGTAGCAGCCAAGATCCGACCAGCCGAGATCATCCGCCAGAATCAGCAGGATGTTGGGTTTACCGGTCTCGGCCGCAACAGCGGAAGTAACCGCCCCGCATACCATTGCGGAGATGACAGCAACTAAACCGTTATTCATAGATCAAATTTCCTTTTCCATTCCGTCGAACTGTTCCTATAAGCCGTGTTGCGCTGGCAACAGTCCGGCGCACGAAATAATCCACAGACCGAGTGCCGACGGATTCGAAACGCCCCCGGTGGTTTCGACTGTAATACTGTCGACTGCATACGTCGCCCCCCGCGCTCCGAAAGCCACATAATTTTCATTATTTGCCAGCGTGTAGGTGCCTGAATAAATTTCAGCCCCGTTATGATAAATAATGTAACTCATCGCCGAGCCTGCTGCAACGGCGTCAAAATAAAAGTCCGCAGAGAGAGTGCCCAACTCGGTATTTGGAACACTGCTGTCTACAAGCACGCCATCTTCGAATATCTGAAAGCTCCCGAAAACGGGATTATAGTTCACGAAGAAACCGGCAGCGCCGGTGGTTGTTACTGATGAAACCGCCCCGCGGATTCCTCCATTCGCAGTATTCGCATCCGCAAATGCCGATGCGGCGGCCTGTGAATATCCCAGTCCGAAGCCGACAAACCGGTCCCCGGCGTCTCCGGACGCTGTCAGATCCGTTGCCGTCAGCGAAATGCGCATATGATACTTTCCGTCGCTCCGGGTCAGCAGATCACTTTCCTGAAAATCATGCAGGATGGTTGCCGTTCCCATCGTCGTTCCGCTCGTCTTACCCCATTGACCGCCGCCGATAACGGAAGACAGGCCGGTTTGGGTATATACATTGCCCGCTGAAACCGGAATGGAACCGGACATTCCTGCCGTTTCGGCATCCAAATCGTCCGAGCTTGTCCGGTTGAACGTGTCCTGAAAAAGTGTTCCGGCCTGAAGGCCGGAGACCAGCGCTGCTGCTGTGACAATCAACAGGCTGCTGAACTTGCGGTGTTTTTTCATTTTCTGAACTCTTTTCTGTAACTTGGAAGCTCTGTCTGCCGATCCGGCAAAGTGAAAAGCCCGGCTGAAACCGGGCTTTTTATGCACACACTGTGCGGTTTAACGGGTGCGGATGCGGATGCGGCGAAGCATGATCGTCAGCAGTGCGCCGAGTCCCAGCATCCCGACCGTCGCCGGTTCTGGGATAACCGTTAGATTGCTGCCGGTAAAATTGAGTGACTGACCGCCAGTCAGACCGATTGCTGAATAAGTTGCACCGGTGGTAACAACCGAGCTCCAGTTGCTGAACATATCACTCAGTGCGATGGTGTAACCATTGGTGACGCCGCCGGTGAATCCGGTGAAATCGAAAACGGTTGCACCGTCCATCGTCAGCGTGTTTGCGCCGTTGCCCATGAGGATGTCATGAGCGATGTCGGTAATTTCCATGATGTTGGTCGAGCCGGTGGCCATCAGTACATCACCATCAAAGGTCATCGTGCCCGGACTGTTACCTGCGGCCAGAATCGCGCCCGCATTCAGTGTTACCTTCTGCAAAGTGCCTGTGCCGCCGAGGGTACCGCCGTTCTGCACGGTGACCTCACTGGCCAGACTGCCTTCAACAAGCAGTTTGCCGGCCGCAACGGTCGTCGCACCGGTGTAGGTGTTCACGCCGGAGAGGGTCAGCGTACTCGTGCCGGCTTTAGTCAGTCCGCCATTGGAAATCACACCGGAAATGGTCAGGTCTGCGTCGTTGGTAATGATCCGTGTGCCTGCGGCCAGATTCATCGAACCGCTCCATTCGTTGCCTGTGCTGTTACCGAAAAACCGGAAATTGCCGTTTACCGTCATCGCGTTGTTAATGACCGGCACGCTGTCGTTGCCCTTCTGGAAAGTAACACCGTCGTTAATGGTGACGGCTCCTGTACCAAAAATTTGACTACCGGCACCGAAATAACGAAGAGTCCCTGCATTGAGGGTGAAGCCGCCGTTAAAGGTATTGTTACCGGTGAGGGTCCACAACCCGGTTCCGTTTTTAACCACGGCTATTTTACCACCGTTGCTGGCACCTTTGATGACGCCAGCGATGGTGTTATTTCTCGTTCCTGCACCGATGCCGACGGCCGTGCTTACGCCATCCAGATAAATCGTGTACGTTCCCGAGGCCGAGACTGCGTTGCCGATATCGCCATTGACTACCAGACCGGCTGTATTTCCGGCGGAATCGTTCCGAATGGTATAATTTCTGTTGCCTGTACCCCGAAGCTGTATGTTTGCAGCGATCGTATCGTTATGCTGGCCGGTGCTTTCCAATGTTTGAATGATGGTTCCGCCACTGCCGAAAACCAGTGTGTTGCCGCTCAGTGTAAAGGCATTTGTGGATGTGCTGCCGAATGCAACGCCGCCGATGTTGCGGTTTAAGTCCACTGTAACGGTCCGGTTCAACGTGATGGCGTTGGTAAGGTACGCCACATCCGTGTTGGCAGAGGTCAGGCCGACAAGACCCGGAACAACCCCGCCCGTCCAGTTGGCCGTGTCAACCCAGTTTCCGTCCGCATCCACACTCCAGCTGCTGCTGGCCGCCTGTGCCGTGAAGCACAGCCCCGCAACCAGCGCCAATGTACTTAATGCTCTCTTCTTCATTTTTCACTTCTCCTTCTATCTCTTCATCCGTTAACCGCCCACACGGGCTTTCCTTAACTGCTGAGTTTATACTTGGTAGAGCCTTTGATTCACCATGCCCGGAACTCCAAAATACATGTCTGAAAGTT
>JBAZTQ010000108.1:0-10241 GCA_041661845.1 Kiritimatiellales bacterium | reverse complement strand
GCAGATCGGCCGTCGCCGAGACGGTCGCGCCGGGTGCCGTCACCGTCACCGCGCCCGACCAGGACGGAATACGGATATGCAAAGGGAATGACACCGGGTTCGCGGCGGTGATGCGGAAGGTGACGGAGTCGGAGAATGGATATTCCGTTTCCTCCGTGATGGTCACCGGAGTTCCGTTGATCACGGTGGACACTTGCGACGGCCCCAGCAGCAGAGCGGCCAGGCCGTCCTCATCTGTCGGCTTCATCCACATGGAAGAGACGTACATCGGCATGAATTTTACGGCATTCGGCGAGCAGCAGGAACCGCCCATATCGTGTGCGGGAGAATACTGCCACCGTCCGCCGGAATTATTCGGAGCCGGCAGATCCATGACTTCCAGCGCCACCGGAAGCGTGGATGAAGAAAGGTAGGCGATTTTTGTTCCGTCCGGCAGTCGCGCGCCCTGAGCCGCGTTGAAGGCCAGCCGCTCGATCATATCGCCGTATTGCATAGCGCCTGTTTTCTGGAGCGCAGAGGTCAGGCTTATTTCGAGTTCGGTTGTTGCGCAGTATTCGGTTCCCTGAAACGGCAGCGGCGGCAGATCATGAACGCCTTCGCAGCTCACCATAGCACCGCTCGGCACGATGTGGTGTTTCAGTTTTTGGAATGCATTGCTGGTGGCTTCGGGGTACGGAGCCCGCCCGTCGGCGTAGGCGAGATACAGCGGCACCCGCAATTGCTCGGCGACATGCGCGCCGTGTCCGTCGAAAGGGATGCCGGTATCCAGCAGTGTGGCGGTTTTGAGGTCGTTGGGTTCAATATCCGACGATCCGGAATATTCGTTATACAGGAATGTGGCGTAGCTGAGATAGGAGAGGTCGCCGGTGAGCCGGTGGAGCCACTCGCACACATCGACAAACATCAGCACATGACCGTTGAGGATGCGCCGGTCTGCGAGAGGAACTGAGAGCTCGGGATCTCCGGGCATGTAGGTAAAGGGTCTGTTCTGCGGGGTGTATTTCGACATGGTGAGCCTGACTGATTTTGTCACCGCGTCGAGAACTTCCGGTTTGCCGGTCATTTCGTAGTACGCAAGCAGCGCCACATTGATGCGGCTTTCGTTGAACAGTTCGCGGCCTCTGCGCCAGAACCGGTTGGTCGCAGCATAGTTTCCGATATAACCGTCCGCTTCCTGCGCGTCGAGTACGCCCTGCACGAACGCATCGGCCTTTGCCTTCGCGGATTCATTGCCGGAAAGATACGCCATTTGCACAAAACCGTAGATCCAGTTGCCGGCCATTTCGCCCGCGCTGTCCTCCCGCGCGACAGGTTTCGTGACCCAGCTGGTGTTGCCGTAATTCGGACGGAAGCTCTGAAAATTTCCGGCCATGCCGGTGGTTGCGTCGGTGGTGAGCTGCGAAAGAATCCAGCCCTGCGGTTTTACCGCGCTCATGGTGAGACGCCGGTAGGCCTCCGGCTGCGGCACAACGCCGTCCTCGAGCGTATAAAACATTGCGTTGGTCTCTACCTGAAAAAAGGCCCATTTCCCGTTGCCGATATGCACCGCATTCTCACGCCCGATATTAAAAAGATTGGTCGCATAAATCTGTCCGCTGAACAGCTGAAAGGTTCCGGTCGGGTTCGTGCTGCTGAGCCCGGCCAGACTGCCGATGCCGAATCCGGCAAAATGAAATGAGTCCGCCGTGAGCACACTGCCGGGCGTGAATGTCTCGCCGGGTGCAAAATAAATATCTTGCGCTCTGCCTTCCGGTCCGCATAACAGACTGCAAAAGGCCAGAAGAATCCATGAAGCCCGTTTGAGAGGTGTTGTGAGACATTTCATTTATTTTTCTCTGTTCTTTTACTCATGCACACTGATTCGGTAGAAGGCCGCATTGCCGTCATTCTGCGAATTGGTAAATACATTTTCCGGCGGCGTGGCGGGCAGGTTGGTCGCGCCCGCAACAGCGGCAAAAGACTGGAGCAGGTTGGTGGTGCGGCTGAGGTTGTAGAGTTTGTTCGATGCGCTCGACCAGCGGATGACGGTGCCTTGAGCGTTTACGCTTCTGCCGGTGATGTTGAAAACAGAGGCCGGATTGGTCGGATTGGTTCCGGCGACATATTCCTGCCAGGTCAGCAGTCCGTCGCCGTCAACATCCGCGATGGCGTCCGCGTTGAAGTTGGTGAGGCCGTATTGCGCCAGCCATGAGTACGGCGTATTCGCCGGATCATCAGCAAACCCTTCAACCGTGAGGCTGCCGGAACTGGTATTAGTTCTGCCGCGAAGGGATGCCAGTTCTGCCGCAGTGTAAGTGCCGAACGGCAGCCGGGTCGTCCCGCCGTCCAGCGAAATTCCGCTGACGGTGTCCGTGCCGGTGAAGTTAAGGTTCAGAACGGAATTGGTGGCCAGTGTCAGCGCGGCCGCATTGTTAATGCAGTTTGTCGTGCTGAGTGTGAGTGTCGCGCCGCCGGCTACCGCCACGTTACCGGTTCCCAGCGCACCGTCAGCAGCCCCGATCAGCTCGCCTGCTGAAACGGTTGTTCCGATGGCATACGTGTTTGAACCGGCGAGGATCAGATCGCCCGCGCCCGCTTTAGTCAGCCCGCCGTTCGAGATCACGCCGGAAAAGGTGTTGTTGGCACTGGACACCGTAACCGTCCGCACGACCGAACCGAGATCCATTGTTCCGGTCCATAAGGTATTATCGCTGCCGGTCATTGAAAAACTGCCGTTCACGATCAAAGGCTGTATATTGGTGATTAAGGAACTGTTGGCATGGCTGAAGGTGACGTTGGTGCCGATGGTGATGATGCTTCCCGCGCCGCCGAATTGGGTGCCGTTGCCGAAATACCTCATCGTGCCGGCATTGACAAACAGACCGCCTGTATAAGTGCTGTTAGCGGATAAAGTCCATAAACCGGTTCCGTTTTTGACCACCGCCAGTTTGCCGCCCGCAGAGCCGTTTCCAATAGCGCCCACCGAGTTATTCCTGTTAGCTCCGCCGATGCCGGAAGAGGTGCTCACGCCGTCGAGATAAAGCGCGGTGACATTTCCGGCTGTAGAAACGCCGGAGACCGCACCGATTACCAGACCGGCTTTGCCGCCTGCCGCATCATTGCGGAAAACGGCCGATCCGCCGTTGCCCATAATGGTAATGGATGAGCTGATGGTGGAAGTGTTTGTGCCCGATTCATTCGTCACCTGAATCATGCCGCCGTTACTCAGTTTGATTGAGCCGCTGTTGAGCGTATAGCCGACGCTGGTTGCGGGATTTGTTGTTGTTTGCGGCACAGGCTGCATAACGTTGGCGGCATTTGCAAAAATAATGCCGCCGATGTTGCGGTTGGCATCGACGGTGACGATGCGATTGGTTGTGAGCGTGGCGGCGAATATCACGATGTCCGCGCTGTTGCTGCCGCCGGATATTCCGGGAACAATTCCGTCTGTCCAGTTGACCGGATTCGTCCAGGTGCCGGACGCGTCCACCTGCCAGGTGTTGGGCAGCGAAAGCGGATCGACTTCGAAATTGGCGGTGACGTCGCGGGCTGAGGTCATCGGGGCGGTGATGATATTTCCGTTGATCGTGCATCCGTTGGTGTTGCCGCTCCATGCAGTGAAAAGCCAGTCGGTTCCGGGAGAAGCGGTGATCTGCACACTGGTGCCGTTGGTTTTCCAGCCGTCGGAAATATTGACGCTGCCGTTTCCGTTTGTCGCGGTGTCGAGCCAGTAGTTGGTGGTCCAGAGCCAGATGACGGTTGAATTGTTTGTCAGCGTGAAACTGCCCGTATTGGTGGAAGTTCCGCTGACGGGAACGCTGCCGGTTCCGCTCCAGCCGCGGCAGATGTACTGAGTGGTTGTGCCGTTCAAGACCGGCGAGTTAGTCAGGGCTGCCGTCAGGTTCGTTCCGTAGTTGTAGGTGTTGGTGCCCGCCGCCGGACTGGCTTTGCCGTAAGCTGTCGCAACGATCAGCGAATACGGAGCCGCCTCCACGGACACACTGCCGGTGGAATAGAGCGCGTTGGTGTTCCATTGCTGGCCCGCGGACAGCGCAGGCAGACTCACCGTGGTGAATCGTTTTGTGCCGAGTACACTGGGATTATCCAGCAGATCGAAACTTGTGCCGTTAGTCGGCGCAAACGTTCCGGCCGGCAGGAATTGCAATGTGCCGTCCAGCACCGCTCCGTTTGAGTTGTTGGTGAAGGTCAGCGGCGTTGCACCGCTGATCACCAGCGTTCCGCCGCTCATGACCAGCGAATCCTGCATCAGCAGTTTTCCGGAGCCGGTTACATGCAGTATCCGTCCGTTCAGATCGATGCCCTTTTGCAGGTGAAGCGATGTGCCGTTGGTCAGCGTCATATCCGTATCGGAACCCAGAACCAGTTCGACGTTATTGGTATGCTTTCCTTGCAGCACTTCGATCGAGCCGGAGCCGCTGCCGGCTTCAATGCGCAGCTGGCCGCCGCCGGAAAGCGTGTAGGGGAACGGATTGCGGAAACGCAGACCTTTGAGCTGATAGCTTTCCCGAGGCATTGTGATCGAGTCGATGGAAAATCCTCTGCTGCCGGCTGCGTTAGTCTGCACCAGCGGATCAAACCGGATACGGGTAATCGCCTGTCCATCCCAGTTGGTGTTGCCCGCCAGCGGGAAAACAAAATCCTGAAAGGCGCCGTTATTGGTGTAGGTTTGCGTCATTTTCCGTGCGCCGGCGGCAAACGTGTCCTGTTGCGGGGTGCCCCAGTAGAAATTCACGGTGCAGTTGGCGTCCGCTTTCAGGCGGAGGCGTATTTCCGGAACCGTTGACCCGTAGAAAAACCGGTCGGTGCGGGATATTGTAATTCCGGCCGTGTTCGTATTGGCCGTTCCTTGAAGCACCCCGTTGGTTGCCACCGAATTGGAAGAGGCTGCAACCGACCATCCTTCCTTGTCTCCATCGGTGTTAAAATCCCAGATTTGCGTGGCCGACGGGATGTTGACGGTGGCGGCGGCCGTGGCGGCACTGCCGAACACGGCGATTTCTTCGGTGGTGTCCGGGCGGCCCCAGTAATACCAGCTCAGCGGCTCGAACCAATCGCCGGAACCGGCACGGCTCCACGAGCATTCTCCGTCGATCGGCTGAGTCACCGTCAGCGCGGTCGACTGGAAGGAGACCGGGGCCGAGCTGTTGGTTTCAATAAAGTTTCCGGCGGCATCAAAATGGAGGATGCGTCCGCCGGTTTCGCGGATATAGACATCACGGGCGGCGGTCCGGCCCATCCCGTTCGGGGAGGTCAGGGCGGCACCGGCAAAAGTGCTTCCGAGCGTGAAACTGCCCAGCGGCGCGTCGTCATCTTTGGGATCCGGCGTCCGTTCATAGCGCAGGATCTGATTGCCGCTGATGGTCAGGTAGTGATCCGGCGCAATATTGCGGAAGTCATTAATCCGGTGGAAGGTGATCAGATTGGAGTCATGGCCGCGTGGAGGTTTGTAGGTGTCACCGACATCGAAAGCGGTGCGCGAAGCAATCACCATGTCCGGGCCGTCATAGTCGAAGTTGAAATACTGAAATGCCTCATAATCAATGTTAGCGGTATAGAGAAAGATTTTTTCGACCTTCCAGTTAAACAAGTCGCGCGAAGTGAGTACGGCGGCGGTGTTGCGAATCATCTCGGGTGTGCCACCCCAGTTCGGGTCGTTCGCGTGTGCCGGAAGTACCGGATTGCTCAACACATAAAACTTTTTTGATACCGGATCGTAGGCGGCACCGAATTTCTTCTCACCGCCCGGGAGAGCCGCAAAGTTATTTACCGGGTCAAACGTGGTGGTGCCGATCGAGTTGGGAATGTTGGTGGCTGAATAGGCTTTGATGAGGGCTGTGTACGGCAGGGCGCGGACTTTTGGCATAACCACTACCCCTAATTCCGGCGAGGCCACAATTTGCGCTTCGGTCATTTGGGTAAACTGTCCATCAAACCAGTTTGTGTTGTTGGCAATGCCGCTGCTCCATTTCCAGGAGGCTTCGGCGAGCAAATTGGAATCAGCCGGTGCGGATTGGGCCTGTGTGGTGGCCGCGCTCCAGATGCGGTTGCTGTACAGTATTGGATTGTTCGGTGTCCAGGTGCTGGAGTGGGCGGCAAACACGCCGGAATTGGTATCCGCAGGGGTTGTCCAGATCGTGCCGTTATCTGTGGATTGAATGATATTACTGCCTCCCATCAGAAACAGAGCCCCGTTATTATAAAAAAAGCTACCGCCGGCACTTAGTCCGCTCAAGGTAGCGATTGACGACCAGTTGGTTCCCTTGTCGGTGGATCGGTAGATGTGAACAACGCCGGGATCTCCGTACGAGGAGATATACTGATTAAATGTCGTATGACTGGCAATATACCAGCCGTTGGAAAGCACGGCGATTTCAGGATCAGAGGTGTATTTTCCGAAATAATTGATTGCCGGAGAAGGTGAATAATAAAGCACTACGCCCGGCACCAGATTGAGATCCGCAGCAGCCTGCGAAACCGCCGGAAGTCCGGCACCCAGCAGCGCGACGGACAAAAACAGATAGCGCGTGATAAACCGTTGTTTCTTCATAACTCTCCCTCATCAATAGAGTACCATTTTTGACCTCAAAGAACCAAAGAAACCATCATGTAAACCGGCGGTTTTTTCCAAGGGTTGGAAGCTGCCGCCGGGCTGCTTTTATTGCAAATCCAGTACGCTCTGTGCGAAGCGTTTGCCCAGTTCAACCTGCCCGGCTGTATTATAATGCAAGGTATCGACTTTGGGTAAGTCATCGCAATTGACCCAGGCGTACGGCATCGCCGCACAGGTTTCCTGTGCCGCACGCACCAGATTGGCATATACATAAGGCGGGTTTACCCGTGCGGCCACAAACGGCATTCCCAAACCGTTAAAGTCTGTCCGGGCCGCCTGAATCAGGTTGGTCAGGTTCTGCCCGTAGGCGGCGGCCATGTCCGCGAAATTTGAATCCCGCTCGCCCTGCATCCAGATCATCCCTTTAACGCTTATTTTTCGCGACTGTTGAGCGGCTGTCACCTTGTCTTTCAACGTCACATACAGATTCGCGGGGAGTGCCGGGTTCCAGTCTTCCGCCAGATTGGTTCCGCCTTTGTCGTGTTGGATAATGCCGATCGGTTTGTTCAGCGCTTTCTGCATGTCATACGCAAAAGAATACTCGGGGCCGATCCCTTCAGTTGCTGCAGGTTCCATGACGACCCAATCGGTTCCGTTGAACACAAACACATTGGTTTGCGGCGCTTGCAGTTCGGCGGGCAGTTCGGCTTTTTTTCCTTTACCGGCCATGTTGCTTTGACCGGCGCAGACATAAACCTCCAGCGGCTCTATGTAGTTTTCTATTATAAAAACCAATCCGGAGCGCGGCGGCGGAACCGGTTCGGAACTGACACTAAGCGAGCCGACCCCCGTGTAGACGCCTCGACCGCCCGCCGCGATGAGCGCGGCGGCGTTATAGGTGCCGTTTGAGAGCCAGGTGGCTCCGCCGTCCAATGAAAGGAAGCCGATGGCATCCGTGCCGGTAAAGTTAAGGTTCAAGGTGGAATTAGTGGCCAGTTTTAACGTCGCCACGTCATTTATATAGTTGTTCAACACGCCGTTTGTGAGAGTCAATATCGCGGCCTGTGCCACCGTGATATTAGCAGTTCCGCCAAGCGCACGATCCGCATTTGCAATCAGAGTGCCTGCCGAAATCGTGGTGTTGCCGCTGTAGTTATTCGCGCCGGAGAGAGTCAGTGGAGCTGTGCCTGCCTTGGTCAGTCCGCCGCTGCCGGAAATGACTCCTGAAAAAACGGTTTGGGTGCTGGTGTTCACCGTAATCGTCCGTGTGAACGCGCCGAGATCCGCCGGTCCGCTGAACGCAGTGTTGTTGGCTCCGTTTATTGTAAAATTACCGTTCACAACCAGCGGATTTTGGAAGGTGATCTGGTTGGTATTGGCGTGGTTAAAGGTGACGCCGTCACCAATCGTGAGCGATCCTGCTCCAAAGATTGAATTTTTTCCGAAATATCTGATGGTTCCTTCATTAAAAATAAAGCCACCGGTAAAGGTGCTGGCCGCATATAAGGTCCATAAGCCTTCTCCATTTTTAACCACGGCCAAATTGCCGCCCGCAGATCCGTTTCCAAGGAAATTCACCATATTATTCCTTGAGCTTCCGCCGTTGCCGGCCGCGGTGCTCGTACCATCGAGGTAGAGCGTGGTGGTGTTTCCTGCCGTGGAGTTACCCGTGACATTGCCGTCGATCCGCAGGCCGGATGCACCGGATGCGGAATCATTTTTGAACATGGCCGAGCCGCCGTCACCCTGAATGACAACCGCCGAGGCGATGGTAGAGTTATTGCTGCCTGTGCCCGCCGCTGTTTCAAGAACTAGAATCACTCCGCCATTACTCAATCTAAGAGTGCCGCCGCTGAGCGTATAACCGACACTGTTCGCGGCGTTTGTTCCTGAAAAATTGGCGGCATTTTGAAATGTAATGCCGCCGATGTTGCGATTGGTATCTACGGTGATCACGCGATTGGTTGTGAGCGTAACGGAAAATGTCGCGACATCCGCGCTGTTGGTTCCTCCGGCGATACCGGGAACATTTCCGTCAGCCCAGCTGGCGGTATTTGTCCAGGCTCCCGCCGCATCTGTTTTCCAGCTGTCACCGGCTGCCTGCGCCGCAAGATCAAAACCTGCGGCCAGCAATATGCCTGCGATTATTTTTTTCATATCAATACCTTTTGCAGAGACTGGCGCACACCGGTTTCAAGACCGGTCATTCTACCGTATAGAAACCGTAAAGAAACGTTTCAGTTTTTATTTTTTACGTTTTGTATAGGGCGGTGGAAATAAAAAAAACCCCGGCGGAAGCCGGGGCTTTTCAGAATCCACGGAAGGATTGTTTAATCGGCAGCGTCGCCGTCGCTGACTTTCCGCCGGTTGCGGCGGATCAGCCAGACGCCCATTCCGCCGACTCCGAAGAGCAGGAACGTCGCCGGTTCAGGAATAACCGTAAGACTGCCGGTGCCCGAAACCGTTCCGAGACCCATCGCATCCAGTTGCGCGGAATTATAAGTACCGGCTACAACATTCGTTCCGTCGATCATGATACCGCCAACCGTATCAATGCCGGCAAAGTTAAGATTCAAAATGGAATTGGTTCCCAAAATGAGCATGGCGAGGTCGTTCATGTACGCCCCGTTAAGCGTCAATGTTCCCACCACGTTGGTTCCCGCGAGGCCTACCGTAATATCACCGGTTCCAAAGCAACCGTCCGCATTTCCGATAAGTGTGCCAAACGAAACGGAGGTTCCGCCGGAATAGGTATTGGTACCGCTAAGAATAACCGTACCGGCACCGTTTTTTCCAAGATCGTAAGCGCCGCTGATAACACCGGACAGTTCCAGAGGGCCTTGATTATTGCCTATTGTGTTACCGTTGCCGTTAAGAATAATGTTGTTCACAACCGCATTGACGCCGGTCGCGTTGCCGCTGTTAAGCCCGAAGTTACCGGTGTTGACGCCGTCGCCCAGAGTCAGTGTTCCGGTACCCAGAGCACTCTTGTTGCCGATCTTGAGCACACCAACGTTGGTAATGCTTCCAGAGAAGGCCGTATTTGTTCCGGTAAGTACCAACGTGTTTGCACCGGTGCTGGTTTTGTTAATGCTGCCGTTGCCGCTAAGCGTGCCTTTCAAGGTTCCTTGCCCGCTGAACAAGATCGAACCCTGATTGGCGATGTCGTTGTTTACGACTTCGCCGGACGCCGTAGCAATTTGGACTAACCCGCCACTCTGAATAGTCACCGCGCCGGTACCAAAGGCATCTTTGTCGCTGACGGTCAACTGGCCGTTATTGAGCGTTGTACCACCGCTGTAGCTGTTCGAGGCAGACAGCGTTACGGTTCCGGAAGAAAGGTTGTCAACCGTAAGAGAGCGAGAACCCGTTTCCGATATCGCTCCGTTTATGGTCAACCCGCCAAAGCTGCTGGCGTTGGTTACATTCAGATTCACACCCAGAATGAGGGGAGTGTTGATCACATCAACACCAGTAGCCGTCGCGCCGGTATTGGCACCTTTCAGTATGTATGAAGCACTGCCGCTGGCATTGGTAAATGTAATCGTCGAACCGCCGGACGTCGCTAGTGTAATGACTCTTAATTAATATTGAAAAACGATGTGGAACCTGTCAGTCTCTTCACATGGCAAGACCAATTGAAATCATTGAAATAGACAGCGGGACTCAAGCTGAATTATGCAGACGGGTG
>JBAZTQ010000107.1:0-10627 GCA_041661845.1 Kiritimatiellales bacterium | reverse complement strand
ACAGAGAACAACATTGTGTATTCTGGATATTTACAGAGAACATACAAAATCACTGAACTCGAATTCAAAAATAAGCAGAACCAGAGGTTGGACTTTACGGTGAAACCGCCCGTTGATTAGATCAAGGGTTATGCGCACCGAAAGTCACCCTTAACGTTCAACGACTCCTTTTATTTTTCCAGCCGGATGGTGGCGGAGCGGGCATGGGCGTCGAGGGTTTCGACGCGGCCAAAAGCTTCAACAACCTGTGCGGTTTCTTCGAGATCTTTTTTGGTGAAGTGGATGAGGCTGACGCGGCGGCGGAAGTCTTCGACAGTCAGGCCGGAGAAAAAGGCCGCCGTGCCGCCGGTCGGCAAAACGTGGCTCGGGCCGGCGGCAAAGTCGCCAACAGCTTCCGGTGTCCACGGTCCGATAAAGATCGCACCGGCCCGGTAAATTTTTGCCGCGACGCGTTCAGCGTCTTTGACGATCAGCTCCATGTGTTCCGGCGCAAAGCGGTTGCACAGCTCGATCCCTGCTCCAATGTTTGGAACCACGACCAAAATACAGCCGCGCGCCAGCACCTCGGCCACCGGTTTCTGGCGAATCAGTTTGGCGGACTGTTTTTCCAGTTCGGCGCGGACGGCTTTTGCCAGTTTTTCGGAGGTGGTCACCAGCAGCGCTTTTTCTGAACCGGTTCCGTGTTCGGCCTGCGAAAGCAAATCGGCGGCGACGTGCGCCGGATTGGCAGTTTCATCAGCCAGCACGGCGATTTCGCTCGGGCCGGCGACCATATCGAGGGCGACCTCACCGTAAACCAGTCGCTTGGCGGCGGTGACGTACGGTCCGCCGGGGCCGACGATTTTCTGAACCTTCTTGATCGTTTTGGTGCCGTACGCCATCGCGCCGATAGCCTGGATGCCGCCGACTTTATAAATTTCGGTCGCACCGGCAAGGTCGAGCGCAAAGAGAATATAGGGATTTACCGAACCGTCCGCCGTGGCAGGTGTGCAGGCAACGCGCTCCGGAACACCGGCGACTTCGGCCAGCGTGAGTGTCATCAGCGCGGTCGAGGCGAGCGGTGCCGCGCCGCCGGGAATGTAAGCGCCGACGCGGTCGAGCGCGACGAATTTTTCGCCAAGCCAGCCGCCTTGCGGCGCGGGCATCCGCCAGTCCTCGCGCAGTCCGGCGATAGCAAACTGGGTGATGCGTTTGTGCGCTTCTTTGGCCGCTTTCTTAAAATCGGCATCCACCGCTTTTTTGGCGGCGGCGATTTCGTTTTTTGTGACGCGCATCGTGGCCAGCGTAACCGGCGAGCGGTCAAACTGCCGGGCGTATTTGACGACGGCGCTGTCGCCGTGTTTTTTGATTTCCGCCAGCACATCGGCGGCGATTTTGTCCGCGCCTTTTTCGACCGGCGGGCGGAGCATAAAATCGTCAATTTTGGCCGAGCGCCCTTGGGCGCTGTATTTCAAAATGGGTGCGTCGGTTTTTTTCATATAGGCGCTCAGGCGTACTGCTTGAAATATTGGATGGTTTTCTTGAGCCCTTCTTCCAGCGGCACTTTCGGCTCCCAGCCCAGCTTTTCTTTAGCAACGGTAATATTCGGCTGACGCTGTTTGGGATCGTCAGCAGGCAGCGGTTTGAAAACCAGTTCTGTTTTGGAACCGGTAAGCCGGATGACGGCTTCGGCCAGCTCAAGCATGGTAAACTCGCCGGGATTGCCGAGATTGACCGGCCCGGTGACATCATCCGGCGAATCCATCAACGCGAGGAATCCCGCGATCAGGTCGTCCACATAGCAGAAGGAGCGGGTCTGTTTTCCGTCGCCGTAAATGGTAATCGGTTCACCGCGCAAGGCCTGCATGATGAAGTTGCTGACAACGCGGCCGTCGTTGGGATGCATGTGCGGGCCGTAGGTGTTGAAGATGCGGGCCACTTTGATTTTGACGTTGTTCTGGCGGTGATAATCAAAGAACAGCGTTTCGGCGCAGCGTTTACCTTCATCGTAGCAGGAGCGCGTTCCGACGGGATTGACGCGGCCCCAGTAGCTTTCCGGCTGCGGGTGGACTTCCGGGTCGCCGTACACTTCGCTGGTCGATGCCTGAAAAATTTTAGCTCTCACGCGCTTGGCCAGTCCGAGCATGTTGATGGCGCCGATCACGCTGGTTTTGGTGGTCTGCACCGGATCGTGCTGGTAGTGGATCGGCGAGGCGGGACAGGCGAGATTGTAGATTTCGTCCACCTCGACAAACAGCGGGAAGGTGACGTCGTGCCGCAGGATTTCGAAGCGCGGATTATCAAGCAGATGCGCCACATTGCCGCGCCGGCCGGTGAAAAAGTTGTCGGCGCAAAGAACGTCGCAGTCGCGCCGGAGAAGCGCCTCGCAGAGATGGGAGCCGAGAAATCCCGCCCCGCCGGTAACCAGAACCCGTTTATTGGAGTGGTAATTCTTCATGCTTTGTTTATCCTTCGCCTTTCAAAAACGGGATGATGCTATCTTTCCAACCTATGGAAACCAAACAAAAACTGATTCTCGCCAGTACGTCGCCGCGTCGCGCCGAATTGTTGAAAAGCGCGAACCTCGCTTTCACGGTTTTGCGCCCCGACGCCGACGAAAAACTGCACGCACACGAAACGCCGGTTGAGTACGCCGTCCGCACCGCGCGCGAAAAGGCGGAAAGCATTCAAGCCGCACCCGGCACCGTCATTCTCGGGGCCGATACGGTGGTGGCCGCCGAAGGCCATATCCTCGGCAAACCTGTCGATGCCGCCGACGCCAAAGCCATGCTCCGTTTGCTTTCCGGCAAAATGCACGAGGTGATCACCGGCGTCTGCCTCCGTTCGCCGGAAAAAACCGTCTGTTTTCACACCGCCACCGCCGTGCTGTTCCGTGATCTTTCCGACGAAGAGATCGCGGCCTATGTTGCAACCGGCGATCCGCTCGACAAAGCGGGTGCTTACGCGATTCAAAACGGCGCGGCAGGCATGGTGCGGCGCATCGACGGCTCGTATTCCAACGTCGTCGGACTGCCGCTGTGCGAAGTCATTGAAGCTTTGGAGAAATTCTGATGGATGCGGGCCTTTATATTGTCGGAACCCCGATCGGCAACCTCGGCGACATGACCGCGCGCGGCATTGAGACGCTCAAAGAGGCGTCGCTGGTCATCGCCGAGGACACGCGAACGACGCGCAACCTGCTGAACCACTTTGAGATAAAAACCCACTGTATCAGCTGCCACAAATTCAACGAAGTGCAGCGGTGCGACGAAATCATCGGGCGCATCCGGCGCGGCGAAGCCGTGGCCATGGTGACCGACTCCGGCATGCCCTGCATCTCCGATCCCGGCGCGCGCGTCGTGGACGCCTGCCGTACGGCAGGCGTCCTGATCACCTCCGCACCGGGACCGACCGCGGCAACGACCGCGCTGGCACTGAGCGGTTTCGGCGGACACGGCTTCCTCTTCGCAGGTTTTCTGCCGCGCAAGAGCGGTGCGCGGCGGCGGACGCTGGAACAGTGCGCCGCACTGCCGGTTCCGGCGATTTTCTACGAGTCGCCTTACCGCCTATTAAAACTGCTCGAGGAAATCGAAGTTGTCATGGGCGCGGAACGCCGGGTTTTCGTGGCGCGCGAGCTGACCAAAAAGTTTGAGGAGCTGCTCAGCGGCACACCGGCGGAAATCCGGCAGCGGTTCGGCGAACGCACCGTCAAGGGCGAATGTGTCGTGATTATCGGCCCGGGCGAATAATGTTTTCGTTTATTAGCATTTGCACAGCCACATAGCGCCGACTAGAATTCCCGGCATCTCGAAATAGAAGGAACCTCTTTTTATGCTTGGAACGGAACAAAGCAGCGACGATTTACAGGCCGCCATCGCCGGCAACAAGGTTTTCGTGCGCGTGACGGGGCGCGGCTCCTTCAAAGTGAGCGCCACCCTGAAGCAGTTTATTGCACAGGTCACCTCTCAGCAGCCGGTCTCCGCCGTCATTCTCGACCTGACCGAATGTATCGGCATGGACAGCACATTCATGGGGGTTCTCGCCGGACTTTCCGGGCGTCTTAAGCAGAACGGGCAGACCATGGAGCTGATTAATCTTTCAGAAAAAAACGCCGGCCTGCTGGCAACGCTCGGCGTAGATAAGGTGGTCGCTCACTATAGTAACAGCCACGGTTGTGAAATGCCGGATCAGGCGGCCCAATCACTTCCCACCGCCGGGGTCACCAAAAAAGAACTGGCGGAAACCGCCCTTCAGGCGCATCAGAATCTTGTCGACCTGAACGAGGAAAACCGCCCCCGCTTCAAACGCGTCATCGAATATCTCAAGGCTGACGTAGACCGGCTGAACTGATCTTTTTATGGCTACGCCTCTATTAAAATGGATTGATGAAGATCTGATCCTCTGTCTTGAGGCGCTCATCGTATTCCTGATTTTCCGTCTGCTTCAAAACAGCAAAGCCCTGCGGCGCAAAAACGCCTCGCTCCGGCAGGAGCGCGAAGTGATTTTCGACTTCATCCATAACATCGGCGAGGTGTTTGCTGACGCGGAAGAGATTAAAGCCGACGCGCTGCTTAAACGCATCCTGTTCTTCGCCACCAAAACCGGCAAAGCCGCGTCCGGAGCCATCTACCTTTACAACACCGACCGCTCGCAGCTTTTCGCCCGGGCCATTTCCGGTATTTTCCCGCCGCTTTACGACGCCGATCTGGTGCATTCCGAACAGCTGCTTTCCAAATCCCAGCATCTCGAAACGCTGGTTAAAACCCGTCCCGTCGCCGCAGGCGAAGGTCTCGTCGGTTCTGCCGCCGCCATTGGAAGCGGCATCATCATTGAAGACGCGGAAATCGATGCGCGTGTGCCGGTCTATGCGAACGCCTTTCTGAAAATACATTCCCTGCTGATCGTGCCGATGCGTTTCGGCAACGAAGTGCTTGGCGTCATTGCGCTCGCCAACCGCACGGACGGTCTGCCGTTCACGCCCGGCGACCTCAACCTGCTTCAGGCTATGGCCGATCAGGCCTCGGTTCCGGTTCACTATACCGGACTTAAAGCCGCTCTTGAACAGAAACGGCAGCTCGACCGCGATATGCAGGCCGCCCAGCAGATTCAGGAATCCCTGCTTCCGCAACATCTTCCGCAAATCGAAGGCGCGCGTCTTGCGGCTTACAATCTGCCCGCCCTCAACGTCGGCGGCGACTATTATGACTTCATCCAGATTGACGACGATCATCTCGGCATCGCCATCGCCGACGTCGCCGGAAAAGGTATCGGCGGAGCGATGATGATGGCCGTCTGTCAGGGCGTTCTCCGCGCCCGCGCCGCTCAGGAGCAAAGCCCGTCCCGCATGCTTTCCGAACTCAACCGCGTCCTGAGCGCCAATCTCGCCGAAGACATGTTCATCACCATGCTTTACATGATCCTTAACACCCGCACCCGCGAACTGAAGTTCGCCCGCGCCGGGCACGAACGCCCGCTGCTTAAACGCGCCCATAACGGTGCGCCTGAAGCACTCGACGCCGCCGGCATCGCCATCGGTCTGGCTGACACGGAAATTTTTGACGGCGCCATCAAAGACGTCTCCGTTCAACTCGCCGCCGGCGACGTTGTGGTCGTCTATACCGACGGCGTCACCGATGCGCTTAACGATAAAAATGAGGACTGGGGCACAGGACGCCTGCTCCAGACAATCGATACCGAATCGGCCGGCGGAGCGGATGCGCTCGCCAGAACCATCCGCGAGCGGATCGCCAAACATGTCGGCGCGCAACAGCAATACGACGATATAACGCTGATCGCCCTCGAAGTGCGGTGAGCCCGCACGCCCCTCCGGCATTGACTAACCGGCGTAAATGCGTATTTTTCCAACCCTTGGAACATGTTTTCCAATGCTCGAAAAAGGAATCTGAATCATGAGTAAAAAAGACAAACACGAGGCAGCGCCTGAACAGCCGGAAGCGGTTGTTGAACAAGCCGTCACGCCGGTCGTCGCGGAAGAAGAACCGCTGAGAGACCAGTTGCTGCGCCTGCGCGCCGACTTCGATAACTTCCGCAAGCGCACCCAGCGCGAACGCAGTGAACTTTTCCTGATGGCGAACGAGACGCTGTTCCTCGAAATGCTGCCGATCATCGACCATTTCGAAATGGGATTCAAAAGCGCGGAAGAGCATAAAACCGACTGCTCCGTCACCGAAGGTTTCCGGATGGTTTACAACCAGCTGCTGGATGTACTGAAAAAATTCAACGTCACCGCCATCGATGCAATCGGCGAAGCGTTCGATCCGCACCGTCACGAATCACTTCTGCACATGCCGTCGGACAAGCCGGCCGGAACCGTTGTCGAACAGATCCGCCGCGGCTACATGCTCGGCGAAAAACTGCTGCGCGCCGCGCAGGTCATCGTTTCCGGCGGCCCACAGGAGAATGCAACACAGGAATGATGGATTACTGGATCGATGAAAAAGAAACATCAACCCATTCGGATGTCCACTAATCCAACAATCCCCTACTCCATTAATCCAAATCTTTGAGAGGAATCTGAATAATGCCTTCCCAAAAGAGAGACTATTACGAGGTGCTGGGCATCGCCAAGGGCGCTTCTGCGGAAGAGATCAAGAAGGCCTACCGCAAGATGGCCATCCAGTATCACCCCGACAAAAACCCCGGCGACAAAGCCTCCGAGGAAAAATTCAAAGAAGTTTCCGAAGCCTACGAAGTGCTCAGCGACGATTCGAAACGCCAGCAATACGACCAGTTCGGCCACGCCGCTTTCGGCGCGGGACGCGGCGGCAACGGCGGCGGAAGTTATGGCGGATTCGGCGGCGGTGGAATCGACCTCGAAGAAGCTCTGCGCACTTTTATGGGTGCGGCGGGCGGCGGCGGCAGCATTTTTGAAAACTTCTTCGGCGGCGGCGGACGCGCCCAAAATCCGAACGCGCCGCAGGAAGGCGCAGATCTGCGCTTCGACCTCGAAATCGATTTCGAAGAAGCCGTACTCGGCTCCTCGCGCGAAATCCGTATCAACGTCAACGAAACCTGCGACCGCTGCAAAGGCAGCGGCGCGGAACCGGGCTCCGGACGGAAAACCTGCTCGACCTGCCGCGGCCAGGGTCAGGTTGTCAGCGGCGGCGGCTTTATTCAGTTCCGCCAGACCTGCCCGACCTGCCGCGGTGCCGGTCAGGTGATTGAAAAACCCTGTACCGTCTGCCGCGGTCAAGGGCTGGTAAAAAACAAGCGCACCATCGACGTGAAAATTCCCGGCGGCGTCGAAACCGGCTCGCGCCTGCGCATCGCCGGCAAGGGCGAAGGCGGACTGCGCGGCGGCCCGGCCGGCGATCTTTATATCGTGCTGCACGTCCGTGAACATGAGTTTTTCAAGCGCAACGACCTCGACATCGTCTGCGAGGTTCCGGTGCCGTTCTACATTGCCGCGCTCGGCGGCGAAGTGCATGTACCAACCATCCACGGCGGCGCCGAACTGAAAATTCCGGCAGGCACGGAAAGCGGTAAAGTGTTCCGGATGAAAGGCAAAGGCATCACCAGTCCGCGCTACGGCACCGGCGACCAGCACGTCGTCGTGCAGATTGAGATTCCGCAGGGACTCAGCGGCAAGGAAAAGAAAAAGCTGGAAGAAGCCGTCGCCCTGCTCGGCGAAAAGAACTTCCCGCTGACGCAGAAAATGCTCAAAGCGGCGGAAAAATTCTACGAACACAAACGGGCTTTAGAGAAAAACAAATAAGAGGAAGAGGATGAATGGATTAAAGGATCAATGGATAATTGGAGTTTCGCTCAACCGATCCAATAATCCTCCCATCCAGCAATCCATCGGGAGCCGGTTATGAGAATCCACAGTTTTGCAGAACCGGAATCGCTGCTTCAAGGCATCGTCACGCTCTCTTCGAACGAGTCGCACCACCTCGCGCGGGTGCTCCGCGTCGAGGCCGGTCAGGAGCTGACGCTGTTTGACGGACAGGGAACACGCGCCGAAGGCATCGTCGAGGCCGTCACGAAAAAAGAAGTGACCGTCCGGATCACCGCGCGCGAAACGGTTCCGCCGCCCGCCGTGGAAATTACGCTCATTCAAGCCGTCTGCAAACCCGACCGCTTTGAACTGATTCTGCAGAAAGCCACCGAACTGGGCGTCCGCCGGATTCAGCCGGTGATTACAAAAAATGCCAGCCTGCCCGCCGGGAAAATCGAAAAGATGGTTGAACGCAGCGAAGCGATCATCCGTAACGCGGCGCAGCAGTGCGGCACCGCCTGGCTTCCGGAGTTCCAGCCTTTGGAAAAGTTTTCAGCAGTGCTTCCAATGATTGGAAAAATTGACGCCGTTTTCATCGGCTCGCTGCATCCCGACGCCAAGCCGTTCAAAGAGGCCTTCAGACAATTATCCAAGGCCGCCGGGACGGCGGCGATACGTACCGCAGGCGTCCCGCCTGCCCTGCCAAGTATTAAAACCGCCGCGCTGCTGATCGGCCCGGAAGGCGATTTCACGGAAGAAGAAGTAAACGCCGCCGTCGCGGCGGGTGCCATTCCCGTGACTTTCGGCAAACAGATCCTGCGAACCGAAACCGCCGCCATTTTCGGGTTGAGCGTACTGGCGTACGAGCTGTTTTAACGAAATCCGCTTCCGCTCAAGGCTTCGATTTTGAACCAACCAAGTAATCCACGATACGACATCCCGTTTCCTGCAGGAGTACGAACTCCTAACAGAAAGTGAGTTTTTGAACGGGCTTTAGCTTGTTTCAGTGATACCCAACCTGTAAGCTCCTGATTGTAAAACGAAACAGGAGAACGCCATGTCTGATCAGGTAAAAGAACTTAACGCCGCTAATTTTGACACCACGATTGCTTCCGGTACCGTGCTGGTTGATTTCTGGGCTCCGTGGTGCGGCCCGTGCAAAATGCAGGCGCCGATCCTTGATAAAGTCGCAACCAAAGTCGGCGGTAAAGCCGTCATCGCCAAAGTGAATGTGGACGAAAGTCCGGCGCTGGCTGCTAAGTTCGGCGTACGCTCCATCCCGACACTGATCCTCTTCAAAAACGGCCAAAAAGTGAACGACTTCATCGGCGTTCAGCAGGAAGCCGCACTCGTCGAAATCCTGACAGCCTGATTTTCCAATGCCTGAAAAACGTAAACGCGACGTTCCCGTCGCGTTTCAGACTGTTGATAAAGGTAAAAAGCTCCGGGAATTTCCCGGAGCTTTTTTTATTATATCAAGATGCTGAAAGAACGTTCAGGTATACAGCCGGAGCCTGAGCTCATCTGCATCGAAGAACCGGTTCCCTCCGGCCACCTGCTGCGCAAGATCGACAAGACAATCGACTTCTCGTTTATCCACAGGAAAGTCGAACATCTGTACTGCGCTCATAACGGCAGGCCGCCGGTTGACCCGGTGATGCTCTTCAAGATGCTGTTTATCGGATACCTCTTCGGGATCCGTTCGGAGCGCAGGCTGGAGCAGGAGATCAAGGTCAATATGGCGTACCGCTGGTTTCTGGGGCCGGGTCTGCGCGGCAAGGTGCCGGATCACTCAACCATCAGCCGCAACCGGCAGGATCGGTTTGCCGGAACCGGGGTTTATCAGGAGATTTTTGATGAGATCGTTCTGCAGACGATGAAGCGCAAGCTGGTGGAAGGCAAAACCCTGTACAGCGACTCCACCCACTTAAAGGCCGGTGCCAACAAGAACAAGTACGAAAAGCAGCCGGTGGGAAAATCCACCCGCAGCTGTCTCGCGGAACTCGATGAAGCGGTCGGACAGGACCGGGCGGAACACGGGGAAAAGCCGCTCAAGCCGCAGGCAGAAGAGCCGGAGCTCAAAGAGACCAAAGTCAGCACCACCGGTCCGGACAGCGGTTATATGGTTCGCGACGGCAAGCCGAAGGGCTTTTTCTATCTCGACCACCGCACGGTGGACGCCAAACACAGCCTGATCACCGATGCCGGGTAATGTGCATGATTCGATGCCGTATCCGGAGGCCCGACCGGCAGACCGGGCGCTTCGGCTTCGAGGTCGAAGCGGTCGGACTCAATGCCGGATATGAAAGAGAGCTGAAAAAAGCGCCTTTGTTTACGGCAAACATCACGGCGGTTACCCGTATCCGGAACACAGGCGCTTGAGTACAGCACAACCGGCCGTGCCGGATACCGCAAATACAAATCCAACCCTCACCTCTGCGGGGAATGTCCCCGCCTGAAGGAATGCACACAAAGCCGCAACTGCACCAAAGTGATCACCCGCCACGTCTGGGAGAAAGAGAAGGAACAAATCATAGAGCATCGGTATGAAGAACGGGGAAAGCGGATCTGCAAGCGGCGGAAGGAAACGGTTGAGAGGAGCTTTGCGGACGCCAAAGAGTTGCACGGGCACCGGTACGCAAGAATGAGAGGCCTCGCCAAAGTCAGCGAGCAGTGTCTGCTGTCGGCAACCGCCCAAAACATCAAAAGATGGCACTGCTGCTCAGCCGCAGCGGCCCGCTGACGTCCCTTAAGCCGCTGTTCAGCGCAATCTGCGCGTATCTGAGCCGGTTTTTTAGAAACGGCGAACGGAACCGGAATCCGGCCTTCGCGCCGTTGGCGGCCTTCTGTTAACCCCGGCAAAAATGAACCCCGCCGGAAATGACGGGGTTTTTCAACAGTCTGCGCCGC
>JBAZTQ010000106.1:0-10655 GCA_041661845.1 Kiritimatiellales bacterium | reverse complement strand
TCACCTACGAGAACGAAATCAGCGATCTGTTCGGCGTCCAGGTGGATGGCAACGCGCTCGATTTCAAGGGCAACTTCTACAAGACCGCCATGAAACATCCGTTCATTCAAGACGCCGCGCCGGCACCGGCTCCGGCCAAACCGGAGGTCAAATAATTATGGGTACCCGCACAATCATTCCTTTCGGCCCGCAGCACCCGGTGCTTCCGGAGCCGATTCATATCGACCTGGTCGTCGAAGACGAAAAAGTAGTCGAGGCCGTTCCGTCCATCGGGTTCATTCACCGCGGACTGGAAAAGCTGGTCGAGAAGAAGGACTACATTGAGTACGTCTATGTCGCCGAACGCATCTGCGGTATCTGCAGTTTCATCCACGGCCAGACCTACTGCCAGGGCATCGAAGAGATCATGAAGATCGAAATCCCGACACGCGCCAAATACCTGCGCACGATCTGGGGCGAGCTTTCCCGTATCCACAGCCATTTGCTGTGGCTCGGGCTGATGGCTGACGGCTTCGGTTTCGAATCGCTGTTCATGCACAGCTGGCGTGTTCGCGAAGAGGTTCTTAACCTTATTGAAGCGACCACCGGCGGCCGAGTGATCTTCGGTTCCTGTAAAGTCGGCGGCACCCGCCGCGACATTCCGGCGGAACAGATGACCTGGCTGCTGGCGGAGCTGAAGAAAATTGAAAAAGAAATGCGGCTGATCGTCGACATCTTCCTCAACGACAACTCAGTTAAACACCGTCTCTGCGGCGTCGGCGTGATCTCCAAAGAAGATGCCATTTCGCTGGGCGCGGTCGGTCCGACGTTGCGCGGCAGCGGTGTTGCCGATGATATGCGCCTGCTGAAATACGCTGCCTTCGGCGAACTGGACTTCCAGCCGATTTCGAGACCTGACGGCGATTCCTATGGCCGTTGCGCCGTGCGCTGCGACGAGCTGTTCCAGTCGGTTGACCTGATCCGTCAGGCGGCGGCCAAGATGCCGGAAGGCGAAATCGCCGTCAAAGTGACCGGCAACCCCGACGGCGAATTTTTCTCGCGCGTCGAACAGCCGCGCGGCGAAGTGGTTTATTACATCAAGGGCAACGGCACCAAGAATCTGACCCGGTTCCGCGCCCGTACGCCGACTTTCGCCAATGTTCCGCCGCTGGTCAAAATGCTGGCGGGCTGCGAACTGGCCGACGTTCCGGTTCTGGTACTGACGATTGACCCTTGCATCAGCTGCACGGAGAGGTAACACCATGGCATTCTTCCAAATGAAAAAAATGATTCTGGCGTGGACGTTCCGTACGCCGTGCACGACCAAATATCCGTTTGAACCGCGGAAGATCTGTCCCGGTTCGCGGGGCCGTCTGGATATCAAAATATCCGACTGCATCTTCTGCACGCTGTGCGCCAAGCGCTGCCCGACCCAGGCGCTGGATGTTGACCGGACGAACAAGAAGTGGCACATCGACCGCCTGCGCTGCATTTCCTGCGGTGCCTGTGTTGAAGCCTGCCCGAAAAAATGTCTGAACCTGACCGGCGATCACGGAATTCCGACCGTGACGAAAGACGTGGAGACGTTCTAGATGCACGAAGACCGCCTCATCGACGGCGTCATCGAAGACGTGAAGCGGCGGATTCTGGCCGCAGGCGCGTCGCGGGTCAGCCGTATCGTTCTTGAGCTGAGCCCCGATTCGCACATGGATGAAATATCGGTGGAAATGCATCTGGAGTCGCATCTGGCCGAAGAACCGGCGATGGCTGACGCCAAAATCGAATACCGGCACGTGCCGCCGCGCCTTTACTGTCCGGCCTGCGATGCCGAATTTGAACGTCAGCCCGGCGTCTTCACCTGCCCGCAGTGCTCCAAACCCGGACGCCCCTGCGGCCACCGTTCCGGCCTGCGGGTGCTCGACGTGGATTTAGTCTGATGTTTTATTAGGTGGAACGCGATCGCCGAGCGCGTTCAAACAAGCGTGCCCGGCGGTCACGCTCCACCTTTTAGGTGCAGGAGAATGAGGTAAAATGTGCTACGCGCTTCCAGGGGTTGTGACGGAGATCAGCGGCCGCAATGCAGTGATCAGCTATTTCGGCGAAATCCGCTCGGCGCTCTGTGAACTCACCAACGTCCAGCCCGGCGACTACGTCTATGCGCAGGGCGGCTATGTTATCGAAAAAGTCGATCCCGACTTCGCCCGTGAAATGCTCGATACCTGGAACGAACTTTTCCTCGTGCTTCAGGAACGCGATACCGCCATGTCGGAACGCCCTGCGCCGGAACCGAATGACCGTCCGCTTCAGGATATTCTCGATAAAGCCGGTGCCGGCGAATCCATTTCCCGCGACGAGTTGCGCTATCTGCTGACCGTCGAAGAGCCGGAACGTTTGGAACGGCTCTACCGTACCGCCAACGCCGTCCGCCATCTGCATCACCGCAACTCCTGCTGTGTGCACGGTATTCTCGAAATTTCAAACTACTGCTCCAGCGACTGCCTCTACTGCGGACTGGCGGCCAACTCCACGCTGACACGCCGCTACCGGATGACCCGCGACGAGATTCTCGAAGCGGCCAAGGAAGCGATTGAAGGGTTCGGCTTTAAGTCGCTGGTGCTCCAGTCCGGCGAAGATCCGGCGTACACTCCGGCGTTTCTGGCCGAGATCGTCGCCGAGATCAAACGCCGTCACGGCGTCTTTATTTGTGTCAGCTTCGGCGAAGTCGGCCTCGACGGTCTCGACATGCTTTACGAAGCCGGAGCCCGCGCTCTGCTGATGCGCTTCGAAACGTCGGACGCCAAACTTTACGCCGCGCTTCACCCCGGCGACACGCTGGATGCCCGCCTGAGTCATTTACGCCACGCTCTCAAAACCGGCTGGCTGACGGTGACCGGCGGACTGATCGGTCTGCCCGGCCAGACGGTTGATTCGCTGGCCGACGACATTCTGCTGGCTGGTGAACTGAATGCCGAAATGTTCAGCTTCGGCCCGGTACTCGCCAGTCATCGCCGCCGCGACATTGTTCCGGCCACCGAATCGCAGATGCTCCGTGCGCTGGCCGCCGCGCGTCTTGCCGCGCCGCCGCAGGCCAAAGTGCTGGTCACCACCGCTTTTGAAACCTTGTCGCCGAACGCCCGCGAACGCGGACTGATGGCCGGTGCCAGCTCGGTCATGTTGAATGTCACGCCGCTACGTTACCGCGCCGACTATGCGATCTATGATGGCCGCGCCCACGCTGACGAAAGTATCGCCGACCAGACCCGCGCTATCATCCAGCTTCTCGACCGCCTTGGCCGCGCTCCCAGCGACCTCGGTGTCGCCACGCCTTCGCTCTCCAAGCTTGGTTGATGGGAGAGTTATCCATTGGCGTTTTGTTCGCTTGTATTTTACGTGGTGAGGCGGTGCACCATTTCACTAGCCGATGTATTTGTTGGTGCTGGCGGTGGCTCAAATTGGTTATTTGGTAGAAGCTGAAAGTCCACTACTAGTTCAATAATTTCAGTTGATGGATTGGTATACCACCATCGGGCTACTTTCCGTTGTTTGCGTACACCTTGTTTCCGTAAATCGTAATAGAGTTTCAGTATCTCGCCTTTGATCTGAGTATGCGTACGTTCGGTGGTCAATTGAGTGTTGAGAGTATCGACGAGACGGCCTAAAGAAATTTCGAGCTCTCGATCAGTCAGTAAAGAAGCAAGATCGAGAAATTTTTTAACTACGTCTTCAAATTTATGTCTTACCAGAACCTCTTGTTCAATACTCATAAATTATCCTTCCTCTATCCGAATCAGCCTATAAAACCGCCGGAAATGCGGGCAGTATAGCGTTTGAAAGAGTTGCGGGAAGGAAAAAGGCGGAGAATGACGGAGAATGGAATATTGGAACGCTGGAATAATGAATTGGTGGGGCAGGGCGCGGGGTGAAGAATATTTTCTGGAGGGTCGCGTTCCACCGCGACCAGGACGGTGTGGAAGCCGTCCCTCCAACAGACACCTGGCGGCTTTGCGACTTGGCGAGAGATTTCCAAAGTGTGGAAGCGGCATCCCTGCCGCTGAGCTCAACCGTTGCTGTCCAGCGGCGGCCCCGAAGTGTCGGGGTCTGCAAGATGCCGTTTCCACATTAAATTGCCAGCTACCGGAAGAATCCGCCGCGGGAATTTCCAATGATTGGATGTTGAGGTTCGCCGCCCCGAAGTTTCGCGGGCGGCCTACAAGATGGATTATTAAACTTTAGGCCCGATCCCCGACCGGGCGGCGTTACATCGGAAGAGTGTTTCTATTTACGGCTCGTTCGGAGAACTCGCCCTACCTTGGGAGATGAATGGGTAGGGCGACGTCTCCGACGGAGCCGTCTCTGTTTTGGTGGAACGTGACCGCCGGGCACGTTTCCTTAAATTTCGGGAATTCCTCTGGCGGAATGCCAGATGCGGACAATCTCAATGCTGTTTCGACTTACACGACAAATAATCCGGCAAGGCCGCTTGATCACTTCGCGAATCTGTTCATCCCGCAGTTCAGGAACAATTCGCCCGCTGAGCGGGAAGTTGGCAAGGTGCTCAACGGCATCAAAGAGAGATGAAACGAAACATCTGGCGATCTCCGGGCTGTCGAGTGAAATATAATCCCGCAAATCCATGAGATCCCAGCGGGCGGATGGCGACCAGATTATTTGGAAAGCCATTCCGCGAATTCCTCTTTAACCACGCTGTGCGCAATGCCTTCGCCGCGGTCGAGTTCGTAAAGTCCTTTGCGCAGACCGGCGGCGAAGTGGATGCGTTCTTCAATCTGCATCCAGTCGGCGCTGTCCGGCAGGCGGCGGATGGTCTGGATCGCTAGTTCTTTAGTTGTCATCGTAAGGTCTCCTGAAACTGGCCACATCCTAGCATAGCTGCTTTCAGAGCGGAAAGTTTCAATTTTCAGAACGGGGCATAGATAAATTATCGTCCGCGCTCCCAGCGACCTCGGTGTCGCACGCCCTCGCTCTCTAAGCTTGGGTAGGGGAAGGGATCAGGCACAAAAGTACAGAGTTCCGAAGTTCGGACAAACGGGGCCTTGTATTTCAAGGCGTTGGAATTAATAAAGGCTCATGACAACTTAAGTTGCGTGTAACAGCACTTAAGGTATTGTCATAGAATGAGTAACAGATACATTTTTAGAGCGCGTATTTCTGAGGCTGAATTTCGAGAGCTTTTGAGGTTTTTTGCCGTGGACATTGAGGCGTCTAAAATTGCTCAACTCACCGGGCTGAGCCGCAACACAATCAACCGGATTCTTAAGGCATTGCGCCGGCGGATCGCGGAATGCTGCGAAGCGGAAAGTCCGTTTGAGACCGGAGAAGTTGAAATCGACGAATCGTATTTCGGTGTCCGGCGCGCACGCGGGAAGCGCGGACGTGGAGCGTACGGAAAGACCCCCGTATTCGGCCTGATCAAACGACACGGGAAAGTGTACACGCAAGTGGTAAAAAACTGTTCTGCCAAGGAATTACTGCCGATTATCAGAGATCGGGTCGAACCCGATTCGACCATCTACAGCGACGGATTTAAGACCTATGACGGCCTGGTGAACTTCGGTTATAAAAAGCACTGCCGTGTAAAACATTCCGAGGATGAGTTTGCGTTAGGCCGTAACCATATCAACGGCATTGAGAACTTCTGGTCGGTCGCCAAGACCCGGCTAAGCAAATTCAGAGGGATCCATCCGAAGACCTTTTATCTGCATCTGAAGGAATGTGAATTCCGGTTTAATCATCGACACGAAAACCTGTATAAGCTACTGATGAAAATGGTTCAGGAGAGACCCCTTAAGTTGTCATGAGCCTTAATAAATTACCGGACTAGCCCTTTCGCTGGGGAACGTCACAAATCAGGATTTGACGTGCTAGCGAGAATTGGATTTCGACGGATTAGCATATGTTGCGCTTGATTGTTGTGGGGCTGTATTCTTCTTCCATATTCCTTGAAAAGATTCACCAACTAGGCTTTTTGACTCCGGAAAGATCAGCGTACTGCCAGAGACGGTACCAATAGCACCGCCGAACATTGGTACGCTCATGATGATGGATTTCCCCTCAACGGTGTAGGCCCCTGAATCTCCAGTGCTAAGTAGAAATGTTCCGCTCTTGGTTAAGGTCAATGTGGACTTCCCCCCCTCACGCTGGTAACTGCCTGCGACATTATTTCCGCAACCACTTGTGATTGCGCAGAACATCAGTGCTACGCATGTAAGCATGATTCCATGTTTCATTCGTCTGTCTCCTTTGTTTGTGTTGTCGCACAACAGTGTTATTGGCCGAACTTCAAGTTTGCTGTTTGTAGGAATGGTTTTACATCTAAGTTTGCAGATTAATCGCCACCCGAAAGGCACACAATCCAATTTTCCCAGATCATAGCCGACATGGCCGCCGGAATTGCGGGCCAGCCTACGCCAAGGCTCCGGCTCGGCAAGCACTATAGCGTTTGAAAGAGGTGCGGGAAGGAAAAAGGCGGAGAATGGATCGTTTCTCGCGAAGGCGCGGAGGCGCAAAGGGGAACACTTGGCGGCTTTGCGTCTTGGCGAGATATTTTTAGGTGGAACGCGCCGTCCCGGCGCGTTTTGCTTGTCCGCCGCAGGAGGAAACGTGCGCGGAGCGCCCGTTCCACCTACTATTTGGCGTATTCGATGGCGCGGGTTTCGCGGATGACGGTGACTTTGACCTGGCCGGGATATTTGACTTCGCTCTGAATGCGGTTGGCGATTTCGCGGGCCATAATCAGCGCGCGGGCATCGTCGACTTTGGCACCTTCGACCATGACGCGCAGTTCGCGGCCGGCCTGAATGGCGTAGCATTTTTCGACGCCTTTGAACGACAGGGCGATTTTTTCGAGTTTGTCCAGGCGCTGGAAGTAGAGGTCGGTGGTGTCCATGCGGGCGCCGGGGCGGGCGGCGGTCATGGCGTCGGCGGCGGAAGCGAGTACGGCGTAAACGCTGCTCTTTTCAATGTCGTCGTGGTGCGCGGCGACCGCGTTGTAAACCAGCGGCAATTCGCCGTACTTGCGCAGCAGGTTGGCACCGATGACGGCATGAGAACCTTCGACTTCATGGTCAACGGCTTTGCCGAGGTCGTGGAAGATACCGACGCGTTTGGCCAGCGCAACATCCAGACCGAGGTCGGCGGCCATCATACCCATTAGAGAGGCCATTTCGATGGAATGGTCGAGTACGTTCTGTTTGTAGCTGGTGCGGTATTTCAGACGTCCGAGAATCTTGACCAGTTCCGGCGCTACGCCCGAAATGCCGAGTTTATAGAGCGCGTCTTCGCCGGTCTGCCGGATGATTTCGTCAACGTCGGCGCGGGCTTTTTTGACCATTTCTTCGATGCTGGCGGGATGGATGCGTCCGTCTTCCATCAGCCGCTCCAGCGCGACGCGGGCGACTTCGCGGCGCACCGGATCAAAGCTGGAGAGCTGTACCATGCCGGGCGTTTCGTCGATGATCAGGTTGACGCCGGATTCCATTTCGAAGGACTTGAAGTTGCGGCCTTCTTTGCCGATCAGGCGGCCTTTCATGTCTTCGGAGGGCAGGGCAACCTGTGTTACGGTGACATTGCTGACGTGCTCGCCGGCATAGCGCTCAATCGCCGTGCAGACGATGTCACGGGCTTCGGCGCGGGCCTTTTCATATATCTCTTTCTGCTGGTGACGGATCAGTCCGCTGATTTCACCTTCCAGTTCCTTTTCCATCTGTTCCATGATCAGCTTGCGCGCATCTTCTCTGGAAAGGCAGGCCGCTTCCTGAATCCGGCGGGTTTCCTCTTCAATGCGCTCCTTGAGTTCTTTCTGCTGTGTTTTCAGCTCATCGTTCTGCTGCGTTACCCGATCAAGTTTTTCCGTCAGCGTACGGTCTTTGATTTCGAGCAGTTCGAGTTTGCGGGAGATGTCCTTTTCGCGGGCGACCACGCGGTCTTCGAGCGCAATGATGCTCTGGCGTTTGGTTTCCTGCTCCTTTTCGATCCGTTCGCGGGCTTTGAGCACTTCTTCACGGGCGCTCACATTCCCTTCATGTATGATGGCTCCCGCCTGTTTGCGGGCTTCATCCATAATCGCCGACCCTCGGTGGCTGGCCGCCACGGCATTGGTACGGGTCAGGTAGGCGTGGAAGAAGAAGCCGAGAATGACGAAGCCGACGTTGATGACGACGGGATTCAGGCCGTTCCATAAAATTTCGATGCTGTCCATGAGGTTGCCTTTATTTTCAGAGTTTTGTTTTCGTCCGGTTAGAGTAACTCTGACGGCTTTGATTGTCTAACTGTTCATCGCAAATTCCAGAATCTTCGTTTCGGTGACCGTAAAATTCATCCGGATGTCATGTTCCTCCGCCGGAACGGCTTCCAGACATTGAAAGTCGAAGCATATTCCGGCGCGCACGGCGCGGTACTGCGGCAGCAGCCGGTCATAAAATCCGCCGCCGCGCCCGATCCGGCGGCCCGCCCGGTCAAACGCCGTGCCCGGCACAATAATCAGGTCGAGTTCGTCTTTCGCGGCGAAAACCGGAACCGCAGGTTCAAGGATGCCGAAACGTCCTTTTTTGAGTTCAGGAGTCAGCCTCGCCATCCGGTAACAGCCGGAGACTTCATCGAACGCCGGAATGTAAAACGTCTTTTTCAAGGATTGGAAAAGCGGGGTGATATCGACTTCATCAGCGAGCGGCATATAAGCTCCGACGGCCCGCGCCGTACGGAAAATTTCCGAGGTTTGAAACTTTTGGACGACGGCCGCGCTCATTTTTTCCAAAGTTTGGCCTGCCCGCCGTAGCCCTGCGGGCGAAGGCGGGAACCCGGGCGTCTTCTTCCGCTCCGCAATCTGTGCGCGTATGTCCGCCTTCGTCATTTTTTATTTTTCCGCAGAGAATCCCTGTATTCCTGCCGCTTCTTGAGCGTCTCTTCGTAGCCTTGATCGGTCGGCGCGTAATAGATTCGATCCGTCGGCACATATTCCTGATCGACGAAATGATCCTGGCCGTCGTGGGCGTATTTATATTTCACATCGCCTTTGCCGGGATGCGGCGCGTTCTTAAGGTGATCCGGCACCGGCAGAGTGCGTCCGTTTTCGACGTCGGCCAGCGCGGCGTCGATGGCGAGATAGCTCGCGTTGCTCTTCGGCGCGCAGGCCAGATAGGTCGTCGCCTGCGCCAGAATAATGCGCGCTTCCGGCATACCGACAAAATCGACCGCCTGCATTGCCGCAGTCGCCACCGACAGCCCGCGCGGATCGGCGTTTCCAATGTCTTCGGACGCGAGAATCACCAGCCGCCGCGCGATAAAGCGCGGGTCTTCCCCGGCGTAAATCATTTTAGCCAGCCAGTAAATGGCCGCATTCGGATCGGAGCCGCGCACACTTTTGATGAAAGCCGAAATCGTGTCGTAATGCTCGTCTTCGTCGTGATCGTACGAAACCGCTTTCTTCTGAACCGACTCCTCCGTTTCACGGCGCGTCAGGTGGACGATTCCGTCTTCACCGGGCGGCGTGGTCAGCGCGGCGATTTCCAGCGCATTCAGCGCGCGCCGGGCGTCGCCTTCGCAAACCGTCGCCAGATGCGCCAGCGCGTCGTCATCGGCGGTGACCAGGCCGTTGAGTCCTGCCGGATGTTCCATCGCGCGCTTCAGCACGGTCTTGATCGCCTCTTCGCTTAGCGGGTTGAGCTGAAAAATCTGCGAACGGGAGTTGAGCGGCGTATTGATGAAAAAAAACGGATTATGCGTCGTCGCGCCGATCAGAATAATGTCGCCGCTTTCGACGTAAGGCAGCAGTACATCCTGCTGTGATTTGTTGAAGCGGTGGATCTCGTCGATAAACAGAATCGTGTCCTGCTTATGGATTTTTTTCCATCCGGCGGCCTGCTCCAGCAGCTTGCGCAGAATCGCGACATTGGCCAGCACGCCGCTTGTACGCTCAAACCGCCGGTCGGTCACCAGCGCGATCACTTCCGCCAGCGAGGTTTTGCCGCATCCCGGCGGACCGTAAAGAATAACGCTTGAAATCCGGTCGGCCTCAATCGCACGGCGCAGCAGCTTTCCTGCGCCGAGAATATGATCTTGTCCGGCGATTTCGTCGAGCGTACGCGGACGCATCCGCGCCGCCAGCGGCGCGGTTCCTGCTCCGGGCTTCGGACTGTTGGCCGGTTTTTCCTCAAAAAGTTCCATGTCGGAGATTCAACCACGAATGAACACGAATGGACACTAATTTTGAGAAAGTAGAGCGGCCTCTCCGCGCCCACAGTGCGCGGCTACAGAAAATCGTTCTCACTGTGGGTGCGGCCGGTGGCCGCGCCTGTATACCATTCGCGGTTCAAAATAAAAAACCGCCCCGGTTTTTACCGAAGCGGCCTTTTTAAAAGCGCCCGTTGCCGGAGGCTCATTTCCGAACCCTGATTTACAAGGTGGGCACCCTAAAGTGAAGGTGGAATACACCGTTCACCGTCCCGAGCGCCCTGTATTTTATTGTTATCGGATCGGAAACTTGTTGCCTGCCGGGCGGGCTAAAATTTTAAAGAACACTGTGAGTGTTTTGCTTATCCTCTTCCTCACGCCTGAATGCTACTGCTGAGCTGCTGTACCGTCAAGTTCAGCTTTCGCGAATAACGGCGGAGACGGCGGCGCAGACTTTTTTGCCGACGGCTTCGTGGAAGGCATTGACCTTT
>JBAZTQ010000105.1:0-10697 GCA_041661845.1 Kiritimatiellales bacterium | reverse complement strand
ATTGGGCTGTGTCGAAATGCGAGGTTCAATGGTTAACCGGATGCAACGTTCGTCAACGGCGGTTTTTTCCGGAATCAGCGGAAGCCATTTGTATTGTGTATCGCGTTTTGAAAACGACGCATGTTCACTCCGGGCCGCGTGCTCCCAGTCGGCATTCATCAGGTGAATACGCGGCGGATGGAGGCGGCCTGATTTGCGTTTGGCCGCATATTCGATATTGCATCCGCAAAGAGAATCATCCAGCGCAGGCAGAACCGTGTCGCGCAAAAACGCCTCGGAAAGCTCCCGCTGAATATCGAGAAACACTTCGTATCGCTGCGCGGAAATATCCGGCGCGGCGCGGAACAGGCGGATTTCCAGCGCGAAACGCGAATGCAAACTACGAATCGCAAGAAGAAGATGATTCAGATGCAGTTTCTCACCGGCGATGTTCGTCATGGCTCCGCTTTTCCGAACAAAGGAAATCACCGGCGCGCGGTTATAGAAACCCTCTGCCCGGACGATATCGTTGATGTCGTAGCGGTAAAGGCCGTTTTCATTTGTCAGTAAAATCTTATAGCACCGGCCGGACTCCAGTTCATGTGCGCCGAGAGCGACCGGAGACCGGGTGCCGTTTTCCGACAGCGGAATGAATTCATAGTAATGGTTGCGCAAAGCGAGAAACCCGGCAGATGTGGCATCTGCAACAGGAAGGGTGATACTGCCTTCACTCGCCATGTAACCGAGATCACGTTGCGGTATGTTGCCGTAAGCCTCAGTCAGCGCGCCGGCATGGAATCCGATACTGCCGCCGAGCCAGCACCCGATCAGTGCGAGATCCGGCCAGCAGTCGCGCGGTTTCAGTGCGCCGGTTTCTGCAAGGATTTTCGCCAGAAATCCCGCGCGATTCCGGTCGGGGCGCATCACTGGTTTCAAAGACAGCGGTACGCCGTTAGAAGTGTAATCACACTCGTTTTTAATCGATTCCGAAAACCAGCCGTTATGCACACAGCGGACGATGCTTTCCGCATGGCGGGCGCCTGTTTCAGCGAATTTTGTGAGCGTGAGAGGATTCGGCGTGCCGATAAAAGAAAGCTCTTTGGCATACGCTGCCCGTGCAAGTGCGTAGTATCGCAACTCATAATCAGCAATCTCCGGCGCTTCCGGCGGTGTGCAGAAGGTACTTTTCATTATACGCGGCAAGGTCGTATGAATCATGCCGGACGCGCTTCCGTATGGAATTCCGCACTCGCAATATCCTTCAATGGCCGCCCCGGTGATATCGAATACTCCTTTATCAAAGAGCGCCGGATGATCGCGCAGCGCCCGGCAGAACCACTGTGTCATCAATTGTTTTGTTCGATTCTGCCCGCTGCGTGTGATCGGAATAAACTTCGGATTGGCCGAAGTTCCGCTGGTGAGAGAAAACATGATCGTCGGTTCGGCGGTGAGGATGTTCGTCCGGCCTTGTTTTATTCGTTCAACGTCTGCTTCGATGTCGCCGTATTCTACAACAGGCACCTGAGCCGCGAAATCTTTCGCTCCCCGCAATTCACTAAACCCGTAACGCTTACCGTACTCCGTATGCGCGTTTTTCCGCAGTATATGAAGCAGAACGTCGTGCTGCACCGGTGCCGGGCGGCCCGAATCGCGTTCTGTCTGGCGTCCCGGCAGGAATCCTCTGGCCCGAATCAAGCTTGATAAGAGCACATTCATATCTGTTTTCTGGAAACTTCGATTGTTTTGACGGCGTATTTTTTCAGAGATTCCTCCAGCACATCTATACCCAGTCCGGCACCTTTCAGCAGTGGCGCAAAACCGCTGAGACCAAACTCCATCGGTTCCCGCGAAATATCCGCCTCCAGCAGGAGCCGGCCATAAGAACCTTCGAGAAATTTTACATCGTGAATGTGCGCAGCCAGATGCCGGCCCGCTGCCGAAAGAAGCGCGGTTTCTCCGGCCTGACATCCGATTTGCACCTCCAGCCCGGCTTTATGCGCGATGCCGGCAAGCCGCAGAGTTTGGTACACGCCGCCGTTTTTCGATATGCGGAGGTTAAAAATGCCGCAAGCACCGTGTTCGATCAGCTCCATGGCGTCGCGTTCGGTGACAAGCGACTCATCAACCATTACGGGAATCGGAGAATTATTTTTCACGCGCGCCAGAGAGCGAACGTCTCCGCGTTTCACAGGCTGCTCCATGCTTTCAATGCGAAGCGGACACAACTTGCGCAGAAGTGCCAGGGCTTCCGTTTCGCTGAACGCGCCGTTGGCGTCCACGCGGAGCGAAGCCGCGTCACCCGCGATTTCGCGCACGGCGGCAACGCGTTCATAATCGTCGCCCTGACCGACTTTCACTTTGAAATATTTCATTCCGCTCCGAACGCATTCTGTCGTAATCGCGCGGGCCGTTTTCACATCGTCCGCGCTGATAACGGCGGAATAAATCAGTGATTTACCGCACGGCGGAAGCAAAATGCCGAAAGGCCTTCCGGCGTGTTTTAGCACGACATCCAGCAGCGCCAGTTCGACGGCGCATTTCGCGGCGTGAAAGGCAATAACTTCGCCGTTTCCTTCGGCGGGCAGCAGATCGTGGATTTCTGCCGGCAAAGCAGCCGGTGCCGGGTATTCGCTGAAGTCGCGGAACTCATGCCGGAAGACTGCCGGCAGAAAAACGTTTTCGATTTGCGCGAGGCAGGATGCCGTTGTTTCTCCTGTTACATAAGCGCGCGGCGCGCCTTCTCCGAATCCGGTCTCGCCCGTGTCGGCAGTCAGCTGGACGACGACGGACTCTGTCCCGCGGCGGACTGCGAGTCCATGACTGAACGGATGTTTGAACGGGATTCGTATGGCGAACAGCTTGGCGGAAAGGATTTTCATTTTTGTGCGGTTGATCAAACTTCAGAGGCAACTGTTTGCATGTGATTGGGAGCCGTATGGTTGAAAAACAGAGGCACACCGCCCAGCGGCCTGCCGTCTTCAACGCGGATGACCTGAAACGAACGCGTCGTTTGCACGTACAGGTTTTCGCCGTCTGCGGAAGGGGAAAACGTTCCGACGAAACAGGGGGGCTCACGGAAGAGATGCTTCCACGACTTCCGGTTCCGCACCGAGATTCTGCGGATTATCTGCATGGTATCGGCAGAGGCAATATAGATGAAGTTCGGGAATCCCATCGCGGCGATGACCCGTTTGCCGCGGTGCATAAAGACATGAAAATTCGTCAGCCGGAACATTTCCGGGTCTGTGAAGACGCCCAGTTCCACCGGACCGTCAGTCGTCAGCCGGTATTTATACACGGATGCCGGCCCGGTGAATTCCAGCGCGTAGGTCGCTTCGCGGAGCAATTGCAGAAAAGTACCGGGAATGAATTTGAAATTATGGTTGGAGAAATAAATAACATCCGGCTCCACGGGGTCAAACTGAGCATGAGCAGCCACAATGAACTTTTCGATGATCCATTGATTCCCGCTGTTCATGTCCAGAATCAGAACTTTCGACGGAATGGTTTGGTTTGCTTCGTTTTGAAACATGCCCAACTCACAGACAACACAGTATTGCCCCGTTTCATTGATTAAAATGTCGTGTAAATAATCGCTTAATTCGCCGCTCCAAACCACCGAAGTCGAACCGTCCGCCGGGTTTTCCTTCATGATTTTGCAGGGAACGGGACGGCGGGCGTCAGTAATTTTGCGCAGAGACTCCGGCAGCGAATATGTGATGTAATAAGTTTCACCGGAGCGGCGGCTTACCCATTGCTGAGATCCCAGCACCGCGTCTTTATCCTGCCCAGTGCGGCGCAGGTATTTGGCGGTTCGTGCGGAGCAATCAATTTCAACATATCCGACATACGACCACAAATTCACCAGAAACCGTCCGCCGCCCAGCGACGTGATGCAGTGCGGCACCGTCATCAGCATAATCTGTTCGATGAAGCTGAACCCGTAGTGAAACCGTTCCTGCAACAGTTTGAATTTCGACCACAGTGTATTCTTTCTGTCCAGCGATTGGAAAAACAGCGCCATTCCCGGCGCAATAATGTCCCGGTGCGGGATTTCCACGCATACACATTTTTGCGCCTCGAAATCGTAGAAATAGTACGCGTGCTTTCCGTAGCGAAGAAAAACAGAACCCTTAACGGTCGGGATGATCGCCGTGTCTTCACCGGCGGGGAGCGTCGGCAAATCGGACTCTTTGAACTTTGCCCGTATCTGATGCTCGCACGGAATACTTATTGGCATAAAATTCTCTTCACTTGGGAAGAAACCATAAGGTTGCCGTCATGAGATTGCCAGCCATTAATCTAACTGCGCTGAGTCAGCAGGAAAACTTTGTCCTGACGGCGGGCTTTACGGGGCAGGGCTAGGGTGACGACATCGTTCGGCTGCGCTTCATCCGCCGGTTCTCCGCCGACGTGCAGATTTTCAACGGTGAACCGCAGTGCGCCGGTGGTCGGCCCTTCAAGCAAAAGCGAGTCGCCGTTTTTAATCGCGTGGCGCCGCACGGTGAATTCGGCGATGTTGGTATTGCTGAAAAAATTGCTGAGCACGCCGACTTCGTCGCGCTGTTCGGTCGCCTGTGAATCGGCGGCACCGGCCCATTCGCCGAGCTTTACGCCGCAGTAGTGACCGCCGTGCCAGAATCCGCGGTTGAAAACCTTGCCGAGTTCGGCGATCCACGGATCAAATTTTTCCGGCGTGTAGGTTCCGGCGGACAGCGCGTCGAGCGCTTCGCGGTAAACCCGCGTCGTCACCTCGACGTAATCGGCGGAACGTCCGCGCCCTTCGATTTTCAGCACCGAAATTCCGGCGGCGGTGATCTTGTCCAAATATTGGATGGTGCAAATGTCTTTGGGCGACATGACGTATTTATTGTCGATCACCAGTTCCGCGCCGGTTTCCTCGTCGGTGACGCGATAACTGCGGCGGCACGGCTGGAAGCAGGCTCCGCGGTTGGCGGAATGGTCGTACTGCGCAAGGCTCATGTAGCATTTGCCGCTGACGGCGACGCACAGCGCGCCGTGGGCGAACAGTTCGAGCCGGATCAGCTCGCCGGACGGGCCGCGCAGGTTTTTGTCCTGAACCTTTTTCGAGATGGCGGAAATCTGTTCCAGCGAAAGCTCGCGTGCCAGCACCACCGTGTCGGCATAGCGGGCGTAAAATTCCAGCGCCTGGAAATTGGTCACGTTGGCCTGCACCGAAATATGCACTTCCAGCCCGATCGAGCGGGCAAATTCAATTGTCGCGATATCCGTGGCGATCACGGCGGAAACACCGGCGGCCTTGGCGGCGTCGCACAGAGCATGCATCTCTTCCATCTCGCCGTCGTAAACAATCGTGTTGAGCGCGAGATAACTCTTCACGCCCGCCGTGCGGCAGAGGCGCGCAATCTTCGGCAGGTCTTCCGGCACCAGACCGGCGGAACGGGCGCGCATATTGAGTTTGCCGACGCCGAAATAAACGGAATCCGCACCAGCGCGGATCGCTGCCGCCAGCGCCGCCTCAGAGCCCGCCGGAGACATCAGTTCAATTTTCGGTTGGTTGCTCATAAGGTAAGCGCCGGGAGTGTCCACGGTTCAGCCTGGTTTCGCAATCCCGAATTGGACAAGGTGGAGCGCGCCGTCCCGGCACGCTTTGCCTGTCCGCTGCAGGAGGGAAACGCGCCCGGCGGTCGCGTTCCACCAGTCATCTAGGAAGCGCTTGTCACGATCATAACCGGCTGATTCAGAACAAATTTTGGTGACAAAACAAATTGGAGGGCGCGGTTCCACCCGTGCCGTTTAATTTTTCCGGACGGCGAGGCCGCCGTCCCTCCAAGGCAGCCGGGACGGTTGCGATATGTCCCGCAGGCGTCCCGCCTGCCTTGTCTCGGACATAACCATTTCCAGTTTGCCACGCTCAGACTGTCCGGCTACATTCGCGCCGTCGGTTGTTTAATCAGATAAAACAGAAATAAAACTAACGCTGTTGGCAAAGGGGCAACCATGACGGTTAGAGAAAAGATAAATAAGTGGAATCGAAATTTGTGGATACCAAGCTCCTTGCTTGCCACATTAATGTGCTTTTCGCTCAGTTACTTTTATGCAAAAGAAAATGTTGGAGCGCTTATACTGGTTCTACTGGGTTTTGGTTTCGGTTTTTGCATCCTTCATTTGGTGTCGATCGACAAACGAAACTGTCCTAAATGCGGCAGTAATCTTGGGAATCTAAAAACCCTGTCAGGCGGGCTTTTCAAAATAAGTCACAATATAAAATTCTGTCCGTACTGCGGCCTGAGCTTAGACACAGCAATAGATAACCTTGCCGGCAAATCAAGCGAGCCCATCTTGCCGCTGCACACAAATAAGGCGGAGTAACGAAAACGTCCTTTCTAACCGTTAGGTGTTGTGGCAAGCAGTCCGCAGGCGGCGCAGATATCCTTACCGCCGCTGTAGCGTCGGGCGACAGGCGCGGCGAGATGAAGTCGTAAAGCGTCGCGGAACGCGTGCAATTCTTCCGGTGACGGCGGGCAGTATTTTCCGGACGGATCGTTCACATCAATCAGATCGAGCATGACGGGAATTCCGCGCGATAGTTCGGCCAGTTGTTTGGCATCTTTTTCGCCGGTGTTGACGCCGGAAATCATGGTCCACGCCAGCGTGATCCGCTTGCCAGTAACTTGGTGGCGTTTGCGGAGCGCATCCATCAGTTCGGCTGTCGGATGCAAATTTTCCACAGGCATCAATTCGCGGCGGAGTTGCGGATCGGCGGAGGTGAGCGAGATGACCAGCCGGAAAGGATGTTTTTCTTTCGTGAATCGACGGATGGCGGGCACGATGCCGGAGGTGGAAATGGTGATGGCTTTGGCGGAAATGGCGCCGCCGCACGGTTCGGACAAAATGCGCGCGGCGCGGATGACTTCGTCGTAGTTGAGGAGCGGTTCGCCCATGCCCATGAAGACCACGCCGCGTACCGGATGATCCGAGTCGTCGCGGATTTTGAGTACCTGATCGACCATTTCCCACGCGGAGAGGTTGCGGATGAATCCCATTCTGCCGGTATAGCAGAACGAACAGCCCATCGCGCAGCCGACCTGTGAGCTGACGCAGACGATATATTTCTGATCATCCGCGCGGTGCAGCAACGGAATGCGGACGGCTTCAAACGGTTCCGGTCCGTCGCCGCGGAACAGATATTTGGCAAAGCCGTCCTGCGGCGAAACCACCTTATCCGCAACCGTCAGATTCGGAATCTCCGTTGCGGTGCGAAGAGCCTTCAGCGCCTTTTCAGAAATCTCAGCTTGCACCTCCGGCAGTTGGCCTTTCCGGATGACGACGGCCTGAATCATCCGCGCCTGACGGAGCGTAATGCCGAGCTGGCTGTGCAGTTCTTCGGCGGTCTGGTTTTTCAGGAGAATCGGCATGGCGTGAGGATGTAGCATAGGACGGGGTCTGTTGCCGATGAGGATTTTCTTGCCGAACCGGAGTCCGGCTGGAATCATCCGGCCATGGGAATTTACGACCGGGATTATATGAAAGCGCCGCAGGCTCAGCCGCGCCGCATAAAACCTTCACTCTGGCAGCGCCTCCGCTTCCGGCTTTGGCTTTTGTTCAAGGGAAAGAACCGGAATTAACAGCTGGCGGAGGGGGGGGGATTGCCGTTCTCTCCGTTCACTGCTTCACCTTTGTGAAGCCTGTCTCGGCCTTTGGCCTTGGCTCGAACCCTCCGGGGGTTCTCATCCCCCAAGAAAAAACACCAATCGGTCAGGGTTGGTGTTTTAAAGTTGGCGGAGGGGGGGGGATTCGAACCCCCGGTACCTTTTAAGGGTACACACGCTTTCCAAGCGTGCTCATTAAACCACTCTGACACCCCTCCGCAAAAAAGGTTTTACACGGTAGTGTCTTCGGCCGTGTCTGCCAAGTTATTTTCTGCGGCAGGTTCAAACGGCTCGACGGACTCGTCCGGTACGGAATAAATGGATGAGGCTGCCGGTGCCGATACGTTCGCTGCGCCTTGCCGTCCAATAAACTCTCTCGCCAGCAGCCGGTAGGCATTGGCGCCTTTAGATCCCGAATCGTACTCGATGATCGGCTTGCCGTGACTGGGCGCTTCACTCAGCCGTATGTTGCGCGGAATGAAGGTTTTAAACAGCCGGTCGCCGAAATGTTTGTGAACTTCAGCGGCTACCTGCTGAGCCAGATTGGTGCGCGGATCGTACATTGTCAGCACAATGCCTTCGATTTGCAGGTTCGGATTGCCGGCGGCGCGCACCTGCTCGATGATGCGCAGCATGACGCTCAGCCCTTCGAGCGCCAGATATTCCGCCTGAATCGGAATGACGATTGAGTCGGCGGCGTAGAGCGCGTTCATGAAGAGGATGCCGAGCGACGGCGGGCAGTCGAGCAGGATAAAATCATACTCGTCTTGCTCCACAATCGGGCGCAGCGCGTTTTTGAGGCAGTGCAGATAGTTATCCTGACGGGCAATCGCCACCTCGCAACCGGCCAGATCGAGCTCCGACGGAATGATATGCAGGCGTTTCGTCACGGTCGGCTTAATGAGCGTGCGGGCATCCGCTTCGCCGAGCAGTGCAGAATAAATGCTCGCGCCGTCCTCTTTTTCCAGACCGGCGCTGCTGGTGGCGTTGGCCTGCGGATCGAGGTCGACCAGCAGTACGTTTTTACGGCGTTCGGCCAGACAGGCGGCCAGATTGACGGCCGTTGTCGTTTTACCGACGCCGCCCTTTTGATTCGCGAGTGCAATTACTTTGGTGCTCATGGTTGCAGCTTCCGATTCGGGTTTCAGAATTCAGGATGCGCGATCATGCCGGAGAAACGGGCCGGAATGCAATCCTCTATGCGAATCGCGCATCCACCGGACAGCCTGAAGGCCGGCAACCCTCGCCCGCAGACTCTCGTCTGCTTCGGAATGGCTATTTCTGCGCGGCTTTGAAAGCGGCGAAGGCTTTGACTTCCTGATCGAGCGCTCCGAACGCTTTGGTGGGCTGGAGCGGGGCGTATAGGCCTTTTTCTTTGACGAGCTGGTCGGCGATCACTTTGGGGTCGAGCACCATGACGGCGTAAGCGGTGAAGGTGTCGCCGGTGGTTTCATATTTCAGGGTCTGCGCCACGCTGCCGGCGATCTGCTGGTCGATGATCGCTTTTTCGGCGGTATTGAATCCGGACAGAAGCAGCGAGTCGAACGGTATTTTGGTTTCCTCGGAGAAGGCTTTTTCGAGCGCTTCAAACCGGTCAGTCAGCATCCGGGCGAGAGCCCGGCGTCCGTTCACTTTGGCTCTATTGAGCGCCAGTTCGAGGCTCTTGGATTCGCCGGTACCGACGACAGCCAGGCCTCCGGCAGCAATCATGTCGGCGGAAAGTTTCTGCATTTCTCCGGGAAGCGGTGACAGAACCGGCGGCGCGGGCGCTTGTTCCGGTGTTGTCAGCGCGGGTTCCGGTACCGGTTCCGCCGGTGCAGGTGTGCTGACGGGTTTGGTGGTTGTGCAGCCGGACAGCAGAGCGGCGGCGATGAAGGGGGCAAAAAACAGTGTTTTTTTCATGATACGGTTCTTTTTTGGTTATCGGTATTTTTCCCGCGTTTTCGACCGGAACAAAATAGAGCATTCGCGAAAGGGCGGCAACCGATAAATCGGGTGTTTCGGCTTGAGGTGGCGGGCGCCTATCCTTATAACCGATGCCTATTTTCCCACGGAAAGGAATGGCGATGCATATTGTGGTTTGTATTAAACAGGTGCCGGACTCGGACAAGGTCACGATTGACCGCGAGACGAACCGTCTCAACCGCGCCGGAGTGCCGAGCATTATCAACCCCTTTGACGAAAACGCGCTGGAAATGGCGTTGCAGCTCAAGGATAAGCACGGCGGCAAAATCACCGTCATTTCCATGGGCCCGCCGCAGGCCGAGGAAGCGCTGCGTACGGCGCTTTCGCACGGCGCGGACGAAGCGATTCTGATTTCCGACCGTAAATTCGGCGGTGCCGATACGTGGGCGACTTCCTACACGATCACGCTGGCTCTCAAGAAGCTGACCGAGCCGGTTGATCTGATTCTCTTCGGCAAGCAGGCGATCGACGGCGATACCGCGCAGGTCGGTCCGGGCGTGGCGCACTTTTTCGGCGTGCCGATGATCACCTACGCCAAATCCTGTGAAGTAACCGAAACCGGTTTCCGCGTTCAGCAGGTAACCGACCACGGCTACAACGTCTGGGATGTCGAAAAACCGGCCGCGCTGACGGTGGTTAAAGAAGCCAATCAGCTCCGTATGCCGTCGCTGAAGAAAAAGATGGCCGCCAAGAAGGCCGAGATTCCGGTCTGGGGCGTCGAACAGCTTCAGCCCGATGAAACGAAGATCGGCCTGAACGGTTCACCGACCAAGGTAAACAAGGTTTTCGCGCCGCCGGTGAAACTCAACAAGGAGATTCTCTCCGGCGAACCGGCGGAGATGGTTAAAGAACTCATTTTCAAACTGCGGGAGAAGAAAGTCCTATGAGCACCAAAAAGGAAATCTGGGTTTACGCGGAACAGGAAAACGGCAAGCTGGCCGGCGTGGTATTTGAACTGCTCTCCGAAGGGCGCAAACTGGCGGCCAAATCGGGCTTCACCCTTTGCGCGGTGCTGCCTTCCGCCAACGGCAAGCCGATGCATCAGGAGCTGTTCAACTACGGCGCACAGAAAATTTATAACATCGAAGATTCCCGGCTGGACACGTACCAGAACGACTA
>JBAZTQ010000104.1:0-10916 GCA_041661845.1 Kiritimatiellales bacterium | reverse complement strand
GATTGGCCGGTCCAGAGGAAGTAAAGGCCGGGAACTTTCCGGCAGTTTTTCCATGCTTTGGAAACGGTTACGCGGCTTGACTGCCGGAGCTTCTCATAGATAATGCAACGGTTGTTTCCGGAGCGCTTTATATATGATTAAAGTTTCCAATCTGACTAAACAGTTTTCGGGCCATACGGCGGTGGACGATGTCTCGTTCGAAGTCGTCCGCGGCGAAATCGTCGGCTTTCTCGGCCCGAACGGCGCGGGAAAGACCACGACGATGCGGATGCTGACCGGATTTCTGCACCCGACACGCGGCGGAGTGGAAATTGCGGGCTGCGATGTGTTCGAAGATCCGATTGAGGCGCGCCGGCACATCGGCTATATGCCGGAAAGCTGCCCGCTCTACACCGAAATGCGGGTGGATGAATATTTGAAATTCCGGGCACAGATCAAAGGCGTAGCGCGCAAAACAATCCGCTCACGGCGCGACATCGTGAAAGAACAGTGCGGCCTCACCGAGGTCGGTCACCGGATTATCGGCCAGCTCTCCAAAGGTTACCGCCAGCGCGTCGGCCTCGCCGACAGTCTGCTCCACGACCCCGATCTGCTGATTCTCGACGAGCCGACGGCCGGGCTTGATCCCGGACAGATCCGCGAAGTGCGCGAACTGATCCGCCAGCTGGCCGAACGCCACACCCTGCTGCTCTCGACCCATATCCTGCCGGAAGTCGAAATGACCTGCCGCCGGATTCTGATTCTGAATAAAGGCAAAATCGTGGCCTCCGACTCGCCGGAAAGCCTGCAAAAACGGCTGGAAGGCGACGTGCTGATCAGCGCCGAAATCGCCGGCACCCCCGCCGTGATCGAGGCGGCGCTGAAAAACCTCGGCACCGTGGATGTAGTGTCGCATGACCCGCTCGATAACGGCTGGAACCGCTACCGGCTGGATTCGTCCGCGCCGGATATCCGCACACAGGTTTTCGAATGCGCGGTTTCCAAAGGCTGGAAACTCCGCGAGCTGCATCTGGAAAGCCGCTCACTCGAAGATGTTTTTGTGTCCATTATCCGTGAAGACGCAGCGGCGGAGGCGAAACGATGAGAACTTTTTTTGCACTTTGGCGGCGGGAACTGGCGGCGCTTTTTCTTTCGCCGATCGCCTATGTCATGCTGATGTTTTTCCTGCTGGTGACGGGCTGCGGGTTCTACTGGCTGGTGAAGGAAAATCTGGAAGTGATGCGCTCCGTGCAGGGGCTGATGGTGGTGATCTGGGCCTGCATGCTGATTGTCCTGCCGATTCTCACCATGCGCACGTTCGCCGAGGAGCGTAAAAACGGCACCTTTGAAACGATGATGACGGCCCCGGTGAAAGATTCAGCTGTGGTCGGTGCCAAGTTCGCGGGCGTTCTCACTTTTTTTATGCTGATGTGTCTGCCGACTTTGCTTTATCTGGTGATTCTCCGCCTGCTGGCCCCTGAAGCCGCACACCTGATCGATGCGGGTCCGATCGCCGGCGGCTACCTGATGGTCGGTTTAATCGCCTCCGCTTTTATCGCGCTGGGCCTGCTGGCCTCGGCGCTGACTTCCAACCAGATTATCGCAGCCATTTCGACCTTCTCGGTCATGAGCATTCTCTTTTTCGGCGGACTTTTTGAACCGCATCTGTCGAAAAATGCGATGGTGCGCGAGGTCGGCGGCTATCTTTCCTCCGCCCTGCATCTGATGGAGGCCTCGCGCGGTGTTTTCGATTCCCGCTCGCTGATATTCTATCTGAGCGCGACGGTCTTTTTTCTCTTTGCAACCGTCAAGGCGGTCGAAGCCCGCCGTTAGAGAATGGCGTATTGGAATACCGGATGAATGGATTGTTGAAAAACGAAAGAAGCTCCTGAAAAACTGACGGCCAAGATCCAATAACAAATAACGAATAACTCTCATGATGAAAAACCGCAGACATCGTTTATGGATCACGCTCAACACCGGCGCCGCGCTGATGCTGGCGCTGGTTGTCACGCTGATGGTCAACTATCTCTCTTTCCGTCACTATTCCCGCGACGACCTGAGCCGCACACAGCTTTACAAACTTTCCTCTAAAACCATCGGCATGCTGGAGGGTCTGGAAAAGCCGATCGCTGTGACCGTTTTCTTCCAGCCCGGCAACGTGCTCTACGAAGACATTCATAATCTGCTGCGCGAATACCAGTTCCACTCCGGACGCCTGAACATCCAATGGGTTGATCCCGACCGCGACATCGCGCAAACCGAAGAACTGGCTGTGAAATACCAGGTTACCGACCCGAACGTGGTCGTATTCGACTGCGAAGGACACAGCAAATATGTCCGCGTCGACGAAATTGCGGCCATTGACTCTTCCAGCGGCGTCGACCGCATCACTTCGTTCAAAGGCGAGCTGGCCTTTTCATCCGCCATTCAGGGTATCGTTCAGAAAACGGTTCCGGTGGTTTACTTTCTGACCGGCCACGGCGAGCGCGACATCACCAACTTCGACCGCCGCACCGGCTTTTCCGGCGCCGCGCAGCTGATTGAGCGCGATAACATCGAAGTCAAACCGCTGCTGCTCAGCACCGTAAAGCAGATTCCCGCCGACTGCGGCGCGCTGATCGTCGCGGGAGCTTCGCAAAGCATGTCAAAGGCCGAAGCGGATCTCATCGCCGTCTGGCTGCGCCGCAGCGGACGGCTGATGGTGCTGACGGATGCCGGCCAGACTTCAGGACTCGAAAAAATGCTTCAGGAATGGGGCGTGCTGCTGCATAACGATATTGTACTCGACCCTGACCGTACGCTGACAGGCCGTGAAGTTTTCGTATCGGCCTACAACCGTCATCCGATCACCGCCAAACTCGGCACCACCGCCGCCATCTTCCACCTGCCGCGCTCTGTCGAACCGGACTGCATCCAGCCGAAAACCGCCTCGGCCGACCGGCCGCAGGTGACGCCGCTGGCGCTCTCCTCCAAAAACAGCTGGTCGGAAACACAGCCTGAACAGGTGCCCGCCAAATACGACCAGAGCACCGACGATGCGCCCGGCCCTGTTTCGATGGCCGTTGCGGTCGAAAAAGGCGACACGACCGGACTGCTCGACATGCAGATCCGTCCGTCGCGCCTGGTCGTCTTCGGCGATTCCGGCTTCGTCTGCAACAGCGGACTCACCGGCGGCGATGCCAGCCTTTTTATGAGTTCGCTCAACTGGCTGCTCGACCGCGAACAGCTGATGGCCATCGAACCGAAAAAAACGGATGACACCCGCCTCAAACTGACGCGTGAAGAAATCCGGATCCTCGCGTGGAGCACGGTCGGAGCCATTCCGGCGCTGGCCGCTCTGTTCGGCACCGTACTTTGGTTCCGGAGAAGAAAATAATTTCATGAAACACAAAGTCACCAACTGGATGCTTCTGATCGGAGCCGTGCTGCTCGGCGGCTTTATTCTGATTTTCGAACGCGGCGGCCCAAATTCCCGTCAGCAGGAGCGGCGCGGCCGCACCGTTTTTTCGGTTTATCCGGAAAGCATCGAGCAGATCCTGCTGGAACGCGACGGTGTGCAGATTGAATGCACCAAAACCGCCGGCATCTGGCGGCTCACCAAACCGGCCGATGCCCCGGTCGATTCGGGCATCGTCGAAAAAATGATCGCCGGGCTGGCGCGCGTTGAGCGCGGCGAGCTGATCACCGCTGAAACGCTGCGGGACAGAAACCTCACTCCCGCGAACTACGGCTTCGATACTCCGCGTGCACGCATCACGTTCAAAAACAACCGGGGAACATTCACCTGGCTGATCGGACGCGACGCGCCGGTCGGCAAAACGCTTTACGTCATGCCCGCCGCCGGAGGCGACATCATCGCCGCGCCGCGCACTTTGCTCAACCTTGTCCCGCAGGATCCCTCGTGGATCCGCGACCGTACGCTCTTCTCCGGCGAAGTCGCCGCCGTACGCGGCCTTGATCTGCGCCGCACCGCCGGATTTCTGCAGTTGCGCCAGCCGGAGGGCAACGGCTGGGTGATGCAGCAGCCGCATACAGGCCGCGCGGATATCCAGCCCGTACACGCGATGATCGAAAAAATATTCTCCGGGCGCATTGCTGATTTCGTCAGCGACGAAAAAGCCGACCTGACCGCTTACGGCCTCGAAAAACCGGCGTACGAACTGACCGTTTTTACGCAGGATGAACGCACGCAAACCCTGCTCGTCGGCAAACCGCTTCCGGAGAAACCGGAAACACGCTACGCCAAACGGATTGAAAGCGACTCTGTTTTCACCGTTCCGGCCGAATGGACGAAAGATTTAGAAACAGACGCCGGCCTGCTGCGCAGCCGCCATGTAGTCAGCCTGCAACCGGAACACGTTACCGCTATACAGCTTGCCCGCGGTGAGCAGCAGATCGAACTGCTTCGAACCAACAGCCAATGGCAGGTCGTCCGGCCCATACGCTGGGATGCGGATGCGGAACAAACCGGTGAACTGCTCAAGGCGCTTACCGGCGGAACCGTTGAAGAATTCATCGATACGCCTTCCGCCGCACAAACCGCGCAAATGGCGGCCGCTCCGTGGAGGGCTGTTCTGACCGCCGGCGGAAAAACAAACACGCTGCACATCAGCGACCTTGGTACAAACGGAATGCGGCTGGTTCAATGTAATGACGAACTTTCATTCTGCACCGCAACGGGCAGCGTCGTCCGTGACACCTTTATCGATCCGCTTTTCTATCGCAGCCGGACGGTGCTCGAAGTCAATCCGTCGCTGATTCAGAAAATCACCGTGCAAAGCGGCGGAACGGAACTGTCCGTCCAGAAAACGGACAACGGCGTCTTTGCCGCCAGTCAAACATCCCGTCAGGTCAATGCTGAAGCTTTGACAGATCTTATGTGGACGCTCAACGAGCTGCGGACTGAACGTTATGTGGATTTCAATCCCGTTTCCCTCAAACCGTACGGACTGGATCAGCCGCAGACAGCACTGACGGTTACGCTCAGCGATACCAACGCTATCGGCCGGATGGTGCTGCTCGGCAGTAAAACTGAAAACGGCCGCTTTGCCATGATCCAGGGCCAGAATATCGTCTTTGTGGTTTCAGAGAAAACCGCGCAAACCCTCACCCGTGAACTGACGGTGCCCATTGAAAAACAAACTGAAGAAATCAACCGGCCCTGACGTGCGCGCAGTCCGTCCGAAAAAATTCTGGCGGCATCTGTTCCGCCTGACGGGATTTGCGCTGGGACTTTCTGTTCTGCTGGCGCTCTTTGCGCTGCTGACCGTCGGTCTGCCGCCGGGCCTGACGCGCCGAATCACCGCGCAGGCACAGGCTGAAGGTATTCCTCTGCAGGTTGAATCCATCCGGCTTTCCACCCATCGCGGCTGGGTGTTTAACAACGCCCGGCTCTACAGCACGTCGCCCGACGACCTGCAACCGCTCCTGAGCGCAAAAAAACTCTATGTCATGTTCTGGCCGGTCGACTGGAAAAATCTTGCCGGAGGCGGCTGGCATATAAAAATATTTGTCCGCGATCTCGGCGTCTCGCTGGGCCGGCCCTGGGAAACTGTTCTTCCGGAAAATCATCCGTTCCGTACCATCAGCAAACTTAATGCCTCGCTGGCCGCCGAACCCGGACGTATCATAATCGAAAACGCCGACTTGCGCTGGGGCGGCATCACCATTACCGCACGCGGCGCGGCCGCTTTTCCTGTCGCCGGTCAATTCCGGCAGGATACCACCGACTTCCGCCGCAGCGCGGCCAAAGCGGCGGATGCATTGAGTCAACTGTCGTGCGATAAACCGCCGCAACTCAGCCTCACCTTTAATTTTGACGACGCACACCCCGAAGAAACCTCTCTGGACGCCGTCTTAACCGCCGGCGGTCTCACCTTGAGCAACCGCGTTTACAAGCAGCTCTCCGGCGCGCTCGGCTACCGCAACCAGACCTGGACACTCTCCGCGCTGCAGCTGGTCCGGGTGAACAGTGAACAGCTGACCTTGCGCGGCGCGTTCAATGTCGGAAACAGCAACGCACAGGTATCTGTCGAAAACACCCTGTCCGCCGCCGATCTGTTCAGTCTGCTGCCGGAAGATGCACAGTCCGCTGTGGCACAGACCGGAATCAAACCTTACGGGCGGTTCGACTTTTCCGCCTCAGTCGGCCCTGCGCCATACGATTTGCTGACTGAAAAAGTCGAAGTGCAGGTACAGCAGGCGCATCTTAAACGGCAGGACATCACGCTCGACCCGCTCGCTTTCCACCTCGTCCGGGACGGAAAACGGATTGAAGTGAACGATATCCAGGCGCACGTCAACGGCGGGCCGCTTACCGGCAGTTTCAAGTTCGATATGGATTCCAAAGCCTGGACGGCTAAAGCGAAAGTTCAATGCGATCCGGCACCGGTCTGCGCCCTTGCCGACGATGCGGAGCTGACGGATTTTGTCAGCCGGTTCCGGTTCCCCGCCGAGCAGCTGAAAGCCGATCTGACCGTTTCGCAGTCCGTTCCCGGCGAATTTCCGGTCATTGCCGGCACACTTTCCGGCAGAAACTTCATTTGCGGCGGCGTACCCATCGAACAGCTCGAAACCTTCATGGTCTATTCCAACCGGGCACTCAACCTGTTCCCTCTGCATATCGCCCGCGGCAAAGAGCAGTTCGACGGCAGTGTGCAGGTGAACTTCGCCAGCGGCCTTGCTTTCTTCAATGCCACCAACAGTTTTCCGCCGGTCGATATCGCACACATACTCGCGCCGGAAGAACACACCATCCTCGAACAATTCCGCTTCAACGGATCTGTCTATGCCGCCGGTACCGGGCAGATTGACTACGGCAGCTGGACCAACCACAACTTCAAAGGAACCTTCCGCGCCGAAAATATCAGTATGGGCAAAGTGCATGCCTCCGGCTTCAAAGCCGCCCTCGAAGGGCGCGGCAAACAGCTCGTCTTCACCAACGCCGCCATCCAGTTCTATAGCGGCCTCGCAGAAGGCTCCGCCGAATTCACCGTCTTCTTTAGCGACAGCACGGCCCCTTACAGTTTCAACGCCCGCATCAGCCAGCTCGATCTGGCGCAGATGCTCGGGCAGCTTGCCACCAACGACTACAGCCGCACACGCGGAACGCTTTCCGGTACGCTCAATCTCACCGCCGATGCCAATGCGGGCTTCTGGCAGTCCGTCCGGGGTGCCGGACAGGTTAAAATTGAAAGCGGCCGCCTGGCCGACGTACCGCTCTTCGGCGGTTTTTCGCGGCTGACCCAGTCTGTTTTCCCCGGCTTCAACCTTTTCTCCCTCACCGCTTTCAGCGCCGACTGCGAACTGCACGACGGAGCCGTCTGGAGCGACAACGCCCAGCTTGGCGGAACCCTTGTCAGCGCCCGCGGACGGGGCAGTTATTCGCCGGAAAAAGGACTTAACTTCACCGTCGCGGCCGAGCCGCTGCGCCAGACAAACGGCGGAGATAAAGAGCCCCGTCCGCTTCAGCGTCTGGCTGCCAGCGCGCTGCGCGAAGGCACGGCCCCGCTTTTCCGTCTGCTGGAATTTAAACTTGAAGGGCCGCTTGAAAAGCCGGAATGGCGCTTCGTCAATCTGCCCAAAGAGATTCCCGACCTGCTCGGCCGGTCCAAAGAGAAATAATTTCCGGTGATTGGAAACTATTTCTTCCAGTGGCCGTGCGGTTTCTTGTTTTTCGGGCTGTAAGGATGCGCCGCGCGTTTTTCGTCGCGCTTCGCGGGATTGCCCGCGCCGGCCGGAGCTACGCTGACCGGACGTCCTTCAAAATCAACATGACCCTTGGCAAAGCTTTCGATAACGCCCTGCGCAACATCGCGCGGCACTTCAAAAAATGATTGCAGGTGCGTGATATTAATCCGGCCGATTTCGACACTGCTGCTGCGGTCGGCGACATTCACCAGATTCATCAGCTGCTTGGGACTCAACCGGTTGGCCTTGCCGGCATTCATAACCAGCTCGACCATGTTGGCGGCGGCGGTCTGTTTTTTGCGGGCCGCGTGCCCGACGGCTTCGTGAACGGATTCCGAATTGATGTCGGGCTCTTTGCTGTAGTAGTCGAGCATACGCTGCAGTTCGAGTGAAGCGAAACGGCGCAGCAGTTCTTCGCGGGACATGTTTTCAAGGCTCTTGCTGAGTGCCGGCAGAATTTCATCAATCAGCCCGGGCCCGGAAGACACCTGCCCCAGGCGGTCGATCAGACCGAGCAGACGCGCTTCGCAGATGTTCGCGCCGGTCGGTACGGTGCGCTGCACAAATTTGCGGCCGATTTCTTTTTCAATGCACTTCACTTTGTAATGTTCGCGCATGTTGACCAGCGCAATCGAAACGCCGTTCTTGCCGGCGCGGCCGGTACGTCCGCTGCGGTGCGTGTAGCTGCCGAGGTCGTCGGGCAGACTGTAATTGATAACATGCGTCAGGTCGTTCACATCGAGGCCGCGCGCGGCGACGTCGGTGGCGACCAGCATCTGAAGTTCGCGGGCGCGGAATTTTTTCATCACGCGGTCGCGCTGCTGCTGTGTCAGGTCGCCGTGCAGCGGCTCGGCGTTATAGCCGTCTTTGCTGAGATGGTCGGCGATATCCTGCGTCTCCTGGCGCGTGCGGCAGAAAACGATCCCGTACATTTCCGGATAAAAGTCGGCCAGCCGTTTGAGCGCGCGATAGCGGTCTTTGGCGTGGACAACCAGATATTCATGGCTGACATTTTCGGCTCCGGCGTTGCGGGTGCCGACGGTGATTTCTTCCGGATTGACCATGTACTTCCTGGCAATGGCGGCAACCTGCCGCGGCATGGTGGCCGAAAACAGCAGCGTCTGCGCCCCTTCGGGCACTTCGGAAAGAATCGTTTCGAGGTCTTCTTCGAAGCCCATGTTCAGCATTTCGTCCGCTTCATCGAGCACGACGCGTTTGATCTTCGAAAAGTCGGCGCGCTTGCGGCGCAGCAGGTCAACCATACGGCCCGGTGTGGCGACGACGATATCCACGCCGCGCACCATCGCTGAAAGCTGCGGTTTGATATCGGCTCCGCCGTAAACGGCCAGAATCCGGACGCCGCGCGCGCAGACGGCGAAATTCTGGAGGTCGCGGGCGATCTGCATACAGAGTTCGCGCGTCGGACAGAGAATCAGCGCCTGCGGCGTTTTGATTCCCGTATCAAGCATCTGGAGCACCGGCAGACCGAACGCGGCAGTTTTGCCGGTACCGGTCTGCGCCAGCGCAACGAGGTCGCGGCCGTTGTTGAGAATCGCCGGAATAACCGCCGCCTGAACAGGCGTCGGGGTTTCGAAACCAAGGCGGGAAATGCCTTCGAGTAATTCGGAGCTAAGCCCCAATTCAGTAAACTTCATTGATACACCCATGTTTGTTGCAGGAACCCAAATACCGATCTTCATTCCTGCAAGTAAACACCGGGGCCTAAAAATTTTAGGCGCGCGGAGGATGGATGCCGCCCGCCCAAAGATCAACCTAAATTAATGCATAAAAAAAAACGGCGCGCTTGCTCTATTGAACAGGAACGGCGACCCGGTACTCGGGAACAAAGGTGAAGTTTTCAAGCCGCGCGTCCTTTTGGCTCGCATTGGCGGGCGGTGCTTTCGCGGCAACTCCGGTGACAACTTCCGGATTATCCGGCAGGACGACGTCGGCCCGGTCCGGTTCCGCCCGGATCCACAATCCTTCGCCGGCCAGTTGCGTGCGGAACCGTTTCAGCCCCACGCGCCAGGGCGCGGCCAGCTTAAAGTTATCTGCCACCATCTGTCCGGTGCGGATGTCGAAAATGCGGCAGGCCTGTCCGGCGTAGCCGATATCCAGATAGATGTCGTTGAGCCCGTCGAAGGCTTTCTCCGGAACTTTCAGTACCCATTTATTCGGCGCAAATTTTTCAATCTGCGGCTCGAAACTGCGCGCCGGGGCGGACAGTTCCAATCTTTGGAACAGACCGTCGGCCTGAGACGCCACCGCTTTTTTCAGCGGCGGGAAAATGCTGACTTCCATATTCGGCGAGTCTAACGACGCTGCCTGTAACTGACGGCCATCGAACGTCACAGCCTGTGAACTCAGCGCCAGCAGCGTGCCTTCCGGACGGTTGAAGACGGCGAGATCGCGAGCATCTTCCTGCGAGAGAACCAGCAGGTTGATTGCGGCTCCGTCCGGCGCGTGTAACGTCAAAGCTTTGCCGCGTCCGGGGTTCACGTTAAATACCCGCGCACCGTCGGCCTGCGCCGTGTCTGCTTCCGACGCACCGGAACCGGTGGACTCGACTTTCACCTCTTTATCCAGAACCAGCTCACAGGGCATTCCGCTGAGCTGTGAGAAAATATGATACATCTGTCCGTCCTGCTTAAACCGGAAGACAGGCTGAACGGTGGCAGAAAGAAGTCGCGCGCCGCCGCCCAGATCCAGACCGACAGGTAGAATACCCATCGCATTCGGCGGAATATTCAGCCCGGCCAACCGCGGCACCGTGATTGTTCCCCGGCTGGTCTGCACCTTAAAGTGAGAACCGGGCCGCGCCGAAAAGTCGGTCACACAGCCATAGTTGTTGAAAAAGATAAATCCGGATTCGCCGTTCATTCGTGCGACAGCACGCAAGCGGTTGTCGTCGCCTTTCGTTACCGGATCGGCAGGCTGACGCACTTCGGTCCCCGCCAGATCCGCACCGTAAGAAACCAGAAAGTTGTTGAAGGGACGCAAATGAAACAGGGACGGACGCCAATCACCGAACTCTCCGATCGGCGCCTGAAAATCGTAAGAAATCTGCGGGTACTTGTCCTGCTTAACGGACCAGCCGAAGCTGGTATCGCGGGGATTGCTTCCGCCGTGAAACATATAGTAGCCGGCGAAAACGGTCGGCATGGCGCCAACGCGTGTCAGCGCAGCGCAGGAATAGATTTCCGGAGGCAACGGTTCTCTGCCCAGGGCGGCAGTCTCTACAGGCA
>JBAZTQ010000103.1:0-11018 GCA_041661845.1 Kiritimatiellales bacterium | reverse complement strand
CCGCCGAAAGCGTAGCCTGAGCGCGCCGTGGCCGCCAAAGTTCCGTACGTTGCGCCGTTCGTCACCGTCATAGACACCGGACTCGCCGCCGCACCGCCCTGTGCATCGAACGTTACCGTGTACACCGAAGCAATCGATGTTCCCAGAAATCCGACGTCGTCAATATTCCAGCCGGAGGCCGCATACGCTGTGTCTGGCGTAGCATTGTAGCCCCAGCGGATATAAACGTTCGTCCGCCGGTCTGCCGCGCCGGAAATATTATACTGACACCGGATCCAGTTCGTGGCGGTATCTGCCATGACGCTATTATTTGTATAAATTCGAGCCCACGCCGTGCCGTTACTGGAAATATCAATGGTGGCATCGGCGTATCCCTGAATATCTGTATTGAGCCAGCGCTGGAAATGCAGAAAGACGTTCGTGTAACCGGAAAAGTTCAATGGACCGGCTGTGAGGTAATAGAAACCGCCGTTCGTTAATGAATAGTTGCCATTCAGATTCACGCCAAAAACATTGGTGCCCGTGGCTCCGTTAGACGGATCTGGATATGGAATTTGAGTTCCCCCGCCCAAACCCGCCGGATGGCCGAATGCCCATTCACCAGACCGGGTCCAGCCGGGATCGGTATCCAGCGGAAAGAAATAAATGTATGGCAGCACCACGGTCAGGCTGACCGGACGGGTCTGGCTGACCCCGCGTGATGTGTTGATGAACGTGATCGTATCGGAATAGGTTCCCTCCGCCAAAGCGCCGGCGTTCGCACTGACGGTTACGTTTGTCGCCGCCCCGACCGCCAGCGTGCCGTCAGTTGCAGAAAGATTCACCCAGCTGCCGGTCCGGGATGCCGTCCAGTTAAATGTACTGGTGCCGGCATTGGTCAGCACATACACCTGATTGGACGGCGAGGTAACTCCGCCGGCGGGTGCGATAAACGTCACTCCCGCCAACGGTGTAACACCCAGCTCCATATCATCGTCCGTAATCGTTGCGGTCACCTGCTGTGTACCGCTGGACGAACCGTTCACCACCGAACTGATAGCTACGATAACGGTCTCGTCCCCCTCGTAAATTAAATCATCTTTCGCCGTCAGCGTGATCGCGTTCGTCGTACTGCCCGCCGCAATCACGATGTTCGTCCCCGACCGCGTGCAGTCCGCCGCCGGCGTTGCCGTGCCGGAAAAAGCCAGATTCACCGTCACCGGCTGCGTATACGGTGACGACAGTGCCGCCGTCACCGTTGCCGTGCCGCCGGCTTCCGCCATCGGACTGCCTGACAGACTCAGCGTCACCGTCGGCGGTACGGCTCCCGTGATAGAATACTGGCCGATACTCCCGTACGCCGTGTAGCCGTCGGGAGAACTGCTGAGCGGATTGCCGGTTCCTGTATCGGAAATATGAAGGTAATAAACGCCGGACGTTGGTGCATTGTATGAAATAACCGCCTGAGTTAACGAAGGACTGTTGTTTGACTGCACCAGTACGCCGCTGCTGTTGTAAAGGCGGGCCGCCACATCCAGATTTCCGCCGTACGTTCCGTTTGAGCAATGGTAGGGAAACACGGTGATGCTCATGGTTCCGACACCCGATAAAAACGAAAAGACATCCACATCGCTTGTGCTGGAAATAATGCCAGACGAAACAAGGCCGACCCCGTTACTGACCGTCATCGCCGTAGCGGTTGAATTGGTGTTTCCGTGATCGTCCGCCCGATACGGGGTTTTTGTGGAAATAATCGACAGATCGTCCTCGGTCCGGTTGGCATCGTAATATTCCCCCTTCGACCACTGGGATACATTCCGTCCATATCCTGTTCCCATGATCGGCCCCCAGGAAGTATCGCCCGAGCCGTGCCCGCCGTAATATTCCAACGTTGAGGTGCCGTCGTGATGAAGTCCCATGTTATGGCCAACTTCATGCGATGCTGCTTCGGCTGCACTGGAATAATTGTTATCGGGGCCAACCATTGGTTTGACCCATGCCGGGGAATAGCAGTTTGCAGAATTGTAGGAATAGTTGTTGTCGCCAAAGACAGTGACATAGGCTACACCGCCATATCCGAAGTGGGGACACGGTATCCCGTTCGCATCAGTCGTCGGCGTAATCAAAGCATGTGCGGTGTACTTGTTCCAAACGGCCGGCTGTTCAGTCGTCACATCCACATCATAAACCGCATAATCTTCGGAGACCCGTTCCCAAATCTGCTTAATATAACGCTGCTCCGTGTCACTGAACGTATTGGTGTCACCGTCTGTGTCGAAAGCCGTACAGCGCCAAACAGTAACCGTGTAGGATGTATTCCAGATCGTATTGGAAATCGTCTGTCCGTTAAAATCCAGAAACAGCACTTTGGTTGAGCCCGGCTTGCTGTGATAAATCGGCGGAGTACTGACCGGCACCGGTGCATACTCAGGAAGTGCCGCCGCACTGCTTTCCGTTGCGACAACTCCGGCTTCGGCAACAGAACTGTGTTCAGGAACAGGCGTTTCTTCCGCAGTTAAGTTGCAGACATAATAAATGAATCCGCCGCCATCCACCCGAACCGAAGCTTCGTCCTGGGCGCGGAAATTCATCCGGCTGAGTTGCAAAAGAGCATGTTGCTGAGCCTCGGCGGGAAGCTTTTCTACCGTCGACCGCACTTTCCCCGGAGGCAGATCGTTCAGAGTCATAAGAGCCCGTCCGCCATACATGGCACAGACACGCCCCGGATGAACCTGACCGCACTCACTGCAAACTTCCGTGTTTACAGCGACATTCGTCCCTCCCGGCAAAGTTGCCTTCACCGTCTGCACAACCGCCGGCATTTCGGGCTCAGGTTTTGAAACAGACAAACTTAAGACAGACGAGGCTGGGTCGGAGACCGGAGAAGTTTGTTTTTTTTGCGGCGCAACCAAGCACAGAAACAAAACTCCTGCCGCGCAGACAGCGAGTATTGGAAGAACTGTTTTAAGGATTCTCATCAGTCTATAAAGTACCAAATGCGGCCTTGAAATAAAACTCCGGCCCGGATTTATCTTTCCGGAAAAGCGGACTCTTCGACCGCCTTTTTATAATCCGCAAGTGCGCTCTGGATCTGCGGTTTAAGGTCGGCAAATTTTTTTACAAAGCCGGGAACGCGGCCGTGACCCATGCCGAGCACATCGGTAAAAACCAGAATCTGCCCGTCGCAATGAGCCCCCGCGCCGATTCCAATGGTTGGAATACTCAGCGCGGCGGTGATTTTCTGCGCCAGCTCCGCCGGTACGCATTCGAGCACCAGCGCGAAAACGCCCGCCTGCTCCAGCGCCAGCGCATCGTCCAGCAGTTTGCGCGCGGACTCATCGGTCTTGCCCTGCATTTTGAAGCCGCCGGTTTCTTTGACGCTCTGCGGCGTCAGCCCGATATGTCCAAGCACCGGAATCCCGTTGGCGATCAGCTTTTCAATCAAATCTACGCGCAGCGCGCCGCCTTCGATTTTGACGGCATCGGCACGACCTTCTTTGATAAAGCGGCCTGCATTTTCCAGTGCGTGCTCCAGCGTGCCCTGATACGACATAAACGGCATGTCGGCGACAATCAGCGCCTCTTTTACGCCGCGCGAAACGGCGGCGGTATGATGAACCATTTCATCCATCGTCACCGGCAAGGTCGTTTCGTAGCCGAGAATCGTCATCGCCAGCGAGTCGCCGACCAGCACCAGTAGAATGCCCGCCTCATCGGCGTAGCGCGCGCTCAGCCAGTCATACGCCGTCAGCGACGTGACTTTCTGCCCGCCCTTCAGCGCTTTAATTTTCGGAGCTGTCCATTTCATATCTTTTTCTAAAGCCTTTCCCCTACCACCGTTCGGAAAACAGGTGAACGTCTCCATTGTCGGTCATTCGTTCAAGGACTTTCCGCACCGGACTCTTCGTGCCGGGCAGCACCAGTTCCGGACGGATATCCGCCAGCGGCTGAACTACGAAGCGGCGTTCGGCCCAGCGCGCATGCGGTACTTTCAGCAGATCACTGTCCACGACTGTGTTGCCGCAGAAGACAATATCGATATCAATCGGGCGCGGCGCGTTGCGGTCTTCGGTGTGTACCCGGTGCAGAATGCTCTCAATCTTTTTGATCTTCGGCAGCCATTCTTCCGCGGTGTACGGGCTCTGCACAATCAGCGCCGCGTTGAGAAATTTCATGGCCTTATACTCCGGCTTCACGCCCACCGGCCCGGTTTCATAAACCGGAGACTGATCGACAAATTTCACCTGCGGATCGAGCAGGATAATCGTCTTCGCCTGACTCAGCAGACGCAGGCGGCCGCCCATATTCGACCCCAGACAGAACCCGGTTTCCGTCATTTTCCCTGAGCCTCCAGAAACTCCAGCACCTGCTCAGGATGCTCGTCGGCCTTCTTAACTTTTTTCCAATGCTTGGAAACGATCCCGTCGGGGCCGATGATTACCGTCGAACGGATCGTGCCGGTGGTTACTTTGCCGTACAGCACCTTTTCGCCGAAAGCGTCGTATTGCTGCATCACGCTCGCGTCGGGATTGGAAAGCAGCACGAACGGCAGTTTGAATTTCTTCACGAACGCAACGTGCGACGATACGCTGTCTTTGCTGACGCCGAGCACCACCGCGTTGAGTTTTTTGAATCCGGCCCGCAGGTCGCTGAATCCGCACGCCTCCTTGGTGCAGCCGGATGTGTCGTCTTTCGGATAAAAATAAAGAATCACCGTTTTACCGAGATAATCGGCAAGTGAATGTTCCTTTCCATCGCTGCCCTTCAGCGTGAACGCCGGGGCCGGTTTGCCAATTTTAATAGCCATAATCACTCCTTCAGAGAAATGCTGAATAACGATCAGGGAATTTCGAACTCCGAAGCATCCCCGGCCCGCCTTCAACATTCATTATTCCTTGTTCAATATTTTTCGGTTCCCCGGTATTCAACTGTTCCTTCAAAAACATGTTCCGTCGGGCCGGTCAGCGTCACATCGCCGGCACCGCCGGCGGTCAGCCGCCCGTCAACGACCAGCACATCGCCGCCCGCCACCCGCACCTTCACCGGCAGCTTCGCCCAGCCGTGCTTCGCGGCAATCAGTCCGCACGCCGTCACGCCGGTGCCGCACGCCGGCGTCTCTGCTTCCACGCCGCGCTCATAAGTGCGCACAGTTAGCGCTCCGTCCGGCAAAACTTCCGTAAAATTCACATTCGTACCTGCCGGAGCGAAGTCGCGGTGATGCCGAACCGCCGCACCAATCCCGTGTACATCGACATCGCGCAATTGACCGGTGCGTATGACCACATGCGGCACGCCGGTGTTCACAAAATCATAAATCAGACTTTTACCCGCCAGCTCCAGCGAGCAGTCCGGCTTCCAGCCGGTCGGCTCCGTCATCCAGATCCGCACTCCGTCTGGCAAAACCTGCGCCTTAAGCTGCCCGGCTCTGGTTTCAATCGTCATATTCTCTTTGGCCGCGCCCAGCTCAAACGCCAGCCGCGCCACACAGCGCGCGCCGTTGCCGCACATATCAACTTCGCCGCCGTCCGGATTGAAGAACCGCATCCGGAAGTCCGCCGTTTCCGACTTCTGGATCAGAATGACCCCTTCCGCGCCGACGCCGGAATGACGGGCGGCGACACGGACAATAAACGCGCGGTCGGCGGCGGGAAATCCGCCGGACCGGTCGTCGAAAAGCACGAAATCGTTCTGCGCTCCGTGCATCTTCCAGAATTTAATTTTCATGGAAAAAGTCCCGTGATAGTTTCTGCCCGATGAGCGCCACATTAAACAGCACCGAAGCACGGAAAGAAACAGAAAAACTGCGCGCCGAAATCGAGCGCCACAACCGCCTTTACTACGTCGAAGCCGCTCCCGAAATCTCCGACCGCGACTACGACGCCCTGCTCCACCGCCTCGAAACCATCGAAAAGCAGTTCCCGGAACTCGCCACGCCCGACAGCCCGACCCGCCGCGTCGGCGGCGAACCGCTCAAAGGCTTTGAAAATGTCCGGCATACCGTACCGATGATCAGCCTCGCCAATACCTACAATAAAGAGGAACTGGTCGAGTTCGATGGTCGCGTCCGCAAACTGCTCGGCGGCACGCCCTATTCCTACGTTCTGGAACCGAAGATCGACGGCGTCGCCATTTCGCTCCGCTACGAAAACGGACTGCTCGTTTGCGCCGTAACGCGCGGCGACGGCACCACCGGCGACGATGTCACCGCCAATATCCGCACGATCAAGTCGATTCCTCTTCGCCTGACAAACAGTCCGCCCGCCGTGATGGAAGTGCGCGGCGAGGTCTATATGACGCGCAAAGGTTTCGCCGCGCTCAACGAAGAACGGCAGGAGGCCGGCCTCGAACCGTTCGCCAACCCGCGCAACGCCTGCGCCGGTTCGCTCAAACAGCTCGACCCTCGCGAGGTCGCCCGCCGCCCGCTCGACGCTCTCTTCTACGGCCTCGGCGAATGTTCCGTAGATTTTCCGACTCACCAGGAAATGTTGAAATCTCTGACGCATTATGGATTACGGATCACGCCGAAACACTGGTTCTGCCCTGAGATTTCGGAAGTCCTCGAAAAACTCGATGTCCTACAGAACATGCGCCACGAGTTCCCGTTCGAAATGGACGGCGGCGTCATTAAAATCAACCAGCGCGACCTCTACGAACCGCTTGGCTCGACCGTGAAAAGCCCGCGCTGGGCCGTCGCCTATAAATACGAACCGGAGCAGGCCGAAACGCTTCTTAAAGAGATCACCATTCAGATCGGACGTACCGGCGTACTAACGCCGGTCGCCGAACTTGAACCGGTACAGCTCGCCGGAACAGTCGTTAAGCGCGCCACGCTCCACAACGAGGACGAAATCAAACGCAAAGACATCCGTGTCGGCGACCGCGTGATCGTCGAAAAGGCCGGCGAAATTATTCCGGCGGTCGTGCGCGTCGTCACCGAAAAGCGCACCGGCAAAGAAAAACCTTTCGACATGCAGGCCGCTTGCAAAGCGCTCGGTATCAATCCGGTTAAAATAGAAGGCGAAGTTGCCTGGCGGATCGACGATCTGCACCACCCCGCCATGCTGAAACGCTGGCTGACCTATTTTGCCTCGCGCAACGGCATGGATATTGACGGTCTCGGTGAATCCATCGTTGAACAGATCGTCGACGCCGGACTGGTGAAAAGCCCCGCCGATCTCTACGACCTGAAAAAAAGCCAGCTTCTCGGTCTCGAAGGATTCAAAGAGAAGAAGGCGCAGAACCTCATCGACGGTATTGAAGCCAGCAAGCGCCGCCCGTTCGACCGGATTATCTTCGCGCTCGGCATCCGCCACGTCGGTAGCGGCTCGGCGCGGGTGCTGGCACAGAGTTTTCCAGACATTGGAAAACTGATGGCCGCCGATATCCAGACTTTGGAACAGATCCGCGACATCGGCCCGGTCGTCGGCAAAAGCATCTGTGACTTTTTCCAATGTCCGGAAAACCGGAAGCTGATCGAACGGTTGCAGGCCGCCGGTGTTAACTTCGCGCAAGCCGCCAAAACCGCCAGCGACGAATTCGCCGGCTTAACCTTCGTTCTGACCGGTACGATGGAAAGCATGAGCCGCGACGAAGCGGGCGAACAGATCCGTGCCCGCGGCGGTTCGGTCAGCTCCAGCGTTTCCAAAAACACCTCGTATGTCGTCGCCGGTGAAAAAGCCGGCTCCAAATTGGCCAAGGCTGAAGAACTCGGCGTAAAGGTGCTCGACGAACCCGCCTTCCTGAAACTGCTCGGCGGCAAGCCGCAAACAAAACCAAAACCGGGCCAAGGCGAGCTGTTTTAAACAAAACCTTTTCCATTCGTGCCTATTCGTGTTATTCGTGAGCACTCATAACCGAGGTAAATTATGGCAAAAAAAGTTGGTTTAGGTCGCGGGCTTGATGCGCTCATTCAGGAAAAAAAGGTGACGGCTCCCGTCATGGACGCTCCGGCTCCGGACAGTACCGGCATCACGAAGATCGCCGTCGGCCGGATCAAAGCCAACCCGATGCAGCCGCGCCGCATCTTTCGCGACGAAGCACTCAACGAACTGATCGCCTCGGTCAAGGAACACGGCATCCTTCAGCCCCTGCTCGTCCGGCAGAAAGAAAAACATTTTGAACTGATTGCCGGTGAGCGCCGCCTGCGCGCCGCCAAAGCCGCCAACCTGCCGGAAGTGCCGGTCATCCTGCTCGATATCGGCGACCAGGAAGCGCTCGAAATCGCGTTGATCGAAAACTTGCAGCGCGACGACCTGAACATCATGGAAGAAGCGGAAGGCTACCGCGAACTGGCCGATAAATTCAGCCTCAAGCAGGACGAGATCGCCAAGCGGGTCGGCAAAGCCCGCGCCAGCGTCGCCAATATGATGCGGCTGCTCGACCTGCCCGCCGGTATCAAAAAGATGCTCGAAGGCGGACAGCTTTCCGCCGGACACGGCAAAGTGCTCCTCGGCGTAGAGACTGACTCGGAAAAAGAACTGCTCGCCCAGCGGATTCTGCGCGAAGGACTCTCTGTCCGGGCTTTGGAAAAAATAGTCGAACGGCTCAAGAAGCCGACCAAAAAACCGCGCGCCGAAAAGAGCGACCTGCCGATTGATTACATCCGCCACCTCTCCGAAACCCTGCACCAGCACTTCGGCACGGCGGTACACATCACCTCGACCAAAACGCTCTCCAACGGCAAAAAGGTTAAAGGCGCGATCCAGATCGACTACTACAACAACGAAGACCTCACCCGCGTCCTCGAAATCCTCGGCATCAGCTCGGATGATTTATAGAAATGAATGAAAGAATTCTAAAGCGGCGACTTTCGGGGCTCATCGGGATGTTTCTTGGCGGAATTTTTCTGTCATATCTTGGGTTCGGTTGCGCAGTATTAATCAGGGATATCGGATTCCTTGCAATCATCCCCGGAATGTTCGGGATTCTGGGGGTTCTGTGGATAATCTCTGCCTCGACTATCGTTCTCAGTCGAAACCGCCTTTTTATTCGTATTAGCAAAACAGACATTGAAGTGCCAATGGGCACTCCATTTCGGAATGTACCAGGACTGTGTATTTCCCGTTCCAGCATCAAGAGTATTGCAAAACACGAATCGCTGCGTTGTCGCGGGATTGAAATAAAACTGACGAACGGATCCAACGTTGTAGTGCAAATCAGACACTACTGTGAAATCAAAGAGTTCCTCGCTTACTGCAAAGAAATGGGACTGCCTTGCTGAAATAGACTGAGTCCACTCCGAGCGGCATCTAAACGCGCCCGGCGGTCGCGTTCAACCAAATAACCAAGAACCGCAGTTATGAGGATTTTTTCTTCGCGTCGCCGAGTCCGATCAGATGGGCAAGCCTTCGACGATGTCTTTGGTGATGCTGAATAGATTATTTGAGGTTTTCCAAATCCTCTAAATCTTTGTACCGGCCGCTGGCTTTTTTGTTGCGCTTCAAATCCTCAAGACTGATCAGCGGAACCGGAGTGCTGTCGATTTCGATCATATTGCGCCGCGCATAACAGTCCGCGAACTCCACACCGGAAATGTCATTGAGCACTTCAATTCTCATCGGCGGGACGCCCATCCGGATAATGCGTCCTTTTTCGAGAAACGTCTCTACATCAATCTGATCCGGGCGAAACCCGAAATTGAGAAGTGTTGAAACCATCCGTTTTGCCGTGTCCGGGTGGATGGCGATCCAGATGTCCATATCGGCGGTCGCGCGGGGGAAACCGTAATGTCCGACGGCATATCCACCAATCAGGAGATATTCAACGCCCTCGGCGTTAAGCAATCTCAAGAACTCTTTGAAATCGAGGGGGATTTTCTCCATAGCCATAGACCACGCTGCGATTGATTTCAATAGCCCGCCAGCGTTCTTCAAACGTTCTGGAGTGCCAGTAAGCCGGTTCATCCGGTTCATTTACCCAGCCAATGGAAAGAACGCTTTTATCCAGTTCAGGATATAAATTTACGGCGGTTTTCATGCCCTGAGTATAGCAAGACAACCCGTTGAGTCGAATGTTAAGATGGGTCGCCGCCGCGATTCCAAGGTTTGGAACTTTTTGGAGTGCGGTGGCAAGTTTACGCGACACCGCTTTTTCGGGAACAGAGCGGCCTCGCGCCTGCGGCTTGCGTCCGCACTCCAGACCGTTACGCCGACTTTTTCTTCAGGTTGCCCAACTCAATCGGATGGGCACGTCCTTCGACGACGTCTTTGGTGATGCGGCAGGTGGTGATGTCGCTGCGTTGCGGCACTTCGTACATGACGTCGAGCATGAGGTGCTCAAGAATGGCGCGCAGTCCGCGGGCACCGGTTTTACGTTTAAGCGCCATCTTGGCGAGTGAACGCAAAGCATCGTCGTCAAACTCCAGCGTCACATCATCCATGGCGAGCAGCTTTTTGTACTGCTTGATCATGGAGTTTTTCGGCTGAGTCAGAATGTGAACCAGATCATCCTCGGACAGCTCCTGAAGCTGGACGACCAGCGGCAGGCGGCCGATAAATTCGGGAATGAGACCGAATTTGAGCAGATCTTCCGGCTCAACGTTCATGGTCTCCGGCTTCCAATCCTCGGAAACTTTTTCGTTCGACGCACCGAAGCCGAGCACCTTTTTGTCGCTGCGGCGTTTAATGATGTCGTCGAGGCCAACGAACGCGCCGCCGCAGATGAAGAGGATGTTGCTCGTATTGAGCTTGATGTATTCCTCCTGCGGATGTTTGCGTCCGCCTTTGGGCGGAATGCTGGCAATGGTGCCTTCGATGATTTTCAGCAGCGCCTGCTGAACACCTTCGCCGGAAACGTCGCGCGTGATGGAGACGTTATCGGTCTTGCGGGAAATTTTGTCGATCTCGTCGATGTAGACGATGCCGCGCTCGGCGCGCTTGACGTCATAGTTGGCGTTCTGCAGCAGCGCCAGCAGAATGCTTTCGACGTCTTCACCGACATAACCGGCTTCGGTAACGGTGGTGGCGTCGGTGATGGCGTACGGCACATCAAGCATACGGGCGAGCGTTTTGGCCAGCAGGGTTTTGCCGCTGCCGGTCGGG
>JBAZTQ010000102.1:0-11154 GCA_041661845.1 Kiritimatiellales bacterium | reverse complement strand
TTTTTATAGATGCGGTTTTCGACAAAGATCTGCACAAGCGTCTTCGTATGGAATGCGTCGAGCAGTTTGTCTTTTCGCAGGTTGAGTTCCGCTTCAAGGATGATGAGCAGCTGTTTTGTGTTCAGGTGCAGGATTTCATCCACGGTCATTTCGACCGGGCGGTTGTTGTGAATCACCACAATGCGGCTGGTGATGGCCGATTCGCAGGCTGTAAAAACGTAAAGCGCCTGCTTGACCTGCTCCGGATCGGCCCCTTGCGAAAGGATAAGTTCAATTTCGACGTTTTCGGCGGTAAAATCGTTGATCGCACGCACGGCCACTTTTTTCTTCCGCACGGCTTCTTCAATGGAAGTGGTGAGCGACTCCGTGGTCTGGCCGTAGGGCAGATCGGTGATGATCAGCCGGTTGCCGCCGCGCTCTTCAATTTTGGCGCGGACTTTGACTTTGCCGTTTCCGTTGTCGTACTCGGAAACATCCATGAGCCCGCCGGTCAGGAAGTCGGGCAATGCGGTGACTTTATGCGGCGTACGCACTTTCTCGTGGAGGATTTCAATCTGCTCCTGAAGCAGTTCGATAAAGTTGTAGGGCAGAATTTTGGTTGAGAGCCCGACGGCGATTCCGTCAGCCCCGAGCATAAGCAGCAGCGGCAGCTTGCAGGGCAGAACGACCGGCTCCTTGTTGCGTCCGTCGTAGCTGGGAATATAGCGGGTGAGCTCTTTATTAAACAGCTCTTCGCGGGCCAGCGGCGTGAGTCGGCATTCAATGTAACGAGGTGCGGCGGCGCGGTCACCGGTGTAGATGTTGCCGAAATTTCCCTGCCCTTCGATCAGGTAGCCGCCGAGATTGGTCAGGTTCACCAAGGCGTCGTTAATGGAGGCGTCGCCATGCGGATGATACTGCATCGTGTGACCGACGACGTTGGCGACCTTGATAAAACGTCCGTCGTCCTTCTCCGACAGCGCGTGCATAATGCGGCGCTGTACCGGCTTGAGTCCGTCTTCGACATTGGGAATGGCGCGGTCGCAAATGACATAGGAAGCGTATTGCAGAAAATTAAAGTCCACCAGCCGACGGAGCGGTCCGTGTTCTGAATCCAGCGCGAGCCGCGTACGCGGTTCCTTTTTGGAGACGGGCGCTTCAGTCAAATCTTCTTCCGTCCCGGCCGTCTTCTTTTTTGCCGCCGTTTTTTTCGCGGGCTTCAGCTCGTCGCCGAAAAGCATTTCCTGTTCTTCGCTCATAGGATTTCTTCGTCCACTACCAGATTTTCCATGATGTAAGTGCGGCGTTCCTGCGTATTTTTGCCCATGTAGAAAGTGAGCACTTCAGGAATGGAATGGTCTTCATCCACCACAACCGAGGTGAGCCGCATTTCTTTACCGATAAACGCTTTGAATTCACCGGGCGAAATTTCGCCGAGCCCTTTAAACCGGGTAACCTCCGCGCCGCGCCCCAGCTTATCGAGCGCATCATCGCGTTCTTTTTCGGAATAACAGTAGATGGTTTCCTTCTTATTGCGGGCGCGGAACAGCGGCGTTTCCAGAATTTTCAGATGCCCCTCGCGCACGATCGGCTCAAAGAAGCGCAGGAAAAAGGTAATCATCAAATTGCGGATATGCAGACCGTCGACGTCGGCATCGGTGGCGAGAATGACATGGCCGTAGCGCAGATCCGCGGAGGAATCCTCGATATTCAGACTGCGCATAAGGTTATAGAGCTCGACGTTTTTATAGAGCGCGTCGCGCTTGAGATCCCAGACGTTGAGCGGCTTGCCTTTGAGCGTGTAGATCGCCTGACGATTAACGTCGCGGCAGCTGACAATCGAACCGGCTGCAGACTGACCTTCGGTGATAAAAATCATCGTATCGTCGTGCGTGCCCTTCTCTTTGCTATAGTGCTGCTTGCAGTCTTTGAGTTGCGGCACACGGATGGAAACCGCCTTGGACCGCTCGCGGGCCAGTTTTTTTACATCCTGAAGTTCTTTGCGCAGGCGCTGACTGTCTTTGATTTTTTCGATCAGCCGGTCGGCTTCCGGACGGTTGCGATGAAGCATTTCAACAATGGCTTTTTTAATGTCGGCAACCAGATCGGAGCGTATTTCGGTATTGCCGAGTTTGTTTTTGGTCTGCGACTCAAAAATCGGCTCTTTAAGGCGAATGGCAATTGCGCCGAGAATGCCTTCGCGCACGTCGTCGCCGTCGAACTTGCCGTCGGAATATTCGTTGACGGCTTTGAGCAATCCTTCGCGGAAAGCGCTGAGATGCGTGCCGCCGTCGCTGGTGAACTGTCCGTTGACAAACGAATAGTAGTCTTCGCTGAACCGGTTGGTATGCGTGAAAGCGATTTCGAGCATTTTGTCGCGGTAGTGAAACGGCTCGTAAACTTTTTCAAATTCACTTTCGTCGGCGATCAGATCAAGCAGTCCGCCCTCGGAAACAATTTTCTTACCGTTGAAGATGAGCGTGAGCCCGGCGTTGAGGTAGGAATAGAAACGCAGGCGGCGCTCAATATGATCTTCGCGGAATTTATAAATTTTGAAAATTTCCGGATCCGGTGAAAAACTGATGAACGTTCCGTTCTCCTCGTTTTTGGCGGTTCCTTTTTCCTCCTCGTCAAGAATGCCCCGGTTGAAGCGGGCTTCAACGAACTGCCCGTCGCGGTGGGAACGGACGACGAAGTAGCTGGAAAGCGCGTTGACGGCCTTCGTGCCGACGCCGTTAAGTCCGACGCTGAACTGAAAAACATCGTCGTTGTATTTGGCGCCGGTGTTGATGCGCGAAACGCATTCGACCACCTTGCCGAGCGGAATGCCGCGTCCATAGTCGCGCACATTCACCGTATCTTCTTCGATGGTGATTTCGACCTTTTTGCCGTGCCCCATGATGAACTCGTCGATGGCGTTATCGACAACTTCCTTAAGCAGGACATAGATCCCGTCGTCGTAATGACTGCCGTTGCCGGTTCGCCCGATGTACATCCCGGTACGCGCCCGGATATGCTCCAGAGACGAGAGGGTTTTGATCTTACTTTCGTCGTAAACGTGTTTTTTGTCTTCGTTGGCCATTTGCTTAAAAACCACCATATATTGGGCTTTTCGCCCTTGAGGTTGCTAGATATAGCACGGCTCGGCGCGTCCCGCAACCCCTGTTCCATCGGGTTTTCCGTGAATTCTCAGGTATCCCGGACAATGTAACGGGCAATGTCGCGAATGTGCAGCAATCCGACCACCCGGACGGAGCGATCCACGACCACCGCCGTCTGTTCGCCGCGCTTCCGGAGCAGCCGGAACGCGCGGGTCAGCGGCATATCGGATGTCACGCGGACGGTTTTATGCAGCAGCGGTTTGACCGGATCGTCCGGACTCAATGCCGGATCCATCAAATCGAACAGATTGATAAACCCGGTAACAATGCGGGCCGGACCGCGGTGAACAGCTGCCTGATCAACATTCCGGGTACGCATCAGTTCCAGCACCTGCCGGACCGACGCTTTTTCAGAAACCTGCGCCATGCCGGCCACCGGCTTCATGACGTGCTGCGCAAACGTCCGGTGCATAGCGACAAGGTTATCAATCATGCCGTGCTGATGAGTGCTCAACGAAGCCCGGCGGGTATCTTCGGTAAAATATTCGCGAAGCCCCTGAAGAGAAAGCGAGAAACCGTCCAGCTCTTCACGGCGACCCCGTCCTCCGGTTAGCAGGTTAAACAATGCCTTCAGAAAAGCTGTCAGCGGAAACAACGCCCACTGCACCAGACGGAGAAATGAAGCGCAGCGGTACATGAGTGTGTCAGCATAATGCCGGAAAATATTTTTCGGGATAAGCTCGCCGAAAAGAAACAGGGGCAGCATGAGCGTGAGTGTCGCGGCGGTTTCAGCATTCCACGGAAGAATGCCAAAGAGCAGTTCGCCGCGGGCCTGCAACCCGGCCCCGGAATAGAGCCGGGTCACCTCTCGGGATATAAGGTAGTTCGCAATATTATGGCCGATCAGGACGGTAAAAATAAACCGGTGCGCATCGCGCAGGCTGTATTGCAGGCGGCGGGCGGCGCGGTCGCCCTGACGCACACGGGAGCGCAGCCGGATGCGATTAAGCAAATAGCCTCCGGTCTCGATGCCGGAAAAAAGCACCACGAAGGCAAAGGACAGCGCGATCAAACCGAATGACAGCCAGCCGTTCATGCCTGCACCTCAGGTTCATTCAGACGCAGCAACACCGTGCCGATCCGGCGGTGGTGCATCGTCTCGACGGTCAGTTGAAGATTCCGTACCGAAACGGAATCTCCGGGACAGGGCATACGGCCCAGCAGAGAAATTATAAAACCGCCCAGTGTATCAAAAGCCAGCGCATCTTTTTCCTGACCGGGAAGAAATCCGGTAAAAAGCTCGCGCCAGGCCCGGATGGGCAGCTGTCCGTCCAGCCGGTAGGTCACATCGTCCAGCCGTTGGACTTCCGCCGCCGGCTCCGGTTCGAAATCGCCAACCACTTCGGCCAGCAGATCCTCAATCGTAACCACACCCGCCAGCCCGCCGTATTCGTCAACCACCGCCGCCACCGGCCAGTCATGAGTCATGAACTCGCGCAGCAGCACGTCGGCCCGTTGGGTCTCGGGCACAAAAATCAGCGGATGAATAAACGGCTCAAGAGATCCGGTCTGTCCTCCATCCATGAAAATATCCCGGACGCTGACATAACCCAGCGGGTCATCATCCTTCTCACGATAAATCAGGACATGGCCGCATTCGCGCTGCCGGGCCTGTTCAAGCAGTTCGCGGCGGTCCGCATCAAGCGGTCTGCGCAGCACCTTGACGCGGGGAATCATCACCTCCCTCACCCGCACATCGGGCAGGTTGACAATGTCTTCGAGAATCTCTTTTTCGTGCGAACCGAATCCCGGTTCATGCTGAACGGCGTCCAGCAGTTCCTTCAGCTCTCCCGGTGTAAGATAACTTCTGCCGCCCGCCGCTGTGCCGTCGTGCAAACCAAGACGCTCAAGCAGCCATTGGATGAAAATCCGGAACGGGCGGGTGAAATAGAACCAGGCCCGCAAGGGAACTGCGGTGATATGCAGCACTCCGGACGGATGGGTAATTCCAATTGTTTTCGGAACAATCTCGCCGAATAAAATAACCGTCAGCAGCACCAGCGCTCCGCCGAGCGCTTCGAACCACTCGCCGCGGCCTTCCGCCAGCCGTCCGGACGCTTCGGCACCGGTACAAAAAAACAGAACATTAACGACCAGATTTCCGAAAAGAATGGCGGTCAGCAGCCCGGAAGGATCCTTTTGCAACAGCGTCAGCAGATCATCAATCCGCCGGTGCGCCCGCAGGCGGCGCGCGGCCTCCGGAGACAATGAAAAAAGCGCGGTTTCTGAGCAGGAAAAAAAGGCTGACAGCGCGAGAAGCACCGGCATCAACAACAGGGAAAACATATATTCGTGAATTGAATTCAAGGTGCGCAGGATCCTTTTTCTATGCTACAGTCTGCCGGTTCTAAAATTATTTTGCAAACCGGGACACTATGAAGCTGACGCGAGAGCAACTGTTGAAAGGCGAGCTGACATGGGCTCAGAAACTGCGGTGGCAACTGGACAAGGAGCGCTTCCGGATAGAGGAACTCCTTCCTCCATCCGACCAGCCTGATGGGAAAAAAATCGGTGACATTCTCTCCGGAATTTTTCAAAAAGAAGCCGCTGACTCATCCGATGTTCCATCCGCCCTTTCCGACCGGTGGCCATTGATTGCAGGAGAACAGCTGGCGCAGCACACACACCCGGCTTTTTTAAAAAATGACATCCTTTATGTACATGCCGACCATCCGGGCTGGCTGGCCGAACTGCGCCGTCTGCCCAAAATACACCTGCTCAAAAGAATTTCTGCGGTTCCGAACATCCCGGAAATAAAAGATATCCGATTCCAGCTTGATTCTGTCACCCGGCCTTCCCGGAAATAAAAAAGCCGGTCGCATCAGACCGGCGCTGGAAAGACTGTTTAAACGACATATTACAAAAGAGAACGGTGAACCTTGATACGGTCACCCGATTCGACAGGAACGTCCCGCTCCGGATGTTTCTCGATGTCTTTGATGTCAAACTGCATAACCTTCCCATTACGGGTAATTGTAACTTTATTTCTATTGGCGTAATCCGTGTATCCACCGGCGGCGGCAACTGCCTGCATCAAAGTAATACGACGATTCAGAGGATATTCCTGCGGAGTACGCACCTCGCCCTCCATGTAGTAGCTTTTGGCTGATGTGGAGATATTAACCGTGATGTTGCGATAAATTTTCCCATCGGTGTAAATATGCTGAATTTTGCGTTCAAGTTCAGACGTGGTCAGGCCGGAAGCCTGGACAGGCTCATCAATGTAGGGAAGTGTTATGGTTCCCTTCTCATCGATGATGGCCTCGATCTGCGCTTCCTTTGGTATACCCAGCAGACCGATTTGAAGAGGATCCAGTGCCCGCAACTGGTACATTCCGACCGCAACCGCAGCATCTGATCCCATCGCCGCAGGACGACTGCTGCACCCAGCTAAGACCGATACCGTCAGCATTACTAAAACCATTCCCATCTTCTTCATCCATACTCCTTTTAGGCTGCGCCCTGCGTCCCCTGTGAAACAACCGGATTCGCTTCCTGTGAACGGTAATATTGATAGTTTGAGTAGTACGAGTGATAGTAGTAGTAGTAATCGTCGCGCATGATATTAATATTGTTGAGTACTACACCAACCTGCGGGACGCCGAGCGTATCCAGCATTTGTTTGGCGCGAATGATCATATCGCGCGGATACTTACGGTACTGCACTACCAGCACTACACCATCCATTTCCTTGGCAATAACCGCCGAGTCGCTTATACCCACCAGCGGCGGCGTATCAAAGACAATGATGTCATACTTGAGCTTCAGACTGTGCACCAGCTCACTGATACGCTTCGGATCGAGAACACCCAGCGAGGTGCGCGGCAGACGTCCGCTCGGAAGAAAGTGAAGATTCGGAACACTGGTGGTTTTGATCGTTTCCTCAACCGGCACGTCGCGCAAAAGCACATTGGTCAAACCAAAGCGATTGGATACGCCGAGGATGGTGTGCTGTACAGGCCGGCGCAAGTCGGCATCGACCAGCAGCACTTTTTCACCTTGCTGCGCACAGACATAAGCCAAGTTGAAGGCCGTGGTAGACTTTCCTTCGCCGGCACCGCCGCTCAACACAGCAAAAGCGCCTTTGCGGGGCCCGCCAGCATCCGCGAAGGCCATATTTGTCCGCAGCACACGATAACCTTCAGCGTGTTCGCTGTCAGGCCCTTCCTCAATAAGCGGACGCACCTTCTGCGGAATAAGGCCGAGAACCGGCAGTTCAATCCAGCGCTCAACGTCATCAGCGGTTTTGATAGATGTGTCAAGATATTCAATAAAGTAGGCCAATCCGATACCGGAAGCGAGGCCAATAAAAATACTCATCAGCACATTGAGAATCAGGTTCGGGCTGACCGGACGACTTGATTCTTCGGCTGCATCGACAACTTCAACCGGAGTGCGGGGAACCTGCAGGGTAATCCCTTCCTGAGCAATACGGGATTTCAGCGCATTCATAATAGAACGCTGAATTTCAAACTCCTGCTGGGCTTTGTTAAAAGGTACGAATTTTTCACGCTGGGATTCCTGATCGCTGGTCCGCACTCCGCGCAACTCTTCTTCCAATGCGTCAAATTTTGCTTTGGCAATGATGTAGGCAGTGAGCTCTCCTTTTCTAAGGCCACTAATAGCACGTGATAACTTGCTTGCCAGCTCATCACGAGCTGCCTGCGTCTGCTTCACTTCAGGATAGTTAGGGCCGTAGTTTTGAAGCAACGAGCTTAAGGCAATATCATAATCCTTGATTTGGGAAACTATCCCCTTAAAAAAATCATCCGCCGTGAAGCTGGATGTCATCACCACATCCTCGTCATTCATGGATGCCAACTGATCCACTGTGGCTTTTCTCGTCAGCATTTCCACGCGGGCGGCAATGCGATCACCTTCCAACTGTTGCAGACGGAGTTTTTCGACGCTGTTTTCAGTACCACCGGCGTATGTATTTGGAAGAACAGTAATATCGAGTTCCTGCCGAAGTTTTTCGACCCGCTGTTCAGCCATATCCACTTTTTCCTGCTGTTTCTCCAGCTCGCGGCTCAAAGCATCCATCGCACGGGTCATTTCTTTATATTTCAAATCCAGACGCGCATCGCGATAGACATAAGCCAGTTCATTCGCAATACGCGCAGCCTCTTTCGGATCCTGCCGCTGGGCTGTCAGTGAAATCAGACTGGTATCACGGTACTGGCTCACATCCAGACTCGATCTCAGAATTTTATAAGCGACTTCTTTGGAGATTTTTTCGTCTTTCCGCCCCCATATTTCCTGAAGGTTAAGCCGGTTAATTACTTCATAAAGGATAGGCTTCGACTGAATTATTTCAAACTGAGTGCGCAGGAAGAACGGGTCATAACCGCGCGACCCGCCCATAGGCGACGGATTAAAAGGATCAATATCGACACTGTCATTGTTAACCTCGATACGGGACTGCGCGGCATATATCTTCGGCAGAGTAAACGTATAAGCCGTCCCGGTAATCACCACCAGAAAAAGGACGGCCAAAACAATCTCTTTGCGGGAACGGATAACCCGCCAGTAATCCAAAAAGTGCAGCGTCGTTTCTTTTTTCAGATTTTCACTCATTGTCAGCCCTCTATTAAACGATGATGGTGAGGCTGCGAACCTCACCATAATTTAAAAACACCGGTCTTAACTTTTTTAGTTCAACTCAACGCGCCAGCCGATATCAACCACATTCTGTTTCCAGTCGGAACCGTTATCACTGGTTCGTTCGCTGTGCCGCATACCCAGCTCAATAAAATTAATTCGATTAAGTTTATAAGAAAGACGCAAATCAAGAGTCGCGAGGTCATCTTGTCTCGACGTTGCCGTCGATGTCAGACGATCGTTTTCATCATAGCTTATTTTTGCAAAGCTGGCCGTAGCCTTAGCCATGAGTTTTGCGGTTATATCATGCTGGGCGCCAAAGCGTAATTTCGCCTCCGTCTGACCGCCGAAACCACTAAAATTAGATGCCTCATACCTGTAACTGAAATCACCCGAAAAGCGGGTTCTTGGCGATGGACTGTAAACGAGTCCGGCGTTTACCAGCGGATTAAGGGTATCTTTATTTTCGGCGGTTCCCTGAAAATCCGGACGTTTTTGGGTCACACCACCTTCAAGATTTCCCTGCCATTGCTGATTAAAAGCATGACTGAGCTCGGCCGACATTTCCGTTGCGTCATAGGAAGAGTCCATGTGGTCATACTCCACCCGATATTCCCGCAAATTAAGGGTGGAGTAAGTCCGCTGTAAAATAATGTCTCTCTTCCACGACGTTCCGGCCTTTATGGTTGTCGTATCGTTGTTAAGACCGCTTTTTACATCATCTTCATTGCGCAGAATCTCGTAATCAAGCGTTCCCTGTATCCGGTCTTTACTGGTCAGCACATAATCCGCTGAAGCACCGGCACGGTTATTAAAATAATTAAATCGCGCATTTTTATCTGAAGTGTTGGCCTCGCCCGATCTGTCTCCGCTGCGGTAATATTCAGAAAGCCCCAACAGCAGCCGCGACGAAACCGAGTGATTAAGCATCGCATACAGATTGGGATAAAACTCAGTGCCGCCATCGTCCTGCATCAGATTGATTTGCGATTTGGCCATAAAATCGGTACGGTCAGAAAGTGCGGCACGAAACGAGAGATCAACGATATCGGTCATAAAAAACGAACCGCTGCTTTCGCCGCTATCCCTGTGATAGAGGTTGTCGTTATAACCCATCCGTACAGTGTTGATAACGCTGAGCGGCCGCTCATTATCCGCAAACAGTTGACCAATCAGCAATCCGACCAGAACCGGTATCAGAATTTTTATCTTTTTCATAAGATCCTTAATCTCGCAAATTAAATATTTCCCCCTGAATCCAGCCCTATCGTAATATCACCGTTTATATACGCGTTGCGGGAAGATCTCCGTCGCCGCCACCGGTGCCCGGCGTAAAAGGATTGTCTGGATCAACGACCATGTGAAACAAACGATCCGATCCGCCGCCCTGTTCCTTATCACCGCCACCGGCCGCACCTGCACCGGACGTTCCTCCGCTGCCGCCCATTTCGCCGTTACCGGCTGCTCCGCCGGAGGTCTTCAGCAACGTTTCAGTTGCGGCGACAGTAACAGCCGTTAGCGCTTCGTAATTATTGAACACATTACTGTTATTAATGGCTGTTTTACTTAGATCAAGATTTTCAACGCCGCCGGCAATCATCACGGCTACAACAGCATAGCGGATAATCTGTTCATTTCCTGTGGCGGCAGCTTCATTTAAAATAGCAATTAACTGATTCTGCACCGCCGCCGGATCCGAAACACCGCCGGCATAGACGGCTTTTGCTGCCGCCAGTACAGTCTGTCCAACCGCCGAAGCGCCCTGACTCGCCATAATCTGCTGCAATCCGAGATCTGCCTGCACCGAAGAAACTAAAAGACCGCCGAACACGGCAAGTACGAGAAACAAACGAGACCTGATTTTTTTCATTTTTAGCTCCTTTTGACCCCGCCGGACTATTTCCCAAAAAACTTTCTGACTTCCGGCAGAGATCCCTCCGCCGTACATTGAACGAACCTGTCCCAAACAGGGCGCAAATCTATATCATTCAACAGACAGTAGTCAACCCATGTTTCGGCCCCTAACGGTTTTTTAATACAGCCGTTGACCGTTTCCGCCTCTCCCGAAAGCAGCAACATCGACTGACCGACTACACGTGCAACATCTTCTCTTGTCACGGCCTTGCCTGAATCCATCACGTCAAACAGTGAAAAACAAACTCCTCTGTTATTCAAAAATGCCACACACTGTTCCAGCGAAGCATCCCGCGCAACATAGCTCCCGAAATAGCCTTTCGCCAAAAGAACGGCCAGATCACCGCAGGTAGGCGCGGCTGCATGCGCCCCGCCAAAAACAAAAACAGAAAAAAGCAATATGTGTTTTAAAAACTTCATGGCAACAGGCAAAAGCTATCATTTTTAAAATTTCGGGCAACTCCCAAAACTTAATCATTCAACCTTCACCTTTTGTTTT
>JBAZTQ010000101.1:0-11360 GCA_041661845.1 Kiritimatiellales bacterium | reverse complement strand
GGAATCGCCGAGGTCAACTCCAGGTCGATTGCGCCGCTGTCCTGATCCCATTGCAATCGATCAATCCTGATTTGACCGCGAACGAGAATTCCGCTGATAACACCTTTGCGCCAGCCCGGCGGAACGGCTCGCAGCAGATCAAGGGTTCCATCCAGCGCGAAAGCCAATGACCGGTTAATGATATCCGGGTAGGCACCCACTCCGTCAAAACTGAAATACTTGCGGGTCGGTAGATACATAAACAGACTGGGATACAGCTTGTCGGTCATGCCCTTGAGAATTTCCTCGACGATATCACCCCGACCAAGATAGGCGGCGCTTTGGGCCAGCAGAGCCTCTCCCAATTGGATTCCCGGCCAGTCGCGGCTGACGCTCCGCGCCGCTCTTTTTTTCTCAAAGGCCACGCCTGCCGCCTTCCAGAGTTCCGGTGTGCCCTCCGGCGAAAATTCAAAGCTGCGGAAGAGCGGATAAAAAGGGGAAAGATGCCGATGCCCATAAACATGCAGAAACGACCCGTCCGCCCATTCAGCCAGATCGCCGTTGGAACCAATCTGGTAAGCGGGCATTTTGGCGAGCATGGCCTGCCACTTCGGAAGGTTTTCTTGCTCGACTCCGAGTTGCTGGCAGGCAGCGATTAAATTTTTCATCAGTTCGCGGGCCACGGCAATCTCCATCGTGGCATTGTCCCGCCAGCCCGACTCGGGAGAAAAGGATGGGCTGAGCCGGTATCTGCCGCTCTCATCTTCAAACAGAAAATCCTCATAAAAGAGCGCGATTTCCTTCATCAACGGCATGGCCCGGCGGGCCAGAAAATCTTTGTCCCCGGTGAACCGGTAATAGTCATAGAAATAGCTGGCCAGCCAGCCGGCACCGGACGTCCAAAATTGATGGCGACAGTAGGTCACTCCGTGAGTGGTGGAATGAATGGGTGCCATCACGCCGCGAGCGCCATAGAATTTGCGCGCGTTTTCCCGCCAGTCCGGCATCCAGAACTCAACCAAGTTAAAGAACCCCTCCATGCCCTCGGCCATATTGGCACTCAACGCGGAATCCATGGCCATTTCAAGGTTGATGTCCAGATGATAGTCGCTCGCCCACGCCGGTTTCCAATCGCCGTTCCATATCCCCTGCAAATTCGGCGGCAGTTCGCCCGCGCTGGTGATGAAGTAGAAGCGGCAGGCGTCGTATAGTTTTTCCAGCAGAGCAGCGGGGATTTGCTTGTAGCCCATGGCTTGGGCTTGGTTGAATAGTTTCTCCGAGGTGAGCGCGCGTTCTTCGTTGCTGGCCCCCAAATCAAGCCGGACACGGTTAAACAGCGCGCCGTGTTCTTTTGCATGCGGTTGCAAAAGGGCGCTGTAATTTGTCGGCAGGCGGCGGAGCGTGTCCTTCAGGTGCTCCACCGAAGAGGATTCCGATCCCTCACGTCCGCCAGCAAACGGGGTTCCAAACGGCTCAATTTTCATCAGCACCAACACTTCGTCGGCTTGGGAAAAAATGATTTTGCCTCCCTCGGTTTCCACCCGGCCGCCTTTCGGCACGACCCGAATCACCACATCGTATCCGCCTTTTCCATTCACATAGGCATTGTGGAAAGTGATCCATTCCTGGTCCGTGTTTTGGCTGGACAGGATGAGTTTTTGACCGAGCGCCGGCGCAGACAACTTGCAATTCAGCGCTCCTGCACCCGGCCCTTTGACCGACAGCACAACCGCATTGTCCGGCTTGGAAACAAACAGACGGCGCACATAGCCCCCTTGGTCATCATCCCAGCGGACCGTCACCTCACCTGTCTCGAAATCGGTGGTGCGCAGATAATTTTTGACCGGCCCATGGGCCGGCATATCAATTTTGAACTCGAAGCCGGGATGATACGGCGCCACGGGAGACACCACGAGACCATCTCCCTTCGCCTTGCTCTGCAAAAAAGCGTCTGCAGGTTCGTATGTCATTGCGCGGGGCAGACGGTTCGGCAGAACTTTGGCGTCCATGACAACGCTGGTGGCTTTGTAGGATTCCTTTGCTGATTCTTCCCGGATGATTCTGCGTACTTCAGACAGATACTTTGACAAATCAGGAAGCACTCCCTCTCGTTCCGATGTGGGCAGGAACAGCTTTTCATGATTAACAATGATCGTTTCGTTCGTCGGCTGGCCATAGACAACGGCACCCATCCGCCCGTTACCGGTGAGGAGACCGTTGTCCCAACGGTCGGCCGGAACGGAACTGACGACGCCCCGCTGCGGCAATTCCTGGGCCTGAAGGACGCAGGTAAGCAACAGCAACGAGATTGTAGGCAATAATTTCATAGACGGCTTCCCGATGGATTATTTGAGGCTGGCAGACACGTTCGCAATGATTTCAAAAGTCACCGGCCCGATCAGTCCGGCGGGCGACGGCGGCAGGCTCAAGCCCAGTTTTTCCCACGGGTGCGTCCCGGCTGTGAATTTATTAGCCAGCCGCCAGTTGTGCCACGTATTGGTCACGCGGATTTCCAGCACATTGACGCCTGCTTTGACCAAAGAAGAAATATCCATCCGGTACGGCGAACACCATAAAACCCCGGCCGGGTTCCCGTTAATAAAAACTTCGGCGCAAAGCGCGTCATACACATCCGGATCAATACCGTACGGCCGTCCGCCGCCCATGCCGGTGAGTTTGCAGAGCCCCGGCGGCTGCCCGAGATCCAGCACCATCCGCTTGGCGGATTTCACCAGATCGGCAGGAATTTCAACCGTTGTTTTATAAACCGCCGTTCCGCTGAAATCCGCTATGCGCCGGTCGGCGCTCAAATCCCACCGGAACAGCGAATCCGTCTTAACCGTAAACGGCTCCAGACCATCGCGGGCCGGATCAAATGCAATCTCCCACGGCCCGCTCACCGCGAGATTCTGCGTCACGGCGGAAGGTTCCGGTTTGGACGGATGGGCAACCGGCTTGCGGAACACCACGAAAAACGATTCGTACGGCGCAAACTCAAGAGGAATAACCGTGCTGTTACTGTTAACCGAGAACGTTTGAATATCCGATATTTTCCCGCTGACCGGATCCCATCGTTCCGGCTGTCTGCCGCTCATCCGGAACGTACACTCTGCCTGAACGTTGGTGCGCAGCGGGTTGGCCACGAAATACACGTCCGCTCCCTCCGCGTTCCGCTGGAAGAAGTAGAGACAGTTGGTCGGATTTTCCGACCGGCAGGAAAAGGCGGAAGGCACTCCGAGCTGATCCATCGCCGTCGCGTGCATGCCGTCATAGAATGTCCGCGTACGCACACCGGTGCCGAGCTTCCGTATCCGGGAATGATCCGCTCCCGTTAGAATCCGCCCCTTGCCGAAGGCATAGATCCCCGGTGCGCGGTCAGCTCCCATGCGTTTTACAAGAGTACGGATTTCCGCATCCGCATCCGGCCCGTCTGAAAAATGATCCGTATGATCGGGAACCGCCTGGAACCAGACCGTCGCGCCCTGCTCCGCCAGCCGGGCAACTGTGCGCATGGCGTTAAGCTGAATAGACGTGTCGGACGCAACCAGCACGGCATAGGTTTGTCCGTTGGGCAGCATGATCCGTCCGTCCGTATTCACAGAAGCCTTTTCGGCCAGCAGTTCACCGGGAATGGCGTCAAATTTCCAGAAACGCCGGTCGCTCTCCCGGAGCATCTCATCGGTCTGAATCATGTCCTGCAAAGTCTCCCCGTCCAGATAAAGCATATCCGTCACCGGCAGCCCGGCGGTCAGCATCGTCTGGCAGCGGTTGAAAAAAGCCGTCAGCGGCAGCGCAAAAGAATGCCACCAGGTGACGCCGGGATTAAAATGGGTGCCTGCGAAAATGACATCGCCGGGCGGCGGAGTCTTTGCCGGAGAACTGGAAAAACCCTGTTCTGTCATATGATTTGCTCCCATGGCATACGCATTGTTTGCCATTGCTTTCAGCTGACCGGGAGTCTCCAGCCACTGCTGATGGGATGTGAACGCTTCCCATGTGTTGCGGTTCTGCCCGTACACATGAGCAGCAAACACGGTGTTGCGGTTAAAGAGGATCGAATCGTTACCGGGCGAAAAATGCGTCCAGAACTCGTCCATAATATAATCAACCGAAGCTCCCTTGACCTTGATGCCGCTGCCCGTATGTCCCGACTCGGCCTGTAATCCGAGGCCGTGCTGGTTGCAGAATTTGCGGAAGACACCGTAATGCTCGTCAATCAGCAGGGATTCAACCAGCCCGGTAAAATCGTTTTCAATCCGTTCGGGCGCGGGGCCGGTTGTAAACGAAGCGCCGGTCAGCAGGGGCAGAAGCGGAATCAGATCGTAACCGCAACGTGTTTTGAACTGCGCAGCCAGATCCGGCGTCCAGTCATAATGACCCAGTTCAATGCTGTCTTCGTGAAGCCGGTCAAGCGTTTTGCCGACGTGCGGTCCGGCCGCTTCCAGCATCGGCACCGCAACCTCCTGAAGATGCCGTTCCATCATCGCGCGGCTCAAATGATCAATCTGCAGGCCTCTGTAGCCCGGTATTTCGTTTTTCATCGGCATCATGGTGGGAACATGACCGAACCGGTAAATCACCCAGTTCCCGGACGGCGCATTCCATTCCAATGTTCCGTCACCCTTGACCGCCGCACTCAAGTCAACCATCGACCCGGCCATCAGCCGTCCGGCAGTATTTTTCTGGAACGCCAGCACGGCCACCGGTTGCAAATGATCCAATGCGCCGCGCGCGATTCCGGCACCCCGGGCGGAACGGGATTTGTCCGGCACCGGCAGCTTTTCCGAAAGTTTCGCCGGTCCCGCAACCGCCTTTCCCGACCAAACCAGCATCTGCGCGCCCATTTCGGGAGTCACCCACGGCCCGCCCTGATACCAGCAGTTGCTCGGAATCGCTGTGACTTTGATGCCGAGCCGCGCCGCCTCATCCAGCGCAAACCGGAAAAGCTTCAGAAACCGGGGAGAAAGAAACTCCCATCCGGTTCCGTCGTTAACGGTTGCGCTGTGACCTTGTATCGGGCTGATGATAACCCGTCCGATGCCGACCCGTGCCATCTCCTCCAGATCGCGGGTGATCGCCGCCGCATCGGCAGCATTCGACCAAAACCAGTAAACGCCCAGACGGTCCTCAACCGGCGGATTGCGGAAGCGTTCTTCCAGTCCATCCGTTTTCCCGTTCGCAACAGGGCCGGCCGCCAAAGCCTGCATACGCAACGGCAGCGTCAGCGCGGCCAAAACCATCATCAAGACACGTTTCATGGCATCCTCACTTTTTCTTTTCCCAAACCTTGGGAACTTCTATATCACGGCGCAGCGTCCACCGCGCGAAATGTCACCGGGCCGAGCAAACCGGACGGCAGCAGCGGCGAATCTTTCGTATAATGCCGCCAGACAGTGAAGGTATAGCGTCCCTTGGACGGACGGGGTTTGCCTTCAACACACCACTGCGGCCATTGCTTCATGCTTCCGTCTTCATTCCACTCTATATCACCGGGCTCCTGTTCGTCGCCGATCAACCGGTTCGGCCAGAGGTTGGTCACCTTAATTTCCAGAACATTTTTCCCCGGCTTGACTGCACCGGTGATCGCCACGCGGAACGGCGGTTTCCACAAAACGCCCAGCGGTTTTCCATTGAGCGAAACTTCGGCGAGATTCTTGACCGTGCCCAAATCCAGCCAGAGTGAATTTCCCTTGCCCAACATCGCCTCCGGAATCTCCACCTCCTTGGTGTAAGTCGCCGTGCCGGAGAAATACTTCACGCCGCTGTCGGCATGGTCGCTCCATGAGATGAGCTTATCCAGCGTGACGCGTTCCGGCGCGCCCCAGTTCGGCAGGAAACTCAATTCCCACGGGCCGGTGATCTCTTGTGCGGTCTTGAACTCCAGCCAGTTTTTCATTTCCGCTTTCTGCTTTCCGCTTTCCGCTTTTCCCCTGAACATCACGAACATCGAGCCGCTTGGATCGAGCCGCAGCGGCAGGCTCGTAACCCCGTCCTTTATCTCGCAGGTGCTTGCCGCTTCGATTTGTCCCGTGTCGGGATGCCACAGTTCGGGCTGCCTGCCGCTCACGCGGAATGTGCAGAGCGCGTCCACCGGCTGCTGCTCCTGATTGGAGACGAAATAAATATCCGCGTCGCCCGATTTCCGGTGGATGAACTTCAGATTGGCCTTCGCGCCGGCGGTGAAACCGAAATCCGGCGGCAGGTTGATCGCGCTGAATATCTCCTCGAACTTTCCGCCCCACATCACGCGGCCTTTGCCGAACCCGTGCGCCGTGCCTTTCTTCCCGTCGCAATCGCCCCAGACTTCGTCCGCGAGCCGCCGCACTTCTGCGTCACCCTGCGGATAGTCGCGCAGGCTCGGCGATTTGTTCGGCTTCGGCCCGACGACCGTCGCGCCGTCCGCGACGAGCGTTTTGATTTTTTGCAGCAACTCCAGCGTCATCGTTTGAGAGTCCGGCAACAGCAGAAGGCGATAGCTCATGCCGTTCGGCAGCGCGAGGCGTCCGTCTTTGACCGTCATGCGATTGATGATGATGTCCGCCGAACAGCCGTCGTAGTCGTAGCCTTCCGGCAGCGGAAGGCTCAATTCGTCCCGCCAGCCGAGATAATTGGGCACGCCTTCGCCGGGGAGACAACACACGTCGCCGACGAACCTGCCTTGCTGCAACAAATACTGGCAGCGGGTGATGTAGGAAACCCAGGCCGCGCCCGGTTTCCACCAGGTCTGGGTGCTGTCAAAATTCATGCCCCACGGTCCGGTGGTCATGCCGGGTTTGCGATCCGGCCACGGCTGGAGATTGCCGCAGCAGAAAAAATAGCGGTTGATGCCGAGACAAAAGGCACGGTCGCCCAGCGCCTTCAGGGAGAACGGATCGTCCTGCCAAGCACCTTTGCCCGAGGTGTAAGCTTCCGCGCCGGCAATCGGCAGGCCATTCAGATGCGCCGCAGACGACGCCACCTTGCAATCCACGCGCGGCCCGCCGCCGATCCAGAACTCGCCCATCGGCAAATCGTTTTTGCTCTGGAACGCAACCGGGTCATACATGAATTGCTGCCGGCCCGACGCCTCGGCCTGAAAACCGATGCCGTGTTCGTGGCACAGCGTGGCCATGCGTCCGAAATAATTTTCCGCGATCAAATCCGCGTAGGTGCGGCGCACATCCCACAGGAAACGCTCGGAGAGTTCGGGACTGTTGACGACGCGCCCGCCCGCCATGACCGGCAGCCACGGCAGCAGATCGTAACCGCGCCGTTTTTTGAACTCCTCGCGGAACGCCGCCGTCCACGTTTGCGACCCGACTTCCCAACTGTCAATGTGAGTCATTGCCAGCACCTTGCCTCCCAGCGGGCCGACATCCTTGAGCAGCTTGGCCAGCAACCCCGCAAAGGCGGCCTCGATGCCCTGCGGATCAAACTTGTCCGGCTCCAATCCCTGCCCGGCCGCCGTGGACGGCTTGTTCTGCGCGCCGGTCAACGTGTAGCCAATGCGGAGAACCGTCCAGTTGCCCGGCGGCGGCGTCCACGACAGCCGCCCCTGCCGGTCCATCTTGGAAGTCAAATCCAGAACGGAGTCGCGCCGGATGAAATTTCCCGGCGAAGCCGGGGCGCGTTGGCGCTGCAATGCCGCGTCGTCGTTCGCGAGCGCTGCTGCGCCGCCGCCATGTTCGTTGATGGAGACAAAACCCGCCTTGCTTTCCCAATTCTGGACGCGCGGCGCGGCCGTCAGTTCCAATTCGGCGAGGGTGATGGCCTTGGCGCGGGGCTGCTGGCCGAGAAAAGCGATGCGGTAAAACCGGCTGGCAGTTTCCGCGAAACTGATGGTGACAGAAGCCCAATCCAGCCGAAACGATTGGATCGTCCGGAATTTCCCGCCGTCGTCGGAAACCTGCACCACTCCGCGTTCGGCGCGGTCACGGCTGGCGCGCGGAGGATGAGTCAGGACGAGCGACCGCGCCCGGAACGGCTTGGAGAATTCGAGCAGGACATAAGGAGCTTCTTTTCCACGCTTGAACGGCAGCGAAACGAAAGTGTTCAGGTTGTGGTCGGTCAATTTGTCCCCGGTGACTTCGGCCACATTGGAGGAAACTTTCGGGCCCGCGGCGGCCATCGGCTCGGCATCGCCTTCCGGCGCGGGAAAAGCGAGCACGGCCTCGTCGCGGTAAAAATCCAGCACGGCCTGCGGTTGGGGCAGTTGCACCGGGTTTGTTGTGTTTTCCCGCACTGGCGTGGCCGTCCACACCAATTTCTTCATCGCCTGCTCGGGCTTGATCCACGGCCCGCCGCTGCCCATCCAGCCGGCATCGTCGTTCATGGTGATCTGCAGGCCCAGCCGGCCGGCTTCGGCGACGGCGTGCTTAAACAACGCGCGCCATTCCGGCGACATGAACTCCACCGGCCCGGCGGGAATTTTGTAACTGACATCCATCACAAGCATGCCGCCGACGCCGATTTGTTTCATCGCCTCCATGTCCGCCGTGATGCCCTCGCGCGCGATGTTCTGATTCATCCAGAACCAGTAACTCCACGGCTTGGCCGAATCCGGCGGATACAGAAACCCCTTTTCCAAATTCAATACGGTTTCTGCCGCCGGAGGAGCATTAGTAATTCCCTCGCAGTTTCCGGTCAGCAATCCGCAGCTCAGTAAAATAATTCCAAGACACTTTTTCATAACAGCCTCCGGCCATCGTTCATACGCTGCGCAACTCAACCACCGGCTCCTTCAAAACCGGAATACGAGCTTGAGTATCGTCCGCATCACGTTAAATAACAGAGGAACTTTTGGCTTTATTAATAGCACAAAATGATCTGCTATACTGGTCGCCATGAAACGCTCCAGAAAAAACAATCCCCGGCATACGGTTCATGCGCGTTATTTACCCGGATACGTCGAAGGCGGAGCCTGGGGTATAGCCGTATTCAATACCGGCGACGATTTTACCCCGGCCGGATTTGAGGAGTATCCCTATCTAAAAGACAAAGATATGCACCCTGACCACTACTTTTTTACATGGGAAAACGGAAGGGTTCTGGATGATTATCAGATTTTGATCAATATGGCGGGGCGCGGAGTAATCGAATCTAAAACCGGCGGATGCCGCCCCATCCGTCAGGGAGACGCCTTCATTCTCTTCCCTGGAGAATGGCACCGTTACCGCCCGAACAAAGCCACCGGTTGGCATGTGTGGTGGATAGGACTCAGAGGCACACACGCCCTGCATCTGATGAACACCTTCTTTTCACCAAGACATCCGGTCATTCCCCTTGAAAATCCGAAAAAAGTGCTCGAGGCATACCGCGAAATTTCAAAACTGGTCAACACCGACCCGGAGCGGTTCGCCGGACGGATCGCCGCGCTGGCCACCGCCATCATTGACGAGGTTCAGAGCGCCAATCAGACCCTGCGGACAACCGCCCTGCAGGATTTGATGAACAAAGCTAAGCTGACCCTGCTGGCTCGATCGCAGGAAGAGGTTGATCTGGCGGAACTGTCCGCTGACCTCGGCATGAGTTATTCCAAGTTCCGGCGCGCTTTCCAGCAATCTACCGGACTTCCGCCCCGCCAATACCTGCTTGCCATCCGGATCAACCGCGCCAAGGCGCTGCTCGCCGAAACAGATCGTAGAATTGCCGACATCGCCAGCGCGGTCGGGTTTTCCAATCAGGGCTATTTCGCCCGCTATTTCCAGCAAGCCGCCGGAAACACCCCGTTGGCGTACCGCAAGAAAATGCGGAAGTGACCGCCTCATCCCCGGCCGTACCGGAGGCGGTATTCGCGCGGCGTCATGCCGGTCTGCGCTTTGAAGTAGCGGGAAACATGCTCGATGCCTTCAAAGCCGAGCTGTTCGGATATCTCGGCAACGGTCCGGGTGCTTTCCAGCAGAAGCCGGGCAAACAGATCCACCCGGACACGGCGGATTTCGGCGTAAATGGATATTCCCAGATTTTTTCTGAACCGTTTTTCCAGCACCCGGCGGGAAAGTCCGCACGACTGCGCCACGTCTTCGACGCCTACCGGCTCCCGCACATGTTCCCGGATAAACCGGACGGCTTTAGCCAACGCAGCATCTTCGGTATTAATAAAGTCGGTTGAACGCCGTCCGACACAACAGTTCGGCTCAACTACGATATCCGGTTTAAGCAAAGCTCTGCTCCGGTTTTCAAGCAGCTGAACAATCCGCTTTACCGCTTCAAATCCGCACTGCTCGGCGGTATTGGCAACGCTCGAAAGCGGTACCGGCGCCAGATCGCAAAGCAGTTCGTCGTCGTCCACGCCGATCACGCCGATTTCGTCCGGAACCCGGATGCTGCTGGAAACACACAACTCTACCAGTTCCCGTCCGCGTTCGTCCGCACAGGCCATAATGCCGGTCGGCACCGGCAGTTTATTCAGCCAGATCAACAGGCGGACTTTTTCGTCGCTGGGCGAACTGGCCTTTCCCGTATAAACATCCGGCACAAAACCCTCTTCACTCAGCCGCGCTTTAAATCCAGCCAAACGCTCATCGGACCAGAACATGTCATTGTATCCGCAAAATGCAAACTGCCGGAACCCGCTTTGTAAAAGGTGATCTGCCGCCAGCCGGCCGACGGCCTGATGATCCGTCACCAGATTAATGACCTTCGCGATTTTCCGGCGGTTGTACGGACTGACCACCATCGGAATCTTTAATTTAAGCAGCGCATCGATATCTTCACGCTCGATCAGGATCATTCCATCAACTTTGCTTTCCTGAATAAACTCCACCAGCGAATAGTGATCCCAGCGTTCCCAGAACGGCGGCGGCTGGAAAAACTGTACCGGACCGGCCGTGTGGACATAATGCGCCATTCCGCGCATCAGCGCCCGGTCATAGCCGCGGGCAGGATCCATTAAAATCATAATCCGGGGAATCGCACTTTTCATATCGGAGCACCTTCCGGTTCGCAAATTGGTTAGACACTAACGCGAAGTGGCGTTGTCTGCAATCAGCCATAGTTCTATTCTTCTCCACAGTTCCAAACACTGGAATGTAAATTTGGAGGCCGATATGATGACATCCCGTGAACGGGTAATGGGCGCAGTCAACCGCACCGGATATGACCGCATTCCGGTAAAGCACGAAGGAACCCCCGAAATTGACCGCATGCTGATGGATTATTTCGGCCTGACCAACCACGAACAGCTTTTGCGCGTACTCGGCAGCGACTTCCGCTACGTCGAGCCGGTTTATATCGGACCGGAACTGCGCACGTTCCCCGACGGCAGCATCGAAGGCTATTTCGGCGAGCGCTACCGCTACGCCGAATTCGAAGGCGGTAAATATCTCGAAGCCAGCTATCTGCCGTATGCCGGAATCGAAACACTCGCCCAACTCGACCGATCGCATTTTCCTTCCGCCGAC
>JBAZTQ010000100.1:0-11365 GCA_041661845.1 Kiritimatiellales bacterium | reverse complement strand
TCGGTGAGGCCGTAGAGTTCATAAATAAGCGCGTCGATCTGGCGGTCGAGGGATTCGCATTTGTGGCCGTAAAAATCTTTATCCTTGTCGCTCTGCGCCGCCGCCAGTTGCTTCTTCGCCTCGATCAATTTTCCCACAAGCAGAACGAGGGATGTCTGTGCTTCATCCCATCGCTTCGGTAGTGGCAATTTCGATACTTTAAACCCTCCGACTTCCATCAATAACCCATATCGTTTAACGAACCACCAATTTGAGAGCTTTGAGTTGAACAGCGCCAGCAAACCCCATAGAGCTTCATGCGCCACATTGGGTTTCAGGATCAAATTTGACAAAGAATGCCGATTAATCGCACCACTCTCATCAATCATACCTACAAGCTGAATTGGAAGCTTCTTTCTTAATCTATGAAAAAGTATTTTCGGCTCGGAGAAGAATCGTTGCTCACGAGCACACCAAAGCCAAGGGCCATAGTGTATGAACGCGCGTGGTGTGCCGATTTGATACCTCTCAACCTGAGAAGCATTTTCAAACAAGGGCAACCATTTTGAACTTTGCTGTAGAGCGGATATGTGAAGATTGGCCTCTCCGTCATGTTTTGTTTTGTAGGGAATAGCACCTTGGGAATAATCAACGAAGTCACCCAGTGTTCGTGGCGAACTCTCCAGTCTCTCTAGCAAAGCGAGTTCGATCGGATTTGCTTGGAGATTAATAACGAATTCAGAGTCGTTCGCCCACGTTGATTGATGTAGTTCGCAATACGGAAGGATTTTAAAATCCTTGGTGCCGCGAAGAACTTGAGCCTTATTATGGCTCATAGCACTTTTCCCTCTTGTCATAATCATAATCGCCGTATCGACGACGGCCCCAGCAAAGACCTTGGTTGGTTCCAAGTCCACAACTTGTTCGATGGTCGTATTGCTTAGAATGTAGCCTCTTATTTGGACGCCATAGTAATTCGTAAGCCATGCATTGGGAGTGATGTATCCAATCTTTCCATTTTTATTCAGCAGGGTCACTGCGCGCTCAAGAAAGTAGATATATGTTTCAGGCTTCCCTTTCTTATAGACATATGTGTGCTGAAAGTAATCTTTCGTGAGCGGTGTAAAATCCGCCCCGTAAGGCGGATTCCCGACAATCGCATCGAATCCGCCGCGCTTCATGATTTCCGGGAAGCGTTGCTTGTAATCCATCGGGTTGAGTTTCCGTTCCTCCTCCCCGGCAAAGAACTGGCCGGTCTCAATGTCCGTGCCGATGAGCGAGTTGCCGCAAACGATGTTTTTATTCAGCGACGGCAAAATCGTTTCGTGAAATTCCAGCTGGTGCTGGCGGGCGGATGCGGTGGTTTCTTCTTCGAGAAGTTTCAGGTAGAGCGAAAGCTGGGCGACTTCGACGGCCTGATTATCAATGTCCACGCCGTAAAGGTTGTTCACCAGAATTTCGCGCCGCTGTTTCAGGGAAAGGTGCCACGCGCCGTCGTCGCCCAAAACACAACCGGCTTTCCTGGCTTTGTTCGGGTTGGCGTTGAACCATTTGCCGTGATAGCTCAAAAGCAGATCAAACACGCCGAGCAGGAACGATCCGCTGCCGCAGGCAATATCCGCAAAGCGCATGTCCGCAATCTGCGCGGGTGTCTTGCCTTCAATCTGTTTGCCGACGGTGTTTTCCACGATGTAGCGGACAATGTATTCCGGCGTGTAGTAAACGCCGCCCGCTTTGCGGACTTCCGGCTTTTCTTCCAGCGTGGCGCGTTTGGCTGTGGTGACAATGACTTTACCGAGAAACCGTTCGTAGATGCTGCCGAGAATGTGAATCGGGATGCTGTTGAAATCGTAGGGCGAATTGACGTGCGCCAGCTTTTCGCAAATTCCGGCAAACTCGCCGTCGTCCACCTTGAAGCCCGGCGCGTCAAGAATGGTGTGCTGTTTGAAAACAATGCCGTTGTAAATGCCGTCCAGTTTCCGCGAAGCCGCAATGAAATCTTTCCACGCCGTCGCTTTGTTCCCGAACTCCGAAATCAGGTTTTCGGGATGGATCATCTTGTCTTCGAGGAAGCGGATGAAAACAAGGCGGTCAATGGTGCGCTGGGTAATCTCGGTCAGCGCGTCGCCGTCCAAGGCGGGGTTCTTGTTTTTGAATGACCGCGCCAGCACATCGCGGTAGCCGTCGAGTTCTTCAAGGAACGCTTCGTCAATATTCTGCCAGCCGCCTTTGAACAGGCCGCGCTGTACCGCTTTGCCGCGTTTCTTGGGAAGCTCTGCGGCAAACTTGTCGAGCGAACCGGCGGCCACCGCGTCGCGCGAAAACAGGTGATAGATAACGGCGAACTTTTCTTGGTCAGCGTATTCCGAAAAGTGGAATTTCTGGATGCAATGGGAAAGCGCGGTGTCCACGTCCGGCTTGCAGCGGCAGTCCAGAATCTGGAACTGTTCAAAGTCGGTCAGCACAGCAACCGGCGTTTGCGCGTTCCAGCCGTAGCGGATCGTCTGGAAATAGTTCTGTGCGCTCGCAATGTCGCCAAACGGTTTTTTGGCTTCCACAAAAAAGCGCACGTCCCGGAAATTCGGACTGACAAAAAAGGCGTAGTCGGCGCGTTTCTGTGCGCCCTGCATCGTTACGCCGCGCTCAACTTTCACTTCCTGTTCAAAGGGATTTTTCTGCCAGTCGTGGTGTACGTCCCAGCCCAGCGCAATCAGGAATTTATCAATGAAATCTTTGCGGACTTCGGATTCCTGATAGCCGGGGGAAAGATAATGCCGCCGGTTCTCTTCAAAATCTTTGGCGAGGGCTTGAACGGCGGCAAAGGCGGTTTCAAAGGTGGATTGCATGGCAGGAACGTAGCAGACCAATAAAAACAGGGCAACCCCTCGCCAATGAAGAGTTGCAAAATGGTGTAATCGGCCCCCGTCCGTCCTCGTCAGGATTCCGGCATTAAAACGGTCGCTTAGATCATTTAACAATTCAGATGTCGCATCAATTTTTTGTAGGACAGGCTTCCTCGGTATTCCGAGGAGCCTGTGTTTTTTTCATCACACACGCTCCCGAATACGGGAAGCGCGTCCTACAATCACGGAGAAATGCGGCGCTTAAACCGTGGAATTTATTGGCTGAAACCTCTGTCGCCGTGCAACGCACGGCGACCGGAATTTCTACAAATTCAAAATGGTGGAGGTGGGGGGAATCGAACCCCCGTCCGCCCAAGCGTCACAACAGCTTCTACGTGTGTAGTCTGCCTTTAAGTCTCGCCTTCGTGACCGTCAGCAGCCGGGGCTATCACGAACGCCAGCATCCTGTTAGATTTCGCCCCGCGGCCCGTATGCCCGGCTTTGGGACTATCCTGCTGTCGTCGTATTCATCCCCTCAGCAGGTGTCAGGGGGAATACGTCGAGCCTTTAATTAGGCTGCGAGTGCGTACTGTTCGTTGGCACTTATTGTTTTTGCCGGAGGTTTAACGAGGCCAACCGGCATCCTCGACACGCCACTGAAGCTTCAACTTAAACGTCGAAACCAGTCACCCCCGTTGTTTGAGGCGCGGATATGATTACATAAACCGCCAGAAACGCAACCCATCAGATTTTTTATCAGTCGCGGAAAGAAAGAATGTCATCAAGAGTTGTTGTGCCAGTGAGCGCCATTAAGAGGCGATCAATTCCCATCGCGCAGCCGCCGGACGGCGGAACCATTTCCAAGCATTGGATAAATTCCTCGTCGATCGGATAGACGGTTTTACCAAGTGCTTTGCGTTGCGCGCCCCATTTTTCAAAGCGGGCGCGCTGTTCTACCGGATCGGTCAGTTCGCTGTAGGCGTTGGCGATTTCGATGCCGCCGAGATAGAGCTCCCAACGCTCGGCAACTTTCGGGTTGTCGGGGTTCAGCCGCGCCAACGCGCAGCATTCGGCGGGATAGTCTTTCAGAATCACCGGAACATCTTTCGGCAGGTTCGGCTCAATTTTTTCAACCATGTCGAAATCAAAGCGGTCGGCGTTGAAGTGCTCAACCGGGTTCCAGCCCGCGAACTTTTCGTACACTTCGGCAATAGTCCAAATTTTGCAAGGTTTGGAAAACCATGATTCTGCAGACGCGTCCGCCGGGCGCGTCATACCGCGGTCACGGCCAGCGGCTACAGCAATTAAAAGACGTTTCACATCATCCAACATGGCGTTGCAGTCGCCGCCGGCACGGTACCATTCGAGCATGGTGTATTCGGGATGATGGCGGTCGCCGCGTTCGCCCTGCCGGAAACACTTGCCGATCTCGAAGATTTTTTCCGCGCCCTGCGCCAGCAGTTTTTTGTGGTACAGCTCGGGCGAGGTGCGCAACCAGCGGTCGCCGGACGGTTCGGCGTCGATGTGCAGTTCCATGCACGGCGTTTTCATCCGGACCGGAGTTTCGACTTCGATAAACCCCTCGGAATGAAAAAACGCCCGGATGCTTTGCATCAGGGCGTCGCGCGCTTTCAATTTTTCAATCGAAGTCATTATTTTTTTGAAACGCGGTCGGCATATTCGCCGGTACGGGTATCGATGCGGACAACGTCGCCTTCGTTGATGAAGATCGGAACAGAGAATTCATAACCATTGTCAATCCGGGCCGGCTTCTGAACATTGCTGCTGGCGGTGTTGCCGCGCGCGCCCGGCTCCGTATCGGTGATAACTTTTTCAATGAACGTCGGCAGGCTGATATCCAGCGCCTTGTCTTTGTGGAAGAGAATATCCACTTCCATCTCTTCGACGATGAAATACTGGTTCTTGCCGAGCTGTTCGGCGGTCAGGTGGATTTCTTCAAAGCTCTCGTTGTCGGAGAAAACGAAATCGTCACCGTTATGATAGGAGAAAGTGAACGTGCGGGATTCCAGATTGGCTTTATCCACCTTGTCGCCGGAGCGGTAGCTTTTCTCAAAGGTACTGCCGGTGGAAAGGTTTTTCAGCTTGCAGCGGTAGATGGCCTGCCCCTTGCCCGGCTTGGAAAACTGAAAGTCGGTGATAACGCACGGCTGGCCGTCGAGTTCGATTTTCAGTCCTTTTTTCAGTTCGGATACATCGTACATGGTTTACTCCCTGGGAAAATTAAGCGGCGGATTATGCACAGAACGGCCTAAAAGAAAAGTGATTTTTCGCGTCAGGCAGCCTGATCGCCAAGGCCGATTTTCAGCTTTTCAATCCGGCAGCGCAGGATGCGGCGGGTGGTTCCGAGCATTTCGGCGGCGCGGGTTTGAACGCCTCCGGCATGTTGAAGAGCCTTTTGGATAAGGGTGCGCCCGAAGTCCTCAAGAACTTCTTTTATCGGACATCCGTCCGGTTCGGACGCAAAAGGTCGGCGGGCCGGTTCTCGCTTCAGCCCGGCGCTCTGCCGTCGCAGATCGCGCAGGCACAACGCACGGACAACAACATGCCGCAGTTCGCCGATATCAAGCGGTTTGCGGACATAGTCTGCCGCACCGAGTTCAAGTGCGGTCATGACGGGATCGAATGGAGGAGGCACCGCTGATCATGACAACCGGTAAATCCGGGCGTCCGGTACGCGCAGTACGCAGGAAGTCAACCCCGTTGACGCCGGGCAGAATAACATCCAGAAGCATCACATCCGGTTCCTGCCGGTTCAGCGACACCGCAGCGTCTTCGGCGAAAGCGCGGTACTGATTTCGTAAAGCCCGCTGAAAACAACGCGCAGAGATTCGAGCAAATGAGGGTCGTCATCCACGATGAGATGTTTTTTCATGAAGCGGTGCCTTCCCCGTTATCAAACGCGGGCAGCGAAAGACGCACGACGGTGCCGGTTTTGCCGCTGTCGATAGTGACCAGTCCGCCGTGGTCGATCATCGTGCGACGTACGATAGGCAGTCCCAGCCCCACTCCGCGGGTTTTGGTGGTACAGAAAGGCGAAAACACCTTTTCGCGCAGCTCGGCAGGAATGCCGGTGCCGTTATCGCGCACTTCGATAATGACCGCAGAACGGCCGGTGCCGATTTCGCCCGCAAACGCTTTGAGCAATAGGCGCGGCTGTGCGATGCCTTCGACGGCTGCAAAGGAGTTGTGAAGAAGGCGGGCAATGGAATCGGCAAGGACGTCGATATCGCCTTCGATAGACGGAAGTCCGGATTCCACTTCGACGCTGACATCCCGCGAAACCGTACCGCCATTACGCGCCTTAGAAAGCGCGGTTTCGAGCAGTTCACCCGCATTGACGGGCGCAAATTCGAGACCGGGCGGATTGGCGTATTCGTCGAGCTGATCAATCATGCCGTTGAGGCGGGCCACTTCCTGTGTGGTGAGATCGCGGAACTGGGTACGGAACTCTTCGTCACCGTAGCGCTCCGGAAGAAGCTGGGAAAAGGTGCTGATGGCAACAAGCGGATTGCGCACTTCGTGCGAAATGGCGGTGGCCAGTTCGTTCCAGAACGCGGCGCGCTCAAGGTTGTTCTGCTTTTCGCGCAGAATCTTCTCTTCGGTAAGATCATTGAGAACCGCCATGGCTCCCATGCACTGTCCGTGCTGCTGAAGACGGCGGATCTGGATGGAAAGTCCGCGGCGGGTGCGCGGTTCGGTCCACTCGACCGGACCGACCGCTTTTTCGCCGGCCATGCAACGATTGAGCAGCGAGGCAATATAGCTGGAAAGCCGTTCTATCGGACGGCCGATGAGATCGGCGGCGGCGGCGTGCAGCAGCGTTTCGGCGCCGCTGTTAAACCAGCGGATGGTGCCATCGGCTCCGGCGGCAATAATGCCGACCGGAATAGCCTGCAGCAGGTTTTCAGCCAGCGCCTTTTGAACAGCGAGGCTTTCATGCAGCAGGGAGTTTTCGATGGTAACCGAAACCTGTTCGGCCAGCAGCGTCAGTTCTTCGATGTCACGCTGCTCAAACGGAGCACCGGAGGAGGATCGCCCGACACAAAGCCAGCCGATGAGGCGTTCCCGTCCGAAAAGCGGCAGGATGGCTTCGGTTCCCGTCAGATCGAGTGTTTTTTCAAGCAGCAGGCGTTCTTCCATGGACTCGATGTGGCGCAGCATAGAGCGCGAAATACTGTGTGCGTGAATCTGAAGCCACTGGACAAACGGATGCGTTTTTTTAAATTCAAGCGTCCGCGTATCTTCCATGCATTTGATGCCGGCGCGGAAGCGGTAAAGCTCGGACGGCGTGATGGAAAATACGGCGACCCGCGAAATGCGGGCGCAACTGGCGACGCCTTCGACGATGCTTTCGAGCATGATGCCGATATTGTCGAAGCGGCGGAATGCGCTGGAAAAATGGTAAAGCGACGGCGCAATGTTTTCGCGCGAGGGCGCGGCCGGTGCGGCAGGCCGGTGCAGACTTTCTCTGAGCACACGGTTTTCCTGCCGGAGCCGCAGGTGCGCCTGCGCCTGATCAAACAGGGTTTGCAGCCGCAGGCGGTCAACATCCCCCGGCTCAATCGCATAAACACCGGCAGAAGCGGCTTTCAGTCCGGGATCTGACCGGGCGGCACCCAGCGCAACAATCACCGTATCCGGAAATTCTTTAGTCAGATCCTGAAGAACCGTCATGCAGTCTGCGGCGCGTAAATCCATGAAAAGCAGCGTGCCGTGGTGCTGATGCAGAAGCATTTCGAGTTCGGACGGGTCGCTGACGTGGCGCACCGTTGACCGCGAGTGGAGATAGCCGCGTATTCGCTGAAGCAGTACGCCGTCCTGCGTGTACATGATGCTGACAGGCAGTGCGCTCATTCTCTTTTCTCCTGCGGGTTTAACAGAGGGAGCTGCACGTGAAAAACAGCGCCCTTCCCTTTTTCGCTTTCCACATCAATCGTGCCGCCGTGTTCCTGGATGATTCCGTGTGACACCGAGAGGCCCAGGCCGACACCGTCTTCTTTGGTTGTAAAAAACGGGTCGAAGATCTTGCTCAGATTCTCCGGAGCAATGCCGCAGCCGGTATCCTGCACGTCGGCCTGAATACAGTCAACGTCCGGCGAACCGCCGACCCGTGAAATATCCCGCTTGATAACCGACGTGCGCACCGTCAGCGTGCCGCCTTTGCTCATGGAATGAACAGCGTTGAGGAAGAAGTTGATGAAAGTTTGATTCAACTGTTCCGCATCAGCTTCGACGATGTGGCGGCGGGCATCCAGATGCGGATCCAGAATAATTTCATGCTGAGCCAGCTGCTGTTCGACCAGACGCAGCGAGTTTTCAATGACCTCATGCAATGAAACCGGCTTCAGGGCGGCCTTGGCCGGGCGGGCGAAATTGAGCAGGCGGTTGACGATAGCGTCGATGCGCTTTACTTCCTGCCCGACCAGATCAAAGAAGGTGTGGCGGAATTCGGTGTCGCTGTACTGCTGCGGCAAAAGCTGCGTGAAGGTTTTGATGGTCACGAGCGGGTTTTTGATCTCATGCGCCATTCCGGCGGCAAGCGTTCCGATACTTGAAAGCCGGTCGGTACGGCGAATCTGCTCTTCCATTTTCCTGAGCACCGTCATGTCATTAAATGCCAGCAATGCACCGAGCAGACTTCCGGTGTGGCTGCGGAAAACAGAACCGCTGACGCGAATCGGAATTTCTTCGTCGCCGAGCATAATGCACATGTCCCGGTCGCGGAATCCGGCCTGTGTACTCTGAACCGTTTCCAGACATTCAAGCAGGGCAGGCGGCAGCACGGTCATCGGTTTACTGACCACTGCGGATTCGGCAAGTCCAGTCTGTCTCTGCGCCCGCTGATTAAAAACCGTCACAATACAATCAGAATTAACTGCCACAATACCGCTGGTAAGCGAATCGAGCAGTATCTCGTTATAAATTTTCCCGTTTTGCACCGTGGTGTAGAGATTGGCATTTTCCAGCGCCACTGCGAGCTGGTCACAAAGCAGTTGCAGTGCCCGCTGATCATGCAGGTCATAAATGCGCCCGGATTTTTTGGGGAAAAGCAGAAGAACCGTCTTCATTTCTTTTCTCATGAAACTTCCGAGTATTGCCGCAGCTCCTAACGATTCCAATTCCCGGCGGGCGCCGTTTATCAGCGAAGAGGGGCGCATCCGCTGAAGCATGTCTACAGTAATAGCGTCGTGTTCCTGTCTCAATAACTGAACAAGCGGACTGGCTCTATCAATAGATACGGCGGTTCCTTCTTCCGATACAGGATAGCGCTGGAGATATCCCCCGCTTTTGTCGGTTCGAAGCAAAATCAACCGCGTCGTATCAAAGGTTTCCATGATCAGTTCGGAGAAATGGGCAGCCAAATTATCTTCCGTAGAAACTTCCTGAAAAATATGACCGGCCCGTTTTAAAATATCATCTACATTAACAGATGTTGCATGAGGGAAAAGACGATGCGCGAATGCCTGCATCCAGCCATGCGCCGGCGCTACGGAGAAAGCCACCACCAACGCAGCTACCAAATGGGCTGCGTAGATAGTATCGTCAAACACCAAGTTGAAAAGTTTTGAACCCAGCCATGCCGTAGCAATATACAACCCGACCAGATAACAGGTCATCAGCGCATAGGCAATAACCCGCTGAAGGACTGTGGATACCGCTAAAATCCGTCTGGTTGCAATGCCATAAGCGACAAAACCATCGAGCACGAGTGCCGACAAAGGAAGGAATCTGCTGATTTCCTGATTGTGTAGAACTTGTGCGAGTGTTAAGAAGAAAACCCCTGCAACTAAACCCAACACACATCCCATTTGCAAAAATTGAAGCTCTTCTTTTTGAAGACCCGTCTGAAGTTTTCCCGCCTTACAAAAACCAACAATCAAAGCACCTATAACAATTATAAAAAAAACAATAAAAACACCAAATCCCCATCCATACTCAACAACAGGAACCATCTCTGTCGCTGTTGGATTGCGTACGGAAATTGCAAACACTGATGAGTGGCATAAAAGAAACATCGAAAACCCGACCAACAACCAGTAGCGAAGCGTGTACAAGGCACGGGATAGTGGAACATCCGGATGGGCCATTGCAAACTGCAGAATAAAAATTCCAAAGGGTATTAATCCGCCAAGTGCTGAAGTTTGGCGCACCCAAAACAGCAGAGGCAGATCAGAATGCGGAAGTGAGCAGGCAAACATTGCCCCAAGCCACAAAACGGCCATCACTGTTAAGATAAAAAAACCGACATTGACAGTCCGCCGAGGGTTGGCCTGCAATACAAATAAGCCTAATAATGCGTTTCCGATCAAGCCCGTTAAAATAATTATCTGAAAGAGATTCACGATACATTCTTCATTATAAGCGTGCTGTTTTCACCGCCCATCCCGTGTCCATTCGCCAAAGCATACTCTACTTTCGATTTCCGAGGATTTAATGGAACATAGTCTAAGTCACATTCAGCATCCGGATTATGCAAATTAGCGGTCGGCGGAATAGTTTGGTGTATCATCGCCAGCGCACAGGCGGTAATCTGAAACATTCCCGCTGCCGCCAATGGATGCCCCGTTACACCGCGAATTGAACTGATCGGAATTTTATAGGCGTGCGTTCCGAACAGTTTTTTGATCTGTTCTGTTTCCGCCCGGTCGCCATTCCGGTCACTGACTGCATTGGCGCAAATATAGTCTATTTGTTCCGGATAAATTCCGGCATTGGTGATAGCCATTTGCATTGAATGAAACATCCCTTCCATCCCCTCCGCCCCGGGCGTATCAGTAACGGTTGCTCCGTTAACAACCTCCATTATAGGTTTCGCCCCCCTTGCCAACGCAGAATCCAACCGTTCCAGCACAAAAAATCCGGCACCTTCTGAAAGGACTACACCGCTGCGTTTGGCGTCAAAGGGGCGACTGACTTCCTCCGGCGGAAAATCAGTTGAACGTGACGGTATACCCGCCGCCGCAAAAGAGGCTGCACTGGACGAATCAAGAGGAGAATCTGCTGCGCCAACGACAACCAGATCAGCTCGCCCATCTTTAATTATCTGCAAAGCGTCCGCCATAGCATCCAGCCCGGAAGGACATGCTGCAGAAACTGTAGTAACAGAGGTCTGTACCCCCAAAAGCTGAACCATGGCAGCACTGATCGCATGTGGCTGGCAGGCTCCAACCATGTAGGGGCGTATTCTATCTGCCCCTTTTGTCATCAGGATTTCTTTTGCCTTCACGATGATATCAATGGCACTGCAGCATATCCCGACGACCATGTGTAATGGCTTGTTTTTCTCAAGATCTCCCTTGGTCAGTCCGGCGTTCTCAACAGCCATTTTACACGCCACCAGCCCCAGTTGAGTTTGGCGAGCAAGGCGGTTGGGCTTACATTCAGAACCCAAATAGTCTCGCAAATCAAAATTTTTGACTTCGCCGGCAATTTTTACAGGAAAATCAGTAGTATCAAAAAGCGTAATCGGGCCGATACCGCTCTTGCAGTGGATCAGAGATTCCCAGTAGGCATCCAATCCT
>JBAZTQ010000099.1:0-11421 GCA_041661845.1 Kiritimatiellales bacterium | reverse complement strand
CATGTTAATGCCGTTGATCTTGAGCGCATCCAGCGCGTCGTGCAGCGCGCCGACTTCGTCTTTGATGCCGAAGTAAATCGAGGTTTTATCTTCGCCGGTCGGCTCGCCGTACTTGCGCCCGATGACAAGAAAGCGGGTCGTGTTGCCGCTGGCGTCCTGAATGTTTTCGGCGATGATGTTGAGATTATAGAGTTCGGCGGCCAGCGCGCTGGCGATGGCGGCGCAATCGCTGCCGGCGGCCATTTCGGCGGCCAGCGCGGTGCTGTTGACGGCGTTCACTTCCACACCGGAAAGATTTTCGCTCAGCCAGCGGCGGCACTGCCCGATGGCCTCCTGCTTACTGCAAACCCGTGTAATATTTTCTTTGGGCACCGAGGCAAGCAGATAGAGCGAAACCGGCAGATAGATCTCTGCACAGATCTTCAGCGTCGTATTGGTGAATTGATCGAAGGTATGCGTCACCGCGCCTTCGATGGAGTTTTCGATCGGTACCACGCCGTAGTCGGCGGAACCGTGCTCCACCGCATTGAAGACGTCGGTGATGGTGCCGACGGGATGGTAATCCACACTGGCGCCGAACTTGGCGTGTGCGGCCTGATGGGTAAAGGTGGCCGGCGGGCCGAGATAAGCGATTTTCAGACTGCTTTCAAGCGCCAGCGCAGCCGACATGATTTCGCGGTAGATGGCGCGCGCCGACTCCTCGGGAAGCGGGCCGTTATTCAGCCGGGCGATGCGTTCAAAAACAGCTTTCTCGCGGGAAGGAACATAGATTTCTCCGCCCTGCTCTTTTTTGGTTTTCCCGATCTCGAGCGCAATTTTGATCCGCTCGTTAAGCAGCTTAATCAGCTCCTCATCGAGACCGTCAATTTGCTTCCTCAGCTCCTGCAGACTCATCCTCATCCTCCGTTACCGCCTGTTGCGCCCGCTGTTCTAACTCTTTTTCCATTTCAGGGAAAGGTTTTGTCCGCACCGGTTTTTCGACCTGAACCATCCGCTTCAATTCGTCCATGCCGGGCATTTCTTCGAGACTCCGCAGACCGAAATGTTCAAGAAAACGCTGGGTGGTACCGAAGAGCCACGGACGCCCCGGAAGCTCGCTGCGGCCCGTCACTTTGATGAGCTGCATCTCCACCAGATTGCGCAGCACCTGATCAACCGCCACGCCGCGCACGGATTCAATTTCCGAGCGCAGAATCGGCTGGCGGTAAGCGATAATGGCCAGCGTTTCAAGCGCGGGTTTGGAAAGCCGTGCGGTCTGGTCTTTATCGAGCAGCGTGCGGACCCACGGGCCGCAGTTAATCTGATTCTGGAGGCGGAATCCGTGAGCCACTTCGGCGATGCAGAGTCCGGTGCTGCCTTGAGTCAGTTCGGTTTTCAACTCTTCGATGGCGGACAGAATATCGTCCTCCTTGAATTCGGAGAACTGCTGGTAAGGACCGCCGTAACTGGCCCCGGCATCGACCAGCGCCTTGCGGATTTCTTTGGACGTCAGCGGCTTTTTGGCGGCGAACAGCAGCGCGCCGATGATCTGTTTGAGTTCAGGAAGTACTTCGATATCGCTCATACGGTTACATCCTCCTCTAAAACCGGTTCGGGCTCGCCGCCCTCCACCTGTTCAATGACGATTTCATCAAAATGATTATCCTGCCTTGCCGAAAGGCGGTTGAGCTTGATCAGCTCCAGCACCGCGAGAAAGGTACAGACGATCTCGTGCCGCGAGCGCATCCCGCGGAACAGACGGCCCAGCGTCAGCGGTTTGCCGTTCTTCGTGGCTTCCAGCAGATAATCCACCTTCTCGCTGACGGTGAACTGCTCGGCGAAGATTTCGTTCAGCTCCTCCCGCGGTACGCGGTCGAGAGCCTGATTGAGCGCGCTGATCAGATCGAAAATACTGACGTCCGACATGCCGACATCGGGCCGCGCGCCGAGTTCGACGTGTTCGCCCTCGCGTGAAAAAACGTTTTCCTGAACTTCTTCCAGATGACCGAGAAATCCGGCGGCATCTTTGAATTTTTTGTATTCGACCAGCTGACGCACCAGATCCCAGCGCGGATCGTCCTCGTCGTCCTCTTCCACCGGCCCGCGCTCTTCGTCAGGCAGCAGCAGGCGGCTCTTGATCACCATCAGCGTCGCTGCCATGACGATAAAATCGCCGGCAATCTCGAGGTTGAGGATTTTCATCAGCTCAAGATATTCCATGTACTGGGTAGTGATCCGCCCGATTGGAATATCATAAATATCCACCTCGTCTTTTTTGATAAGGTAAAGGAGCAGATCAAGAGGGCCTTCGAAAACTTCGAGGCTCACTTTGTATTCTTCATTCGGAAGCAGATCGGGCATATGCATTTTATTCCGGGATAATGAGTTGAAGTCCTTTAATTTGTTTAAAATGGCTGTCGCGGCTGATCAGCGGAACCTTCTCCGCACAGGCCGAGGCGGCAATCCATACGTCATTGGTCGGCAGCGGGGTTCCGTTCCGCCTCAGAGACGCCATTACAGATGCATAATGTCCGGCCACAGGAGGAGATACCGGAAGAACCTCTACAGACCGCTGAGACAGAAACTGATCGAGTCGGTGGCGGTTTTCCGCTTCCCGGGTTCCGAGAACAAAACCAAAAAGAAGCTCCCCAAGAACAGTCACCGGAACATAAATGGACTCGAATTCCCGTAAAAAATCTCTGACCGACGGTTCTCCTCTAAAAAGATCACTCAGAATGTTGGTATCCACAACGGCGGATTTCATTTCCACATCTCCGGATCAATAACCCGCAGGCTGTTTACAGCCTCCGTGACCTTGCGATATTCCTCATCGTCCCAGGTTCCGAAGATGGCGCTGAAATCAATGGGCTCCTTTTTAACTTTCGTTTTTTGAACGGCATACGTTTCTGCAACCGGCTCACTGACAGCAGTGGCGTCTTCATCAATAGCTGTCAGCCGGGCGATTTTTTTTCCGGCCCGCTCGATGATGACTTCTTCGTGTTTGATGGAAACCAGATTGAGGAGTTCCCCGAGATTCTGCCGCGCTTTAACTGCTGTTACGGTAATGCTCATGATGCACCTCCAACCGGAATGATCATACTGACCATATCGATCATGTCAATCATTCAAGTCCAACCGCTTTGCGGGCAGATTGCAGGGTTTTACGGGTTTCGGCGCGCGCGCGTTCCGCACCCTTCTTCAGGACGTCGTTTACGAAATCGGGATTCTTTTCGAGCTCGGCGCGCTTTTCACGCATCGGCGCAAAGTGCTCGTTGATTTTGGCGAGCAGCTCCTTCTTGGCGGTGCCGTAGCCGAAACCGGCCGTGCGGTAGCGCGCGGCGAGGTCGGCGATCTCGGCGTCGGTGGCGAAAAGTTTATAGAGCGCAAATGCATTGCAGGTATCGGGATTTTTCGGCTCTTCCAGCGGCGTGCTGTCGGTGACAATCTGCATCACCCGTTTTTTCAAAACGCCCGGCTCGCCGAAAATTTCCAGCGTATTGCCGTAGGATTTGGACATTTTCTGACCGTCAACGCCGGGAATCACGGCAACGGAATCGCGGATCGACGGTTCCGGAATCGTGAAAACTTCGCCGAACTGGTTGTTGAATTTCACGGCGATGTCGCGCGTCACTTCGACGTGCTGTTTCTGGTCGCGCCCGACCGGCACCACGGTGGACTGCACCGAAAGGATGTCGGCGGCCATCAGCACCGGATAAGCAAACAGACTGTGCGTGGCGGCAATTCCTTTAGCGAGTTTGTCCTTATAGGAATGGCAGCGTTCCAGCAAACCCATCGGCGTGACCACGGAAAGCAACCATGCCAGTTCCTGCACCTCCGGAACATCGCTCTGACGGTAAAAGGCGGTCTTTTCCGGATCGAGTCCGGCGGCCAGAAAGTCGAGCGCGACATCTTTCACCATCACCCGCAGCGCGGCGGCATCATTCACCGTCGTCAGCGCGTGGTAGTCGGCGATAAACAGAAACGCCTCGCCCTGCTCCTGCAACTCAATCGCGGGCTTCATCATTCCGAAATAGTTGCCGATATGCAGCTTGCCCGAAGGCTGTATGCCTGAAAGAATTCTCATGGGTTTGGTACTTTTCATCATTATTTCTTCCCTACACCGTACTCGCCGCTCTCTTCCTGAATCAACAAAGCCTCTGACGCGGGAATCCGGTACGGCTTCCCGTTCCGGCTGACAATTACGTCCTGCCCGAGCTTGGCTTTTTTAACGAACTCATCATGCACCGCCCGTTTAAGGCACTGCCGGGCGTCTTCCGCCATTTCCAAAATGTCTTTTTCAATCATGTGAACTCTCCAGCACCTGAGAATACCGGACTTTATCAATAACCTGCCGGACTTGCCCTGAATCAACAAACACCGGTATCGGCTCAATTCCGGAATTATCGTAGCAGAAAACCTGGTCGCACAAAGGCGCAAAAACCGTCAGAAAATTAGAAACCGTCCGGCGGTATCGCCGGGTAATCGCCTCGTCGGGAATATCATGTCCGCCGGACTCCACCCGCTGACGGACACGGAGTCGGGAAAACTCCGCGCCGGGAATCCACAGGTAAAACAGGACGATCTTCCAACCCTTGGAACGCAATTCTTTCAGCAGCCGAACGTACATACGGCCCGACAACGTCGTCTCGAAGGCAAAGTCGGTTCCTGCCGCCACATTCGCTTCGATTTCCCGCAGGAGAATTTTCCCGGCTTCCATCTGAACTCCGGCCGGATTAAGCGGCGACAACCCGTCCGCAATCAGATCGGCGTTGATGAAATTCCGGCATCCGGTCATTTCCGGCAGATACCGCAAGGCAAACGTAGTCTTGCCCGCTCCATTCGGCCCGGCAATCACGTAACAGGTTGGTTGGGAGACAGAAGACATTTTTCAACCCGCCTGAGAAGATGCATTGATGGCTCCGCTTTCCGGTTCAGCGGAGAGCAATCCTTCGATTTGCTTAACTACCTTGTCGAAATCGCTCTCAAACAGCCGATCCTGCACCATGCGGTATTTTTCAAACTCGCTTTCAGCGTGAGTTTTAGCCAGTTCTGCGGAGACCTTCCCCGCATCCTGAAGAATATCCCGATCCCAGAGTTTAAGGAATCCACCCAGACGTCCTTCCCAGTCAGCCATCGTCATAGGAATTTTCCGCATCGCCTGCATTTCCGCCATATCCAGATAAGCCGAAACAATTCGCTGCATCTGCCCAAGTTCAAACTCGGACAGGTAGTTCTTGGCAACCGAAACATCGTACTTATGGATTTTTCCCGAAGGAGCCCCATCCCAACTGGTCAGCCCCATGTTGTCCTTTTTATGATCCGCACGATCCACAATCACCTCTGCGGCCGTATTCCCATGGACGGCATAATGCATTTTATTTTGAACGGCGGCAAAGAAACGCTGGGTGGCCGCAGCAGACGGGTCGTAGTCGAGCGAGGTCGCATAGATATCGGTGATTTTCTGGTAGAACTTGCGTTCCGAAAGCCGGATTTCCCGAATCTTCTCTAACTGACGCTCAAAAAACTCATCCGTCAGATTTCCGCCCTGTTTCAGGCGCTCAACATCCATGACCCACCCCTGGATGGTGTAATCCTTCACAATCCGCCCGGCCCACTTGCGGAACTGCACCGCGCGTTCGTTTTCGATCTTGAACCCAACGGCGACGATCGCCTGCAGGTTGTAGTGCTTTGTATTGTAGTTTTTTCCGTCAGCGGCAGTTATTAAGTATTCCTTAACAACTGAGTTTTCCTCCAGCTCGCGGTCCGTAAAAATACGCTTCAAATGCTGGTTGATGGCAGGAACCGAAACATCATAAAGAACCGCCATCATCTTCTGCGTCAGCCAGACATTCTCATCCTCATAACGCATTTCCACGCTGATTTCCGAGCCGCCACCGGCGGCAACAAAGGTCAGGTATTCCGCTGCCGACGAGCGGACAAGGGAACCCTCGGGCGAACCTTTACTCTTCTTTTCTTTACTGCTCATTTCACCCATCTCCTTGTCCCGTATGAACCTGCCGCGCCCGCCGTGCGCGGCTACAGAAAGTCATCTTTTCCCTGTGGGTGCGGACGGTGGCCGCGCCTGTACCGATCGCGTGATTTGCACTTACAACATCAATACACCTTGATCATCACAACCGACTTTTTCAGTTCTTCGACCGATAGCGGATTCACGGCTCTTTTACCGAGAGATTCTTGTTCATATCCTGAAGTTGTTCCCAAAACAGGCTCATCTTGAGCTGGGCCTTGAACTCCTCTAGAAATTCCTGCTTGCCCGCAATTCCTTCCGGCCACGCCAAATCAAGGAGTTTCCACGCCTGATACATATTGCCCGTGTAAATGAGAGTTAGCATTTCGCGCCAAAGGTCAGAAGGAACCACCTTCGGGTAATTCGGGTCTGGAACTTTCCATAACCCTGACTGGTGGCCTCTCTCGATCGCTTCTGGATCTTTCCATTGGGGCATCGACCTGATCTTTGCTGCAGTTTCGTACAATTCCGCCTGATGCCGGGGGAGTTTTTTCATCAGGTTCGGCGCCATTCGGTACTGTCCTGCCGAGTATTTCAAAATCACCTCTGGCGCCGGAGAATCTGCAAAGCAGGTATGCCAGTATTCAAAGGTCCAGTCTTCTGTTGGCAATTCCAGAGCGGGATCGTTGTCCAAATTCTTAAAATCGGAGTCGGAGTCCTCCAGATCGAGGGTTTGAATGTGGCGAAATGTGTTTCCAATTTCAAAGATATGGAAGAGAAGACAGCAGTGCGCCCCTCCCGTATATTCAGCGATGACAAGATTGGGTTGTCCGTCTCCGGTAATGTCCATTCCGATCGGGGTGGCATTTTCTTTCTTCTCGTCATTAAAACGATTCCCAAAGTCGAACCTATGGCTGTCCATCGCATAGACAAGAGCCTTTCCCTTAAAAATTTCAACTCGTGAAAGATACCCTCCGCGAAGCTCGTTTTCGTCTGACTCCGAAATAATGACTTTGTAGTCGCGGAACCGGGCTTCGGTTTTCCGCGATGCGTCTTGTTTTTGGGTATGCTCACCGCACCCCGCGAGCAATAGCAGAACGAGGATGCCCAAGGTTGAAAAAGCGGAGCGCATCAAATGATCCTCAGACATAGCTAAACCTCAGATGGGGTTAATAAACCTTGATCATTACAACCGACTTTTTCAGCTCCTCGACCAGAGACAGCAGATTGACCGGCTTGGTTTGAGACGGCTGTATCTTGATGCCATCCACCGTTTTCAGAAGAGGTACCAGATAGTCGACTTTAATGGCGTAGTTCACGTTTTGAGTCAGGTCGCCGGTGGCGGCCAGCATCTTTAGAGAATCCAGCTTAGCGGCAACGATCCCGACCAGATTGCCGTATTCATCAAACAGCGGCCCGCCGGAATTACCGGACTGCAACGGCGCGCTGATCTGGTAATAAACCGGCGTATTTTTCGGGCCGGTCAAGCCACTGATTGATCCGGTCGTAAACTTAACATCGGAGCCTTGTAACCCGGGATGCGGAAACCCCATCGTAAACACCTGCGAACCTAGCTTCACGCTGTCGGCAACACTCAGCAAAGCCCCGGCATCGGCACCATCTACGCACAGGATTGCAATGTCATTACCCACATCCTTTTGAACCACACTGGCGTTGAAATCTTTCCCCTGACAATTGATGGATATTTTTTTGGAATTCTCCACCACATGCCAGCAGGTCACCACATATCCGTCTTTAACCAGCAACCCGCTGCCAAATCCGGAAGGTGCAATATCCGCCGAAGGCACCTCCCCTGCAGGCAATCTGGCAACTTGTTTCTTCCGCTCTATATTCGCTATCAGCTCTTTTGCCCGCTCCTGTCCGGCGGCGATTTGTAAATTGTTTAGCTTGTTTTTTAAGATGTCTTTATTTTCCGCCCCTTGCGAGTCCCCGTTCATTGCAGCAATCACAAACCATGCATATGCCTCTACATAATCTTCGAGCACCCCTTTACCGTGAGAGTAACAAACTCCGAGGTTACATTGTGCTCCTGAGTCTCCTTGTTCAGCGGCAAGTTGATACCACTTCACCGCCTCTTTGCCATCTTCCCAAACGCCTTGGCCGTTGCCGTAACAACGGCCAAGACTGAATTGTGCATCGGCGTACCCCTGATCTGCGGCAAGGCGGTACCATTTGACCGCCTCCTTATGGTCTACCGGAACTCCTGACAAATCTTCACCTACTTCATACTGGACACCTACCATGTACTGATATTTTGCATCTCCTTGTTCGGCTTTAAATTGATAATATTCCACCGGCGAAGCTCCCTGCCAGAGTAACTCCGCATACTCATCACCTTGTTCGAAAGCACGCCGGAACCACTTGGCCGCCTCCTTATGATCCTTTTGGACGCCTATTCCTTTCGCGTAACAATTTCCAAGGCTAATTTGTGCACCGGAATGTTCTTGTTCTGCGGCGAGCTTAAACCACTTAAATGCCTCTTCCGCAGCGCCGTGTTCATTTGCAACTTCATCGAACATGTTGGTGGTGGGATCGTACCACACGCCAAGGCGAAACTGCGCCTCAGCATATCCCTGCTCTGCTGCCAGCCGATACCATTTTCCCGCCTCTTTTGAGTCTTTGTCTTCACTGAACTCATAATAACGACCAAGGCCGTATTGCGCTTCGGCAAATCCCTGATCCGCCGCGAGCCGGCACCACTTCACGGCTTCTTTTTCATTCTGAACAACACCCTCACCTGCCCCGTAGCGCATCGCCAGTTCAAATTGCGCCTCAGCATCACCTCGCCGTGCCCTTTCAAGCAGTTGAGTCGCTTCGGGGGAAGTCATTTCTCCACTAACCACAGCTGACAGGCAAAGAATGGCAATATAAGCCCCACACCGCATGACTTTTCTCATATGAGTAGCTCCTTCATTTTATGCAGAAATTTAAATGTCTGGCGCGTTATCCTCTTATTTAAAAATCACTGTCAAAAATCCGAATTCCGCGGTTATTTGATATCTCAAAAATCCCTGTGATCTTGAGAACAAAGGCTTTGCCTTCCTCTAAATGGGTTATATTCGCAGGACAATGGGCGTCAAAACGGGCGCATTGCTTTTTCGCTGCAACAATTATCCCATAAATACTTTCGATCAACCCGCAAAGGTCATCCATAGAAAGGCAACCGGATTCTAATTCGACCTTCCAACCTGTGGCTCCTTTGATTAACTCGCTTCGTGTGCGAGGCGATAAATCAGGATCACGAGCCAACTTTTCACAATCCTTAATCAGCAGCTTCAAAACCTTGGCGGCTTCTTCCTCTGTTACTATTTTTTTCACCAAATAATCCCGAATCGCAGTTTCATCGTTGGCGATGGTGTCGCAGCGGGTTTCGGCGTTGGCGAGTTTATCGAGTGCCGGATGGTGCGCGGATTTCGTCGAAATATCACCGTTCATTTTTTGTCCGGTATTCAACCGGCTCCTCGCATACCATATCGGCCGTTCGCTCCCTGCGAACGAGCTTATGCCCGCTCCGTTTCTGTTTTTCCATCAGGTCGGCGCAAATGGCATTCAGGTCGTAATTGAATTTCCGGGCATGCTCATCCCGAAACGCTCTCACTTCTTCAACGATTGGATCATTCATTGCCATTGCGAAAACTCTTACTGACGAACCTCATACCGGGCACGGCTTTCACGAACCATATCAACGATTTCCGCCGTGCTTATACCCAAATTGACTCCCTCAACATCCAACGGAGAGCCGGTTTCCGATTTTCTATCTTCTTCCATTTTTCCTCCATTCGAGTGATTGCCTCTCACTTCGTTCGTTGCCGTCCTGCTTTCATCAGGCCAGCCTCTGCCTTTGGCGGTCGTGATCAAACCTGTTTTCTTTGCACTTTTTGCGCCTTTTTGCGGCTAAATCTCCCACGCTCTGGACAGGCTGGAAGCCTGTCCTACTTTTCGATTTTTGAAACCAAATATTTGCGGACGGCGGCTTCGTCGTTGGTGAGGGTGTCGCAGCGGGTTTCAGCATCGGCAAGTTTATCGAGCGCCGGATGGTGCGCGGCGACACTGATCGCCTGTTCGATGGCGTCGGTAAATTTAGCCGGATGCGCGGTCGCCAGACAAATCGTCGGGACAGGCGGCTCGCTCGGAGAGCTCGCCCCACCTGAGAACAACGGCTCGTTCGGAGAACTCGCCCTACCCAACTGCGCGGCGACGGCGATGCCGACGGCGGTGTGCGGATCGAGAATGTAACTTTCCTGTTCGTAACATTTTTTAATCATCGCCAGCGTCTGCGCCGTGTTGGCCTCGCCTGCGGCAAAAAGATCATCGGTTCCGAGAACTGTCAGCGATTTGTTTCTAGCAAAGCCGTCCATCAGTTCGCACAGTTTCGCGGCGTCTTTGCCGGCGCGGTAATAGAGATAGCGCTCAAAGTTGCTGGCGACCTGAATGTCCATTGAAGGACTGATCGTTGGCACGACTTCGCCGATGCTGTAGACGCCGGTATTAAAGAATCGCGACAGGATATTGTTTTCGTTGGTGGCCAGAATCAGCTTTTTGACCGGCAGGCCCATCTGTACGGCGATATAGCCGGCCATAATGTCGCCGAAGTTGCCGGTCGGTACCGCGAACTGAACTTTTGCCGCGCCGGTGGTTTCCTGCACCCGGAAGAAGGCGTAGAAGTAGTAAACGATCTGCGCCAGCACACGCGCCCAGTTGACGGAGTTGACCGAGCCGAGCGAATATTTCTCTTTAAACTCCACATCGGAAAAGATCGATTTCATCAGGTGCTGGCAGTCGTCGAAGGTGCCTTCAACGGCGAGGTTGAAGACGTTATCGTCGAGCACGCTGGTCATCTGCTTTTCCTGAACCGGGCTGGTGCGGCCCTTCGGATGCATGATGAAAATGCGGATGTTCTTTTTGCCGCGCACGCCGCAGATAGCGGCGGAACCGGTGTCGCCGCTGGTCGCGCCGAGAATATTCAGTTCGCCGCCGCGTTTTTCGAGAACGTACTCAAACAGGTTGCCGAGAAACTGCAGGGCGACATCTTTGAAGGCCAGCGTCGGGCCGTGCCAGAGTTCCAATACATGGAACCCGTCGACCGGGATAACCGGCGCGACGTCCGGAGTCCGGAAAGTCGAATAGCTTTTTTGGATCAGTGCCTTGAGATCGGCGGCGGGAATATCGGTCGCGAACAGGCTCATCACTTCGAACGCCAGTTCCTGATAAGAAAGCCCGGCCCACGCCGGCAGTTCACCGGAAACCTCCGGCAGGTTTTCGGGCAGCAGCAGGCCGCCGTCGGGTGCCAGCCCCGTCATCACCGCGTCGAGGAAACCGACCGGCTCCATCCGCCCTCTGGTACTGATATATTTCATGTGTTTTCCGTAATGGCTGATCCGTTAAAATTAGGCCGGAGCATAAACCACGAAATCCGGTGAATACCAGCCTTTGTTAACACGACGGCTTGGCAG
>JBAZTQ010000098.1:0-11443 GCA_041661845.1 Kiritimatiellales bacterium | reverse complement strand
GACGCGTGTCAGCGCAGCGCAGGAATAAATTTCCGGAGGCAACGGTTCTCTGCCCAGGGCGGCAGTCTCTACAGGCAGTCCGGTTCCGATTTCTGAAAGACCGACCGGACATTTACCCCAATACGGCTTCAGTACATTGCCGGTGTTATCAAAAGCGGTCACCCAGTTTTTATCGGTGAGTCTGTGATAGTAATATCCGCCCATGTAGCCGAGTTCAGTCGGCATAATCTCGTCGCACGGCACCGGCTTGCTGTCGCCCAGCCCCCAGCCGGTGCAACTGAAAAACGGCGCGTTGAGTCCTCTGCTGACAGCGAGTTTTTTCAAATTGCGGTAATGCTCGGTATAAGCCGCACCTTTCAGTCCGGTAAACCCGCTTTTATTGACGTGCTGCGGGAAAACTTTATCCCAGCTCACGCCGGCCACGCCCAGTTCGTTTTCCAGCTGAAAACCTACTATCGGTCCGCCCTGCTCCCACATCAGCCCTTTCAGCTGTTCGCCGAGTTTTCCATAATAGCGCCCGACCAGCTGGAGATAGCGCGGCTGGTTGCTGCGTTCCGTCAGCGGCATTCCGTACAGCCAGGAAGGAAGTCCGCCGAGCAGCATTTCCGCGTTACAGAAAGGACCTACGCGCGGCCAGACATACATCCCGTGCTTCGCGCATAGTTCCACAAAGCGCCGGATATTCTTATTTCCGCTGAAATCAAACTCGCCCGGACGCGGTTCAAGCTGACTCCAGAAAACATAAACCGAAATTCCGTTAAGTCCGGCTGCCTTCATCTCCAGGATCGCTTCCTCCCAGTATTCGGCCGGATAGCGCTGCGGATGAATCTCGCCCATGACCAGCGGCAAAGGTTTGCCGTCCAGTTCCAGAAAATAATTGTTGGCGCGCAGCACATGGCCGTCCGGCGAGCTTCCGCCCCAGTTTTTGAGCGTCTTATATTCCGGCTTCAGCCCCGCCCCGCGCGCGTCAAACTTAACCGTCAGCGCCTGATTTTCCGGCGACGTTCCATCTGCGCTGGCCGGACTTTTCTGATCCGTCTGTGCAATCGTTGCCAGACGAAAATCATCCACGGTGCCGGTGCTGCTTCCGACATACACGCCGCCCAGCCCGTCCTTAAGTTTAATATTGCGGTCGCCGACCGTAATATTACCGGCCGAATAAACGACCAGATTGCTGGCCGTATCCGTAATGCTGAAATTATAAACATACGGCGCGGCGGAGGTGACCTTGAACGTATACGCCCGACCCTTGACGTAACTAAAAGCATTCACCTTAAAAAGCGGCGCGGCGGTCTGCTGCACAAAGTTCGAATAGCACAGCATCTGTGCAATGCCGGCGGCGGTGAGACGGAATACATAATAATTACCGCTGTTCTGATAATTACAAACCAGCCCCAGAATGGCGCCCCCCTTGGCGGAATCCTTCATTGTGGCGGACAGTGCAAAATCCGTTCCCGCGCCGCCGTTCGAGGTGAATGCACCGGAATGAATCAGCGTAGCCTTCGCGGGATTAGGTGTCATCTTCCCGACGGCCAGCTCGTTGTTATAAATGCGGTACTGGGTCATATAGTCAACGTCCGCCGGATTTTTCACCGGCACCCAGCCGGGCCCGATCAGCGCGGCCACCTCTGTAACGTTGGATGCGCTCGCTGTATCTGCGCGGTTAAAGTCATCGGTCACAGCCCAGCCGGCCCGGCCCGTGCAGCACAGCATCCCCAGCATAAATATAAACAGTTCATTTTTCATTATTTTACCCCCAAGATAGCCAGCAACGTCTGAGCATACACCCGCACCATGAAGTCATTCGGATGGTTGACATGATTCCCTGTCATATCCCAATAGGTTTTGTGCTCCAGCAGACAGCCGTGCATCGACCAGAGATCCGCCACCGCAACGCCCGGCCCTTCCATTTTCTTCAGCGCCTCAAGATAGCCCGGCATCGGCTCCAGACTGCGCCACTTACTGTTCGGTTGAAAAGACATCAGCAGAATGAATTCAGCATCCGGATTCTGCTTCCGGACAGAGTCCATCATCGCCCGGGTATTCGCAACAAACTGTTCCACTGTAAAAGGAACACCGCCGTCATTCATTTCGAAGCCCAGAACAATCAGATCCGGCTTTTCAAAGGCGACGAGTCCGTCGATCACGTTTTTTCCCCAGTCCGAACGCATCCCGCCCAGCGACGGATTGATATAATTAATTTCTGAACCGTAAGCCCGGTTCAGTTCATCCGCCACCAGATCGCCCCAGCGCGGCATAAACGGGGCGCGACTGCTCTTTCCGCTTGCACTGGCTCCGACCGAAATGCTGTCGCCGAAAACGACCAGCTTGAGCGGCTTTTTATTTTCCAGAGTCTGGAACGTTTTCGGCAGCAGATTTTTGGCGGGTTGAGGAACCGGCCCGATCCACGGGTCGGCATGTTCGTAGGTTATCGCCAGCTGCTTGTCGTTGAAAAAGGCGGATTCACTGAAGGTCATATAACCGCCGTCGACTGTTTTCATGACGCCCGGTTTGGCGGCCGGATTGTTGTGATAAAGCTCTTCATATCTGAAAAACGGAATGGAGCTGCCGGCGGTCAGCCGGATCGTGCGTCCGTCGATGACGTAGTCCTTTCCCGCTTCATAGGTTTTATCCAGCGCATAGTTTTTCACGCTGATGATTTTGGACGGAACAAAGGCCAGATTCGCTTCCGCCGGTCTGCCGTTATAGGAGGTCGGCACCGCGGTTTCATTCACCATACGTGAACCCTTCCAGACCGGACGCAAAAGGTCGGCCAGCTGATAGCCGGGCGTCTGCTCTTTAGCGATGGCCAGCGCGGGCGTTTCAGAAAACTCAACCGTCTGGGAAAAACCGGGGGCGCTGCGCATTTCGATCAAAAATGAAATCTTACCGTCCTTCAGATGCTGCTGCACATAACGGCTGACCGGAAACGGAACGGGGCCGCTGACGTCCGGCTTCACCGTAACTTCTTCGATCCGCTTGATCTTCGCCGGCAGCGTATTCATGCTGACCGTTTTTTCGTCCCAGTCGTTTTGCACACCGTATATCGCAAAGCAGGGATTCGAACCGGGGCCGGAAGCTTTACCTTTATACCAAATGAGACTGTTCAGCGATGTTTCCAGCGGGACCTGAGAAACATCGTAGCGGATCAGAATCGCGCTGCATTCATCCGCGCTGTTTCCGCGCTGCACCGCCGCCGGCGAGCCTTTTAAATTTTTATCCGCCGAGGCACCGCCGCGCACGACGGCACGCGCTTCAGGCTGAACAATGTAACGCCCGCCGTCCTCGCGGATCTGTCCCTGCACCATCCCTGCCGCCGCCAAGCAAACGCCCAATAACAGTTGTTTCATGCGCCATCCTTTCTATTCAAAATAATTGTGGAACAGCTTCTTCTCTAAATCCAGCTCCGCCGGACGGACGGGTTTTCTCGCACCGAACTGCGACTGCCACTTGGCGACTTCTGCTTTCAGCTCCGCCGCAATTTCAGGGTATTCCTGCAATCTATTCTTCTTCTCGGGCAGATCATCGGCCAGATTGAAAAGAAACTCCCCGCTGGTCTGCGTCGTAATCAGCTTCCATTGTCCTTTGCGAACCGCACTTTGCCCGCCGAACGCCCAGAACAGCGCCTCACGGGAAAGTTCATTTGTTTTACCGGTCAGCAGCGGCATCAGGTCGGCACCATCCAGATGGTTTGTATCCGATCCGGTCAGTGCCGTGATGGTGGCGGCGATATCCAGCGTGATGACCGGCGTTTCAATCACCTGCCCTGACGGAATCACCCCCGGCCAGCAGGCGAGAAACGGGATATGAATTCCGCCCTCACTCAGCATATCTTTCTCCCCGGTCATCGGGCTGTTGAGCGAGCCGTTCCATTCCGACAGTTTCAGCTGACTGACCGGCGCATTCCGGTCGGAACACTTGAGCGGCGCACCGTTATCGCTGGCAAAAAAGATGAGCGTGTTCTGATCCAGCCCAAGCGCTTTGAGCTTTTCCTGAATCAACCCAACGCCATCGTCGATGGCCGACATCATCGCCAGCGCGTAACGGCGGGCTTCCGGAGAAGCGCCTGGAAACCGATCCAGATATTTCTGCGGGGCTTCCAGCGGCGTGTGCGGCGCAAAATAGGCAAGATAAAGGAAGAACGGAGCTTTGTGGTTGCGATCAATAAACTGAAGCGCCGCCTCCGTGTGAATTTCTGTACGATAGCCTTCGACCTCCATCCACTTCGCATCGGAAAAAACCTTGCCATCCAGCGAATGGGTTACCAGATATTTATTCGGAGCGGTTTGAAACATTCCGTTCTTCATGAAAAATTCGTCAAAACCCCACTGCCGGGGATCTTCAGCGCCCGCGCCCGCAAGCGGGAGATGAAGCTTGCCGACCATGCCGGTGCGGTAGCCGGACGCACGCAGCCGCAAAGGCATCGGCGTGCCATGATACTCAAACGGCAGGTCGGCATTGTCGTAGACTCCGAAACGCTCCTGATACTGTCCGGAAATCAGCCCGGCCCGTGAGGGGCCGCAAACCGGCGCGGTGGAATAGCCGTTGGTAAAACGAGCGCCCTGCTTTGTCAACCTGTCGATATTCGGCGTGCGAATATCCTTAACCGAACCCTGCACACCTAGGTCGGCATAACCCTGATCATCCGTCAGAATCACAATGATGTTCGGCTTACAGGCTGGCGTGTCTTCGCCGAACGATGCCGAAGCGACCATCACAGCCGGAATGACGAATCCGGCAAACCTCAATGCGCGTGTGTAGCAACTCATCTTTTCATTCCTATCGACTTACCGGGTTCGTAATGAAATCAGCCTGATCTTGCGGACTTCAATATAATCCGGCTGGGTTGCCGGATCATAATGACCGGTTTCCTTCAGGTGCGTCGGTGCGGCCAGCCGAAGCTCCTGAAGCGGTGCATCGCTTTGGAAGACCGCCGTGTAAGTGTGCCATTCGCCGTCACGCTGCGGGAAGAACTCAACCGTTCCGTTCTTCCCGCTCTGGTCTTTCCATGCAAACCGGATGCGCCCGCTGGTCGCCACGCGGAATTCAGCCTGCACAAAATAGACTCCTGCGGGCAGGCCGGACACATCGGTCGTTAATATTTCAGGATACGTTCCGTCGGAGTGCATTTGCAGCGATCCGTTTTTAACTTCGGCTTTTATCATCCGGATCGTTTTCCATTTTCCGAAGCCGGAGCTGAAATTCCACGAACGGATTTCCTTCGCATTCTCAGGTAATTCAGTGTTTTCAATCTGCCGAGGAATCACATAATCCGGATTGTAGGCGGGATTGGGTTGCGGCTGTGCGATTCCGGTGCCGGCCAGCCATTCGTCGGCCAGCGCTTCGAGCATTTTGACGCGCTCGGGTTCCAGAGCCGCCAGATTTTTTGCTTCAGCCGGATCTGTTTCCAAATTGTAGAGTTCAAGCGGGTGTCCGAAAAATTTGATCAGCTTCCAGGCTCCCTTACGAACCGCTTCGCCGGGCAGAATCAGGCTCCCGTCTTCCGCACTGACACTTTTCACCTCATACCAGAAAAGCGGGCGCTCCCGCAGTTCCGGCTGATCCCCGGAATTTAAAAGCGGGATCAGACTGACCCCATCAACCGGCTGATTGGTCGGCAGCGTCGCTCCGGCGATATCAAGAATCGTCGGATAGAAATCAATCAGACTGACCGGCAGATCTGATTTCGTTCCCGCCCGGGTATGCCCCGGCCAAATAATCGCCATAGGTTCACGGACTCCGCCGTCGTAGAGATATTCCTTCTGCCCGCGCAATGGCGCAACGGAAGTCACCGGCACCGATCCAAGTGTCGTTTGCGCGCCATTGTCCGACGTCAGCAGAATAACCGTATTATCGCGCAGCCCGAGGTTTTCCAATGTCTGGAGAATCCGGCCGACGCCCCGGTCAACGCAATCAATCATCGCCGCATACGTTGGATTGAGCGAACCGTCACCCAACTGTTCCCGTTTTTTCCGGTATTTGGAAACAACCGCTTCCGGAGCCATCAACGGCGCATGAGGCGCATAGTGCCAGAGCTGCACATAAAACGGGCGGTCTTTGTTTTGCCGGATAAACTGAATCGTTTCATCAGTCAGCCGGTCGGTCAGATATTCTCCCGGTTTGCTCGCGACGTTTCCGGGCAATCCTTCGTAGGGTGAGAAAAAGTTTTTAACGGCGCCGACCCGCTGTCCGCCGCCGAAGTTGACCTCAAAACCTTCGCTCTCGGGAGTCACCATATCGCCGATTTCCCCGAAATGCCACTTGCCGAAATGCCCGGTCGCATAGCCTTTTGATTTCAGCGCCTCCGCGAGACTGGTGAACTCCAGATCGCGTTTACTCCAGGCCGGCGCTCCGTACGCGGAGAACGGCGGAGCGGAGCGCGGCGCATCCGGGTTTTTCAACTCTGACCTCTGCGTCCAGGCCGTGCGTGCAGGCCACTGACCGGTCATCAGGCTTTGCCGGCTGGGCGCGCAAAACGGATGCGCTGAATACGCCGTCGAGAAGCGCATACCCTGCGCCGCCAGCCGGTCCATATTCGGCGTTTCGGCAAACGAATTACCCGTGAAACCCAAATCCTTCCAGCCCGCATCGTCGAGCAGGATGACGAGAAAGTTCCATGGTTTTCCGGATGGTTCCGCACCGGCCCGCGCCAGCCCGATGGTGCCGGCCATTAATCCCGCCAGCATGATTCTATTCACTTTTCAGCCCCTTCAACTCTGCTTTGATCTGTTCCGCCAGCCCGGCACTGATTTCATATTTGCGCAGCAGCAGGTTGGCGGCGATAAAGGTGGCGGCGGGAACCAGCGCAACCAGCACACGCATCCACAAAATGGTTCCGGCGGTCTGATTAACGCCGGCATCCGCGTGAAATCCGGTCAGCACCAGCACGAGACCGGAAACCAGCAGCGAAGCAGAGCCGCCGATTTTCGTGAACCAGCCATACGCCGCGCCGAACGAGCCTTCGCGGCGCAGCCCGCTTTTCCACTCATCCCAGTCGCACACGTCGGCAATCATCGACGGAGCAATAATCCACAGGCCGGTGATGGCCGGACCGCCGAGAAAAAGTCCCAGGATTTGAAGGTACGGATAATTCGGATTAACCAGAATAAATGACAGCAGACTGCCGGTCGCCCCCAGCAGCATCAGTCCGCGCAGCGTGCTGCGCTTGCCGAACATTCGGCTGCAATGCGCCACCACCGGAATAATCAGCAGCGAGCTCAAAACATAGCCGGTGCCGATCACGCCTTGCAGTTGTCCGGCAAAAGCCTGGTTGCCTTTACAGACGTAGTAAATGTTCAGATACATACCGACCTGCATGATCGAGAGCTGGCCGACAATAATCAGCACACAGACCGAAACCACCCGCACAAACGGCTGCACCTTCCACGCCACCGAAAAACTTTCGTAGAACGAAAGTTTCCGCTCGGTCTCTTTTTTCACCTGCGGCGCGCGCTCTTTGCAGAACAGCGCCGTGATCACGCTGGTTAAAATGACAAATCCGCCGAGGAACGATCCGATGACTTTCATCCCCTGCACCGTATCCGTGAAACAGGGCCGGGTGCAGCCCCAGTAAATCCACTGCATCAAAATGCCGCCGACGAGGCTGAAGAAACTCCGGTAACTCATCAGCGTCGTGCGTTCGTGATAGTCCGGACTCATTTCGAAACCGAGCGCGAGATACGGCACAATAAAAACTGTGAAGCAGGCGTAAAAGATCAGCATGTAAGAGAGAAACAGCCAGAACACAGCCATCTCGCTCCAGCCGCGCGGCAGCATCCAGATCATCGAAAAGGCCAGTCCCGTCAGAATTCCGCCGACCAGGACAAACGGACGGCGCCGGCCGAAGCGCGACTTGAAGTTGTCGCTGACACGCCCCATCAGCGGGTCAAAAAACGCATCTAAAAAACGCGGTATCGTCAGCGCAATACTGACCAGCGCCGGATTGACGCCCAGTCCGATATTGAGGATCGGGTTGGCCAGCATATTGGTGGTGTTAAACAGAATATTTTCTGAACTGCCGCTCACACCCCAAGCCGTTTTTTCCACCTTGCTTAACGTGCCATCGGTCTTCTTTTCTTTTTTAAACCACTTCATTTTTATTCCCCGGTTGTAACCCCGCCCGCTCAGTGTTCCCGTATTTCAGCGCCGGACTTCCGGCGTCAACCATCCAATGACCGGAACTGTTTTTCTCATATCAAAGTCCATGCGCTTTTTTGAGCCGTTGCAGTTCCGCCGGATCAAGCAGCGGATCGGCGGTTTCTTTCTGCCAATCCTGCAACGCACCCTGAAGGTTTTTTAACTCCGCCGCATACTCGGGATTCTCCGCCAGATTGACCGTCTCAAACGGATCCCTGTCCAGATTGTAAAGCTCCCATTCAGGCGGATGCCGGCCGGTTGCAAAAGCATTTTCCAGCGCACTGTCTTTAAGTCCGGCTGTATTGCCGGTGCCGCGCCGGTTCACCGGATTCGCCCGGGAGAAATCCAGGTTGTGAATTAACTTCAGATCGCCGGCCCGGACCGACCGGCGCGGATAAAAGTGAGTTTGAGCATGAGAAGTATATTCAGCATATAGCGCCTTCCGCCAATCCGAAGGCGTTTCGCCCCGCAAGATTGCGCGCAACGAACGGCCCGCCACCGGCGGGCATTCCGCGCCGACCGCATCCAGCACCGTCGGAACAATATCGACCGCCGAAACTAACGCATCACACTTCAGTCCGGTCTGACTGACTCCGGGCCATTTGATCACAAATGGAACATGCAGCCCCGCTTCATAGCAGGTTGTTTTCGCGCGCGTGAAATCCGGCCCGTTGTCCCCGATGAAAATAATCAGCGTGTTGTCATAGCGCCCGGCCTTTTTCAACTGGTCGAACAGCAATCCCAGCCCAACATCCATCCGGTTGACGCAGTTATAGTAGGTCGCCACATCTGAAAGTGTGGCCGCATCGCCGAGAAATCCGAACGGCGTGACATCGGCCGCCGTGTACGGTTTTTCAGGCAGCCCTTTGCACCGGTTCGCCTCCGCGTCGTATGGACGGTGCGGATCGAAATAGTTGACGTAGAGGAAAAACGGTTTGTCGCCCGCCCTCGCCAGAAACTCGCCCGCGAGTTCAGCCATTCTGCGCACATCGCGAGTCAGCGCCGGCTTACCGAGAGATTCTTTCCACATGCAGTCGAAAGGAAAACGATCCGCGGGCATTAAATGCAGCTTACCGAGAATCCCGGTATAATATCCTTCTTTCTTAAGCAGAACCGGCAACGCAGGAATCCCCGGCTTCAGGGCATACTCCGGATGCAGTCCGGCCAGACCGATATGCCCGTTCTGATGCGGATAAAGCCCGGTCAGAATCGAACTGCGCGACGGACTGCATGATGCATGGGTGACATATGCCCGAGAGAACAAAGTCCCTTCCGTAGCAAGCCGGTCAAAATTCGGCGTAATCGCCAGCTTATCGCCATAACAACCGGCCTGCATCCCCTGATCATCTGTCGTGATCAACAGAATGTCCGGATGATGCGCGGCACAAATTTTTCCCGGCAGTGCGACAGAAGCTCCTAACAATACGGTTCCCAGCGCGAACTTCATTTGGCAGCCCCTTGCTCTTTTTCCCATTCCCGGTATTGCTCAATCGGCACCCATTTGAATTTCCATGGCGGAAGTGCGGCGCTCCAGCGGTTGAATGCGCTTTGCAGTTCCTGCACCCGCTCCGGATAGACAGCGGCCAGATTGTTCTGTTCTCCGGCATCGGCCGGAATGTTGTACAGGCCGACCACTTTCTTGTTTTGCAGCACGAGCTTCCAGTCGCCGTTGCGCGCCGCCTGCATACCGAGTGCATCCCAGCAAAGCGTTTCACCGCCGTGCAGCGGTTCGGTCTGAATTCCCGTCAGCAGCGGCATCAGATTTTTCGAATCATACTGCCGGTCAGTCGGCAACTGCCCGCCCGCAGTTTCGACGGAGGTGGCAAAAATATCGGTAGCCAGTACCGGATACTCATAGGAACCGCCGGGCGTAATTTTCCCCGGCCAATACGCAGCCATCGGCACCCGCATACCGCCTTCATAAAGCGAGCCTTTGTATCCGCGCAACGATCCGTTGCTGTAGACACCCGTTTTCTCCGGCCCGCCGTTATCGCTCAGAAAAAAGATCAGCGTGTTGTTTTCCAGCCCGCAGGCTTTCAGCTTCTGCATGATGGTGCCGACCCCGCGATCCAATCCTTGGATCATATTCACCAGCATGCGGCGGTTTTCCGCCAGATCAGCGGTACCGTCCAGAGGTACCGGAGTGTTGCCCGGATCCTTATCATACATCAACGGCGTATGCACCGCGCTGAAGGAAGCGAACAGAAGAAACGGCTGCTCTTTGTGCCGTTCAATAAAATCGGCGCTTTCGCGGGCAAAGGCATCCGTCAGATATTCCTTCTCATGAACCCGCTCGAATCCGCGCTGCATACAGTCCGGAAGCTTCATGTTGCCCAGATCAAAATAGCGGTAAAGCGAATTGAGAAATCCGTAAAATTCATCAAACCCGCGGTTCAACGGATGGCATTCCGTCTGCACTCCCAAATGCCATTTGCCGAACAGTCCCGTGACGTAGCCTTGTTTTTTCAGCAGTTCGGCCAGCGTAATTTCCTCTTTCGGCAGCCCGAGCAGATTGCCGGGTGCTGTCGGAATCACCTGATCCGGATTCATCGGATATCCGAAACGCAGATGATGCCTTCCGGTCATCAGACTGGCGCGTGACGGCCCGCAGGCCGGATACGAAACATACGCCGCTTTAAACTGCATCCCGCCGCGGAAAAGCGCGTCGATATTCGGAGTCTGCACATCCTTCGCGCCTTGAATACCCAGATCGCCGTATCCGAGGTCATCGGCCAGAAAAATAATAACGTTCGGTCTCCGGTCAGGTGCAGAAAAACTTTTTCCGGCAAATCCGGTCGCTGCTGCGACCGTTACGCTCAGCATACAGTTACGATACGTTGCAGCCATAGTGACACCGCTCCTTCTGTAATTTTGTTACCGTTTCAATCCGGCAGGACTTTTTATTTCTGCGTGATCCCCGGGAAATTATCCGTGCGAAAGGGCGAAGCAGGAAAACCAGCCGCATTGTACAGGTTGCAGGTCGGATTGTCTGCCCATGCATAGCGAACAGCTACAGGATAAGGAACCTGGTCGGACCATACGAGCACCGTATCTCCGTCTATTGAGGCGTTGGCCCAGACCCATTGCCTGTCCTCCCCGCAAACAGCAAATCCCTCGAGCTGACTCTGAGGACTGTTGCGGACCAGCGGCGCGGTGGTACCGAGCACGGTTCGCACAATGTAAGTTGAGGGCAACTCCCGGGCAACGAGCCCGCCGTCAATGTGTGTAAATGTGAGACGAATTCTGCCGGACTCCACGGACATCGAGTTATAGATCGGTCCGGAAAACGGAATGGACTGTCCATAGG
>JBAZTQ010000097.1:0-11465 GCA_041661845.1 Kiritimatiellales bacterium | reverse complement strand
AGGTGAAATGCGGATGAGCAAGGATTTTATGAAAATTTACGATAAACAGATGAAATGGGTTTTTGCGTTGATTGTGATATTGGCTGTTTCAGCCGTGTTCGCCCCGGCACTGCGGGGAGAGTTCCTGCACTGGGATGATGATGGATTGTTTGTGTACAATCCGTATTTCCGAGGCTTGGATGCGGAGCATTTGAAATGGATGCGCACAACCTTCTGGTATGGACATTGGCAGCCAATAAGCTGGCTGAGTTTCGCCTTGGACTTTGCGGCGTGGGGTATGAACCCTCACGGATGGCATGCGACCAGTCTGCTGCTGCACAGTATCAACGCCGTCTTGGTTTATCTGCTGTGTTTGGCGTTTTTAAAAGAACAGCGGGCGAGCTATGCAATTTCCGCGCTGGCGGCGCTTTCTTATGCCATTCATCCGCTCCGGGTGGAGGCGGTCGTCTGGCTTGCAACGCGCGGGTATCTGCTGTGCGGAACCTTCTGTCTGCTGACCATGCTGTTTTATCTTAAGACGGGCAAACAAAAGCGCTATCCATTTGCTGCGCTGCTTTGCTTTACGTTTGCGACGGTTACCAAAGGTATTGGCATGATGCTTCCGTTGGTGCTGCTGCTGATTGATTGGGGGCATTTCAGGCGGATCACCTCAGTGCGTACGATGTTATCTTGCGTGATTGAAAAAACTCCATTTTTCGTGCTCTCGCTGCTGACCGGCATAATGGCCTTTCTGGCAAAAAAAACGGGCGGAGGAATGATGCCGGTCGAGAAATACGGCGTGATTGAACGCTTCGGACAGGCTGTGTACGGGATCTGGTTTTATCTTTTTAAAACCGTTCTGCCCCTTAATCTGACACCTCTTTACTATAAGCAGCCCGAGGTTGTACCGGTTGTGGTTGCATTGGCGTTGACGTCCGCAGCGGCGATTTCTCTTTTCCTGCTGCGGCATCGGGTGCGCCCGGTACTCATTACATCAGGTGCATTTTTGATCATGATTTTTCCAATGATAGGATTCACCCAAAGCGGGGTACAGTTTTTTGCCGACCGTTTTACTTATTTGGCAGCTATTCCGTTTTCCGTGCTTCTGGCCGTCGGATTGAGTCGGCTTAAGACAATGCGACGGCTGATTTGCGGTGCGCTGGCCGTGCTGCTGACACTTTTCGGTGTGCAGACTTTCGCTTTTTCGAACACATGGAGCCATAATCTCTCGCTTTGGTGGTGTGCTGCTTCCGTGGATAAAAATAATGCAGAGGCGTATAACAGCGCCGGTTTGGCATTGATGGATTATCAGTATTATGAAAAAGCACTGGAGTATTTTGAGAAAGCTGTTCAGCTCAAACCAGGTTATGCTTTAGCTGTGCATAACCGGGCGCTGGCTCTGGCCATGATGGGGCGATATGACGAGGCTTTTCGCGACTGGGAGATTGCATTAGCCTTGCCGGATGTTCCCAAGGAGGCGCGTGAAAAAATATTATGGGTTCGCGGATGGGTTTTTGAGCAGACGGGAAATTTGAAAGATGCTGAGAACGACTACTCAAGCGTAGCAGATGATAATATGACTACTCCAATGCAACGGGCCGACATCTTGCAGCTTCGCGCGGCGCTTTATCTCCGGACCGGACAAAAAGAAAAAGCACTGGCTGACTTGGAAACAGTACTCAAATTGCCGGATCCTTTCGGAAAACAGCGGCAAAAAGCGCAGGAAAAAATCAATGAAATCAACAGAATAAAAGAAGACTAGAGCGTGTCGTCACGAGATTTTCAGCCAAAGAGTAAGACAACGGATTTGAACGGCGGCGAGAAAGGATGCGGCGTTCTTCGCATAACGGGTTGCGATACCGCGCCATTGTTTCAGATGCAAAAAAGCATTCTCAACCAAATGGCGCAACGTGTAGACACCCTTGTCGTATGATCGCTGTTCCCGGCGGTTTTTGCGCGGAGGAATAACCGGCTCCATGCCTGCTTCCTGCGCCTGTTTGACAATCGCATCGCGGCCGTCGCCATTCTGATCAAACAGGAACTGGTACTTGTCATTGTCGGCGGCGTTTTTGTGATGGAAGCCGCCAGTGTGCTGATACAGCAGAGCTGGTTCAAGATTACGAAAAAAAGATATGGCGAAGGCCGGCGCATTTTCCGCTGTGCGCCGCTTCATCATCATTTCGAATTTATCGCCAGAGACCGCGCGGCCGCCGCCGGACGCTCCGTCGGTGCGGCGGAAAACATGATTACCATCCGCTTTTGGATTCTTTCCATCATCTTTGCCCTGATCGGCGTTGCAACCTTGAAGATCAGGTAGGGTTGAAAGATCACTTTTTAATGGAGAGGACATTTCTGACAATATCCAGCCCTTCATGCGGATCAATGTCCAGTGCATCGCAAATCCGGATATACTCAATCAAATCCAACCGTCGTTCACCCTGTTCGATTTTCCCGACCCACGAGTGAATAACGCCCAACTTCTCGCCCAGCTCACGCATCGTGATGCCTTTTTGTTTCCTTTGCGACCGGAGCCATTTTAGGAGTTGGGAGTATTCCTGTGAGTAAATAGTTTTTTTCATGTCCCGAATTTAGGGCCAGTTCTGTTTTTACCGAAAATAGGTACAAATCCGCTTGCCATTCCTTTTGCCGGTTTGCTAGAACCCGAGGCAATGTTTAAAAGGGGCGTTATGAGAAGAAAAGTATTTATACGTTTTGCGACCGCCGGAGCTTCGTTGCTTTTGCCGGGTACATTGACGGCAGAACATAGCAATGATCTTTGGCTTGGTTCCGGCATGAAGAGTAACGGGATCAGTCTGATAATTTACGCCCCTGAAAGTTTCACCAGCCGGGTGGAGGTTTATTTTTGCTCCAACCTGCGTTCCAATGTTTGGAGTATCGCGGCGCAGAATCTGCGTCCGGTCAGCACCAATCCAGCGACATGGACGGTTCCATCGCCGGGAATCTGCGGCTTCTTTTGTTCTGGCAACATGGACGTTGACTCAGATGGAGATTTATTGCCTGACGCACGCGAGACTATTGTGCATAAGACCCTGCCTGATAACCCTGATACAGACGGCGATGGAATGCCGGACGGTTGGGAACTTCAATACGGTTTTAATCCATTGTTTTATGCAGATGGCGGGTTTGATTTCGATTTAGATGGTTTGCGCAACATTGATGAATATCTACATGGCACTAGACCGGATATTCTGGATACGGACGGGGACGGGATGCCGGATGGCTGGGAGGTTGCCGGTGCACTTAACCCGCTCTCCGATGATTCAACCGGTGATCCGGATGGTGATGGTGTAACGAATCTGGCTGAATGCACGGACGGCACTCATCCGCAGATTGTGAATGTGATACCGCCGGGCGGGGCGCAGGGGCGCGTTATTTACCGGTATGACATCAGCGGACGGTTAACGGATGCACACTTCAACAATCAATCTGCTGTAAAGCTGGGATACGTTTCTGCGGAAAATATAACAGCAAACACAGTTTTTACGGATGGGCAGTAAAATGAAAAAAGTAAAACGGGCACTCTTTGGTCTTTTCTGTATTTTCATGGCGGGATCAGCGGTCGCCGATGAGTTTTTAAAGACACCGCCAGTCTGTCCGCCTTTGTCTTCTGACGGCGGTATTGTTTTTAAAACTGCCGGAGATGTCGGAGCGGGCACAACCGTTTGTACGAACGAAACCCAAGTGACCGAGGAGATCAAGGCGCTGGCCCGTTCGCTGCAGAACGATCCGCTTAAAATATATGAGTTTGTCCGCAATACCATTGATTACCGTCCGACACGCGGCATTCACACCGGCGCGGACGGCTGCCTGACTGCGGGGTACGGCAACGACTGGGATCAATCTGCGCTGCTCAGTTCACTTTTGCGGACAGCCGGATATACAACCCGTTTTGTGCAGGCACCGGTTGCTTATTACAAAAGCGACCTGAGTGCCTGGCTTGGCGCGGACACCGGGAAAATGATCTCTCTGCTCAACTACGGCGGTATAATAGCGGGCGAAATTACCGGCGTTCCGCAGCAGATGTATATTTACCGGGTTTGGGTCGAGGCGCAGATCAGCGGCAACTGGTATACGTTTGACCCGGCATTTAAGGAATATGAATCATTTAACCCGACCAATCCGGCCTCGGCAATGGGCTACAGCCGTTCTGATTTTCTTTCGTCGGTATCCGTCGGCGCAACCGTTTCTGCAGATTATGTGCAGGATATCAACTCAACCAATCTAGTGCAGAAGTTAATGTCTTATACCACCAATCTTACCGCATACATTCGACAGTATTCTCCCAATGCGCGGGTGGAAGAGGTGCTGGGCGGCAGGCGGATCATTGCGACAGCCGTCACAAATCTTTCAACAACATTACCCAAGGCATATTTCGTTTACACAAGTTACAAGGAGAGTTGGGATCACATTGCGCTTTCTGATAATTTTACACTTCACATTATGCATCAGGGGCTGGATATCTCTCTGAAAGGTTATGAAGCTGCGGGAAAGCGTCTTTCAATTTTCTACGATCAAACCAACGGCTATCGCCCGAAACTCTATCTGGACGGGGCCGTAATCGCGACCGGAAACACCACGGTCGCAGGAAGTACGTCCACGGTGACTGTACTGACGGATCATCCGTATTCCACTGCCGGGTTTGCCGACCGGTCGAACAGTCTTTCTGTAGTCAGCGGCGGAAAATATGTTCTGGTGCATGAGGCAGGAAACGCCTCGGCGGAGCAGGTGAGGCGGGTTTCAGAGCAATTGAGAAAAGATATTGAATCCGGGCTGAGCACCAATAGCGAAGCGGTGCTGGGAGGCGGACTGCATCTGGTGGCCTCTTCCTATATGCAGCAGAACCGATTGGTAAGCGACTGGCTGGCGCGCCAAAGCCGTGTGTCGGGCTACACGCATCATTGGGTCGGTCTGGCTGCACAGACCGAAGGATTTTTTGTTGATCTGCCCGGCGGACTGGTAAATGACGTGGCACTGACGACCAATAGCGTGGATGCGGACACCTACTGGCTTGCCAGATTTTTTATGAGCAGCGCACTGGAACACGGAGTCTTTGAACAGAACCAGCGCCGGAGCAGTGTATCTACCGTACGGTTGCTTTACTTGAACAATCAAAACGGAAGCCGCACGTATCTGGCGAACAGTACCAACTGGAATACCGTCAAGTCCGCGCTTACCGGTTATTCCACCACGCAGAAAAACAGCCTGGAAGCATCCATCAATCAAGGATACCAGTTAATTCTGCCTGCCAACGGCTCCATCAGTCTGGAACAATGGACCGGATTCGGTCATTTCCGATATGACCCGGTCTGGGGCGACAGTGCCTATCTGATCAGCGGTGGCTACAACGGCGGACATTCGGCTTCAGATGGAACGCTGGATGCGCCGAAAGAGGAAAGCGGCGGATGGTGGAGCCGCTTTCTGACCTGGCTTGGCATCGGCCCGACAACCAGCGTAGAACCGGTAGACCTTTTTACGGGTGATTATCTTCTGGAGAAAACCGACCTGGCGCTTGGTTCCGGCACCGTGCCTCAGGGGTCGCAGTTTACCCGGTTTTACAACAGCGGGTGGAGCAGTGCGGACAGCGGTCTTGGATATGGCTGGCGGCATGACCTGAATATTCGCGCTCAGGAGTTCAGCGACCCGGAATCGGCTCTGGGTGCGCGAACTCCGTACGATGCGGTTGCACAGGCGGCGGCAAACGTGATCATAACCGACCTGATGAGCGGAAATCCCGACGTGCGCAACTGGCTCGTCTGTTCCATGATCGCCCAGTGGCAGATGAGTCAGCTCACCGCGAATGCGGTTCGTGTCGAGACCGGCAACAGCGAAGCAGCCTTTATCCGCCAGCCGGACGGCACCTACGCCGCTGCACCCAATGTGCGCGCGGAACTTGAGAAGCGGAGCGGTAGCTTTGTTCTCAAAGAACGCTTCGGCACGGAGTACCGGTTCCGTTCCGACGGTTGGATTGACAGAATTACAGATGCCGGCAGCAACGCACAGGTTTTCGTTTACAATGCACAGACTAATTTACAGACCGTCACAGACGCATTCGGGCGTACGTTGACACTCGCGTACACCAATAACCGCATCAGCACGGTTTCCGACTCCACCGGACGGCAGGTGTCTTTCGAATACAGCACCAACGGCAACCTGACGGCTATTACCGATCCTGAAAATAAGACGTGGACGTACCAGTATGATACCAACCATCAGATAACCGCTGTTATTGATCCGGAAAGCATCACAACTATTCAGAACCGTTATGATCTGCTTGGTTGCGTTACCCAGCAGCTCAGCGCCGCATCCAATGTCTGGAACTTTTATATCGGTGGCGGTCAGGGTACTGAAGAAGACCCGTATGGACAGAAAAACGTTCACTGGTTTGACAAAAACGGTCGCAATCTCGGAACCTGCAATGCCCTTGGATACCGGGCATATAATATGTACGACGGGCAGGGGCATCTCATCACCCGTATTGATGCACGCGGCGTTACGAATATTTTCGTTTACGATGCCGATCACGATCTGCTTTCAAATACGGAGGCATCTGGAACACCTGTGACAAGGACAACATCTTACGGTTATGACAGTCTGCATCGCCTGACGTCCGTCACGAACGCCCTCGGAAATGTCACCCGCTATCAATATGACGCAAAGCACCGGCTTGTTGCTGCCAGCAATGCGGCTTACCGGGCAGGATACACCTACTATGATAACGGCCTGCTCCATGAAAAGACCGACGGGCGCAGTCAAACCGCGACCTGTTTTTATGACACATACGGAAACGTTCAGCGGATTCAATACTCAGGCGAAAGCGTGGTTTCCAACCTTTGGAGCGCGCGTGGCGATCTGCTCAAGACATGGAACGGCAGCACGAACAAAACCGAATATACCTACGATGCAAACCGGCAACTCCTCAGCGCAATCGATCCGCGCAGCAATACCGCCGTTCGTACTTACTACGCCAACGGACTGCTCAAAACCGGATCGGATGCCGGAGGCCGAACCAACCGGTACAGCTACACGCCTGCGTATAAACCTTTCGTAACGGTTGAACCCTATGGAGATACCGTCAGCAATTTTTATGATCAGGCAGACCGGCTGGTCACCGTGGTTACGCCGGAAGAACGTACCACGCATTACGGATTGAATGCCATCGGACAGAGCGCCAATGTGCAGTATCCTGCAACAGCTATAGGCTGTACCTTTGATGCGAACGGAAACATAACTGACCGCAGAAACGCAAAGAATGAAGTCACGCATTACGATTACGATGTGCTGAACCGTCTGACCAATGTTACGCATCAAAGCGTCTGGAAAGCTTCGTTTGCATACGATGCCGTCGGGAATGTGATTTCTCGCAGAGGCGCGGAGGGCGCAGAGGGTTCCTTTGCATATGACCCGATGAACCGGCTGACGAACAGTGTTCTTCAGGTTTCAGGTTTCACGTCTCAAGTTTCTTCTTCCTATGACTTGAACGGCAACCGCACGAACATCGTTTATCCGGGCGGTTTGTCTGTTGGTTATTCATACGATTCAGAAAACCGTCTTTCCGGCGTATTGGTCTCTGCGCCCTCCGCGCCTCCGCGATCGTTTTCTTTCTCCTACGACGGCGCTTCGTGCCTGACTAACCTTGTTTATCCCAACGGTGTCACCGGCTCTTTCGTCCATAACCCCAACGGACAGATCATCGAATACCGGTATCAAACCGGCGCATCCAACTTTCTGCGCCGTGTGATGGAGCGCAACGCCCTTGGGTTCAAAACCGTCGAAGACATCTATGCCGGGCCGGTTCCGGCTTTCACCAACGAGGTTCATGAAACCCGCGCCCACAACGCCGCTGACCAGCTCATTTCGACTTCAGCGCTTTCGACGAATTCAACATATTCTTATGATCCGAACGGCTGTTTGACCAATCTTCAATCGGCAGCCGGAAATCAGCAATTCACCTATGACTTCGACAATCGCCTGACTCAGGTTTCAAGTTTCCAGCTTCAAGTTTCGTACCTCTACGACGCCAGCGGTTCGCGCATTGGCCGCATCGCGAACGGCGCGACGAACTACTTCGTTCTCGACTACCGCGCCCCGCTCAAAATGCCGCTCGCGGAGACGGATGCGCAAGGAAACATTACGCGCTACTACATCTGGAGCACGCAAGGGCTGCTCGCTCATATTGACGTTGTGGCCGGGGTCGTTGACCCCGGTTCCATCCGGTATTACCACGCGGACGAGCAGGGCAGTACCCTTGCGCTGACCGATGAGTCCGGGAACGTCACCGACCAGTACACCTATGCGCCGTACGGCGAAGTCCTCCTGCACAGCGGAACGAACAGCACGCCGTATCAGTGGCTCGGCGCGCTGGCCGTGAGGAACGAAGGCAACAGACTTTACTACATGTTCAACCGGTACTATTCTGCGGACATGAAACGGTTCATCTCAGTTGATCCAAAAGGAATCGAAGGAGGATACAACCTCTACGCGTACGGGAATCTGAATCCCCTTTTCTACGCCGACCCATTTGGGTTGGAAACGATGCTTAGTGGTATTGAAGCGAAAGGAGCGCTTGTCGTTCCCGGAGTAAATAACCCTGCAAACATAATGGGAAAGAGTTATGTGGGGAAATGGGATGGCAGTGGCATGCAAGTATATAATATCGCGGGGACACCCGGTGGTACCCAGTGGGCCGTAGATGCCGGAGTATCAGCGACTTTCGTTTTTGCATACGGACACGGCAGCTGGACCGGCGGTTCCGCTGATCGTTTTATCAGTTATGGTAGCTTTACCGCTAGTTTGTTTAGTAGCGATGATGGTAATTGGCATGGGATTAATATCGGTTATTCCGGTGGATTTCCCTTTGGGATTGGGAAAGAAAGAACAACCAATTATGAGTAGTAGAAATCACATCCAAATTTCGTTTATTAGAGGAGAGCTTCGTATCCCATGTAATGAGAGCGCGCGCGTCGAAACAGAACATCTATTGATCAAGTACATATCGAACAAGGGTGCAAAAGTTAATGGAAACTCAATAGATAGAAATGAGTATAAGGTTTTCTTTCCTTTGGTAAGCTGGAGCCCTTTGTTGTATTCAAAAGATAATTTTATAGGGCTCAACCCTCTTGTTTCTTATGGGAAAGTTATAATTCACGAATCTGATGTGGGCATATCTCTATTATTGAAAAAAACTAGAGTTCATTACGCCAGCATCATTTCTTTATCCATCTTTCTTTTGGCATTTCTTGATGCGAGTGGAGGGCGGGAGGTCGTGGATATTGTTTTTGGAGTTATCTGCTTTTTCGTTATAGAACTATGGGGACACCTCACAAAAGTGTTATTGAGAATCGAGATTGAAAAAGCTCTAGCAACACAAGTGGCGTGCGTGTAGGCCGGGGGACCTCACCATGCGCAACTAATTATTTTGTCATGTAGTTTCCTATGTCAGCAAAGAGGCGATTGACCTGATTCCCGACTACGACCGCAACGGAATCATTGACACCAACGATTTCAACCGGTTGCGTGCCGGTGAACTTTTCCGCTTCTGGGTGAATGACGATGACGACAGCGGGTATGACGGCGGCGGTGACATGCCCGGCAAGGGAAATCTCAACTGGAACGACGGCTCCGTCAACGGCGTGCGCGACCTGATCGACTTTTTCCCGGTGCAGATCGCCATGAGTAACGCTCTGAAAAACGCTGACAGCTCCAACCGTTGGTATCTGTGTCAGGATGAGGGCGCGCTCAACGCGGTGCAGACTGCGGATGATTATGCTTCAGGAGGTAGTTGGATGCCATGAAAGGATGGGGATGAATAAGATAATGAAAATTGCATTTAGTATTGTTGCTCTGTTTCTGCTTGCAGGTTGTGACACATTCTATGGAATAACCCGGCGGGCAACACTAGATAAGTGCCCAACACGGGAACAAGTGGAGTCTCTGCTTTACTCGATACCCGAAATATCTACGGTAGAGTATATTCTTGATAAAGGCGGTTACCCTCTAACTCTGAAAGGCATCCAACGTCCCGCGATTATCCACAATTATTGTTATAGCGATGGGAAAAATATTCATGCCAACCTCCAGTTTCTCGTTGATTACAAAGGTACAGTTTTCTATTCACAAACGCTTATTCGCATAAACAGAAAGCCTCCGCAGGAATGGGTTGAAGCAACCCTCCCTGTGATGAGAAAAGTCGAAGAGCACCTTGAAACGGAACTTGGAATAACCAATTTAACATCTTCTGTTAAAGCATGGGAAGGTATGTAAATGTTGCCGAAATCAGAAGGTGTCCGCCCGAGGCGTGATGCCGCCGCTCCTTGAAAGAAGCCTGCGAAACGGATAAAACGTTCCCTATGTTTGGAAAATACAACGGCAACGGATGTCTCACGCAGGAGAATGTTAACATAGAGTGTGCCAACGGGTAAAAATCCAAGAAACAAGGACGAACAAAATGAAAAAATAATCTCTTTATTTTGGTCTGCTTGTGATGATCCAGCTTTTCACAGGGTGTGGAACAACGCCTATTCAACCGGCTATTGTTGATGTAAAGGGCATAAAAAACCCGACCGTCGGGTGGAGTGGATATACGATTGTCGGATGTGCAGATGCGGAGAATGTTGAATTACTCAGGCTTAATATGCAGCGAATGATTAACCATTTTTCCTTTTTGGATTAGGCTCGGATGTGGCGGCCACTGAGGCGGAGCCAAAAGCTGTTAGAACAGGTTTATTTTCCTGCAGGCCGTGCCAATTGTTTTTTGGCCGTTTCCAGCAAAGTTCCGATCTCGGCGAATCTCTGATTCAGGTCTCTGGCGAAAAGAGCACCACCTGATACAACTGTAGCATTCATCGCTCCGGCTTCCCGGCCAATGGCTTCGTAGGCTTCCAGAAGGAATGCACACAGTTCGCGAACTTCGGTAAGCTTGTCGCAGATGTCCACGAGCAGAAGCTCAATTGATTCTTCCTGTTTTTTCACAAAAGCGAACATGCCATACATGGCGTAGTCCGTCAAGGGTGTGTATGCCATATATGGCGCATGAAAAAAACCGGCGAAAAAGCAAAAAACAGCGGAAGAGGAATTGGGAAAGACAGCCAATACGGTGAATCGTTTGATCAGTTTTGTTCAGAACTGCGGCGGAAAATTAATAAACTTCGGACGGAGCGCGGATTGACTCAGGAGGATATGCAGGAGTTTGAGATTTCCTTAAGGCAGTTTCAGCGGATTGAAAAGGGTGAGACCAAAAATATTACGCTCTCCAATCTCTTTAAGCTCTCCAAGGCCTTAAAAGTTAGCTTGTCTGATCTGCTCGATGTGTGATAACCGCGTGAGAAAATGTGCAGAAAATGTGTCAGTCCTATTATTTTAGTATTTTGCTTGAGCGGGTTTGCTGGAGTGTTGTAGAAGTTGCGCATGGGAAGGTCTCCGAGAATTGAATACGCCGGTGCGGTCTATCATGTGATGTGCCGCGGGAA
>JBAZTQ010000096.1:0-12870 GCA_041661845.1 Kiritimatiellales bacterium | reverse complement strand
CGAATTTGACGTTTATTTCAAAACAATAATCCAGTACTCCTTTAATCCATTAATCCAATGGAGGTTCCTATGCTGGCCGTACATGTGAATATCCAAGTGAAACCGGGTTGTGTGGAGCGTTTCATTGACGCGACCAAAGAGAACGCGAAAAACAGTCTCAAGGAGCCGGGGATCGCGCGGTTTGATCTGGTTCAGCAGCAGGACGACCCGACCCGTTTTATGCTGGTGGAAGTCTACCGCGACGCCGAGGCCCCGGCCCGCCATAAAGAAACCGCGCACTACGCCCGCTGGCGTGACACGGTCGAATTGATGATGGCGGTTCCGCGCAGCAGCACTAAATACACGACGCTTTACCCGCAAGAATCCGGCTGGAGCTGCAAATGAATTTTGAATTTTCAACCGCCGGACGGATTATCTTTGGCAACGGAACACTGGCGCAGGCCGCACCGGCCGCCGCCGGGTTCGGCCGCCGCGCGCTGGTCGTTATCGGACGCGACTCGGAACGGGCGCAATCATTGTTGAAGGCGCTACATAAAGAAGGCGTCGGTACCGAACTTTTCACCTTTTCCGGAGAGCCGACGGTTGCCGCGGCTTGCGCGGCCGCCGAAAAGGCGCGGACTGCAAAATGCGATCTCGTTATCGGTTTTGGTGGCGGAAGCGTGATCGACCTCGCCAAAGCCGCCGCGGCGCTGATGACCAACCCCGGCGACCCGCTCGATTATCTGGAAGTGATCGGCAAAGGACTTCCGCTGAACAACCGGCCCGCGCCGTGTATCGCGATTCCGACCACCGCCGGAACCGGCGCGGAGGTGACGAAAAACGCCGTGCTGGCTTCGCCGGAACACAAAGTTAAAGTCAGCATGCGCCATCCGCTGATGATTCCCGATCTGGCGATCGTCGATCCCGAGTGCACACTTTCCATGCCGCCCGCCGTGACGGCGGCGACCGGTCTCGACGCGCTGACTCAACTGCTTGAAGCCTTTATTTCGAAAAAGGCTAATCCTATGACCGACGGTTTCTGCCGCGAAGGACTGCCGCGTGCGGTACGTTCACTGCGCCGCGCCTTTGAAAACGGCGCGGACTTGAAAGTCCGCGAAGAAATGGCGCTGGCCAGTCTGTTCGGCGGGCTGGCGCTGGCCAACGCCGGGCTCGGTGCAGTACACGGATTCGCCGGGCCGCTCGGCGGAATGTTTGACGCGCCGCACGGTATGGTCTGCGCCGCACTGCTTCCGCACGTAATGAAAACCAATCTTACCGCTCTGCTCGACCGTGTTTCTGAAAATATTGTAGGACAAGCTTCTCTGTATCCGGAGAGCTTGTGTTCTTTGGCCGAGGAAGGGGACACACGCTCCCGAATACGGGAAGCGTGTCCTGCAAGAAAAGAAGATGAATACATTCATTATAGAGCCATAGAGCGGCTGACGGAGTTCGCGCAACTGACGGGCGGTTCGTCGGCGGAAGACGGAATCAGATGGCTGACCGGACTTTGCCGCGACTTGCAGGTTCCGCCGCTCTCCGCACTCGGCGTGGCGGAAAAAGATTTTCCGGTGATCGTTGAAAAATCGAAGTCAGCCAGCAGTATGAAGGGCAATCCGGTTGAACTGACGGAGTTGGAGTTAACGCGGATTTTGCATCACGCCTTATGAGTTCGTACAGCAAATCCACCATTCCGTCTTATGTGGCTCTGCCGGATGGCGGCGGCTTTGCGACCGTTTTTGAGTTTATGGTGTCTCGCTTCCCGCGCATTGCGGAATCTGTTTGGCGTGAACGGATCGAACTCAACAAGGTGCACTTCGATAATGGCGAGCTGATCCGTTTGGCCACTCCTTATCAGAATAGCCGCCGCATCTGTTATTACCGGGAGGTTATCGATGAAATAAAGATTCCGTTCGAGGAAGAGGTGCTCTTTGAGAATGATGATTTCCTAGTAGCCGATAAGCCCCATTTTCTGCCTGTTCATCCGGCGGGGGAATATGTAAACGAGACGCTGGTCTCGCGGTTGCGCGCCAAGTATGGATATGAAGAGCTCAGCAGCACGCACCGGATCGACCGGTCGACCGCCGGACTGGTGCTGTGTGTAAAAAACCGGTCGAAGCGCGGTCTGTACCATCAGATGTTTAAGGATGGCGCGGTAAAAAAGAGTTACCTCGCGGCGGGAAAGTTTCCGGCGGAGGCAGGCCGGACTCACTGGCATATTCAGGCGCGAATGGAACCCCGCGACCATTTCCGCATGCAGATTGTTCCGGACGGGCCGGTCAATTCGGAGAGTCTCATCGACCTCATCGGCCGACGTGACGGGATCGGATTGTTCCGCGTGCAACCGGTGACGGGCAAAAAACATCAGCTGCGCGTGCATCTATGCGAGATCGGCTCGGCCATTATCGATGACCCGTTATATTCGGATTATTCAGACATCGACGGGGATGATTACCAGCGTCCGATGCAGTTGCTGGCGCAGCGCCTTGAATTCACAGATCCGGTGACGGGAAAGCAAATGGAGTTTAAGAGCACCCGGTCGCTTCAGAGTTTTGTAGCCGAAGCGGCGGGGAGCTGGTAGCTTTTGCCGCATGTTAATTGTTCAGTCACAAAGCACGGACGTGTACCGCAATCTGGCGGTGGAAGAGTGGCTGCTCAACCACGCCGGGGAGCGCGGGCCGATTCTGTTTCTATGCGTCAATGCGCCGTGCGTGGTGATCGGGAAAAACCAGAATCCGTGGCGTGAGTGCCGGTTGTCGCTGATGGAAAAAGAGAACGTACCGCTGGCGCGGCGGATTTCCGGCGGCGGCGCCGTCTATCATGACGAAGGCAATCTCAACGTCGGCGTGATTGTGCCGCGTACGGAATACCGCGAAGAAAAACAGTACGATCTGATTTTCCAAACATTGGAAAAGTTCGGCATCCGCGCTTCCAAACTCCGGAAAAACTCGCTGGCGGTGGACGGGAAAAAGTTTTCCGGTCAGGCCTTTTCTTTTCGCGGACAGCACGTTTTACATCACGGTACGCTGCTGGTGAACAGCGATCTCAAACGGCTGGGCCGCTACCTCGGTTCCGAATTCGCCGGCATCGAAACCAAAGCCGTCGCCTCTGTTCCGGCGGAAGTCGCCAACCTTTCATCGTTCGCGCCGGATCTGACCGCTGAAAAGCTCTCCTTAGCTTTGATTGATGAATTCCGGATCATGTATGAGGAAGTAGGACAGGCATCTTGCCTGTCTGGACAGGCTGGAAGCCTGTCCTACGTTGAAGACATTCCAGAAGCAGACCTTCTTCCAATGATTGGAAAACTTTCTTCCAAGGATTGGAAACTCGGCCACACTCCGCGCTTTCAGGTGACGATCAACGGGCAAACACTTGAAGTCGAAAAGGGGCGCATTGCAGGCATGAATGGCAGCCCGCTATTTGAAGAATGGGTGAAAAAATGAAGGTTGACGGGAAAAGCTATAGAACGGTTTGGATTAAACCGGACGATCCGTCAGTGATACAGGTTATCGATCAGCGGCGGCTTCCTCATGAGTTTGTTGTGATGGATTTGAAACACGTGGAGGATTTCCGGCGGGCGATCAAAGATATGATTGTTCGCGGAGCCGGTTTGATCGGTGCGACGGCGGGTTACGGTATGTATATTGCGGCGTTGACGGCTCCGCGCGGCAATTTTGAATTATTTGTCCGGAATGCCGGGGAAATTCTCATCGCCACACGGCCGACCGCTTCGAATCTGGCGTGGGCGGTGAAACGCCAGCTGGCCGCCATGTCGCAGGCGGAAACCCTGTCCGGGAAAATTGAAGCAGCTTTCCGGACGGCCTGTGCCATCGCCGATGACGATGCTGCATTTTGCCGGCGCATTGGTGAATACGGGTTGGAGCTTATACGCGATATCAGTGCCGCAAAAAACGGGCAGCCGGTGAATATCCTCACGCACTGCAATGCGGGCTGGCTGGCTTTTGTCGACTACGGTTCCGCGACGGCACCGATTTATGCCGCGCACGAAGCCGGGATCAAAGTCCATGTCTGGGTGGATGAGACCCGTCCGCGCAGTCAGGGTGCCGGGCTGACGGCTTGGGAATTGGGTCAGCAGGGGGTGGATCACCATCTGATTGTGGATAATGCCGGCGGGCATCTGATGCAGCAGGGGCTGGTTGATATGGTGCTGGTTGGAACGGACCGCACGACACGGAACGGGGATGTCGCGAACAAGATCGGAACCTATTTGAAAGCATTGGCTGCCAAAGACAACCACGTTCCGTTTTATGTCGCCTTGCCGTCCTCAACGTTTGATTTTGAAATGGATAACGGCCTCCGGCAGATTCCGATTGAAGAGCGCGATGAGCGGGAGGTCCGCTACATCTCCGGCAAGACAGCGGACGGCTCTATTGCCGAGGTTCTTGTATGTCCGGAGGAAACCCCGGCCAAAAATTACGGATTTGATGTTACCCCTGCGCGCCTGATCACCCGTCTCATTTGTGAGCGCGGCATTTGTGCGGCCACTGAAAAAGGAATACTGGGGCTTTTCCCTGAATACCGGAGATCATCATGAATGAAGGTTATACCAAGTTTACGGTACATCTGACGGAAGGCGATCTGCCTGCAAACCCGGAGCTGTGCCGTTTAAATGAAGTCCGAACCGAACTGCACGATCTGGGGCTGATTGGTGTACTGCCCGGCGGCGTCGGTTACGGCAATGTCAGTGTGCGGCTGAACGGATCGGCCCGGTTCATCATCAGTGGAACGGCTACCGGTGCCAAACGTGAACTCGCGCCGACGGACTACTGTCTGGTTGATTCGTTTGATGTTCGCCGGAATGAAGTTTTTTGTACCGGACGGATTCAGGCGTCATCAGAGTCCATGAGTCATGGATCGGTCTATCAGGCTGATCCGGCCATTACCTGTGTAATCCACATCCACAGCCGGGCCATATTCCGCTTCATGCTGGACAATGGGTATCTGCGGACATCGGAACAGGCCGCCTACGGTACGCCTGAAATTGCGGAGGAAACGGTACGGCTGGTTCGCGATGCAGGCACGGTGCGGGGCATTTTTGTTATGGCCGGACATGAAGACGGGGTTATTGCATACGGGGATGATATCGGGCCGGTCAGGCAGCTCCTGCTGGACATCCACCGCAAAGCAGAGGGCTGATTTTCAACAGCCGGACGCTCAAAGTCGAAAAGGGCGAATCATAAATTTCGCGGCGCACCGTTATCTGGAGAGTGGCTGAAAGGAAATCAAAGATGGGACGAATTGCGGAAACGTTGGTTGTGTCTGCGGCGATGGCCGGAGCGGTTCAGGCGGGAACGGCCGCGAGACCGAATATTCTGGTGATTCTGGCCGACGATCTGGGCTACTCGGATATCGGCTGTTACGGATCGGAAATTCCGACGCCGAATCTGGACAAGCTGGCGGCCGGCGGCATCCGCTACACGCAGATGTACAACACCGCCAAGTGCTTTCCGTCGCGCGCCTGCCTGCTGACCGGCAACTATTTCCAGCATACCAACATGAAGTTCAGCAATGCCGCCACGGCGGGTGAAGTACTGCGTCCGGCGGGCTACAGCACCTGGTGGGTCGGCAAAAACCACGCCGATTTCAATCCGTACGATCGCGGCTTCGACCATTTTTCCGGATTTCTCGGCGGCGCGATCAACTATTATTTTCCCGGCGGGCAGGATCAGAACGGCAAACCGGTTTCCGGCGCGGTTTACAAATGGGCTTTTGATGAAAAAGTGATTAAGCCGTTTGCGCCGGAAAAACCGTTTTACTCCACGGACACCTTTACCGACTGGGCTTTGGAATGGCTGAAGGCATCCAGCGGTTCGGGCAAACCATGGTTCCTCTACGTCGCCTACAACGCGCCGCACTGGCCGCTTCAGGCGCATCCCGAAGACATTGCGAAATTCAAAGGGGTTTATGACAAAGGGTACGACGCCATCCAGAACGCGCGCTACCAGCGTCAGCTTGCGGGCGGACTGTTAGACGCCGCGACCGCGCCGCTCAGCGCGCCGGACCGCGAACAGTGGGACTCGCTTTCCGCAGAGAAGCAGCGGCAGGAAGCTCAGCGGATGGAAATTTATGCCGCCATGATCCACACGCTGGACCGGAATGTCGGACGTCTCGTTACGGCACTTAAAGAATCAGGACAGCTCGATAACACGCTCATCCTTTTCCTCAGCGATAACGGCGCCGCGGCCGAAGATACCGAAGATGATAACGTTGATCCGGCGGCAGTCCCGGGCTCGGGCAACTCGTTCGACGCCATACACGGCTCGTGGGCCAATGTCTGCAACACGCCGTTGCGCAAATGGAAATTATGCAGTTACGAAGGCGGCATCAGCACGCCGATGATTGCCCACTGGCCCAAAGGAATCAGCAAGCCCGGGTCGATCTGCCGCGAAACCTGCCACCTGATTGACCTGCTTCCGACCTGGATGGAGCTGGCGAACGCTCCGTTCCCCGGCGAATCGAAACAGACGGACATTCCGCCGCTGGAAGGTGTCAGTCTGGCTCCCACGTTTCGTGGAGAAGCGATCAAGCGGAGCGCGCCGCTGTTTTTCGAATTTGGAATGGGCCGGGCTGTTCGGGACGGAAACTGGAAGTTAATTCGACAGGGTAAATCGGCTCCTTGGGAACTGTATGACATGGCGGCCAACCGCACCGAAACAAAAGATCTCGCCAGCCAGCAGCCCGAACGCGTTCAGGAAATGACCGCCGAGTGGGAGACCTGGTATAAGCGTTGCACCGGACAGGACTACGGCATAAAGCGGAAGAAGTGAGGCTGAAAGCCGCCTTGCAACCTTGGAAGCAATTTGTTGTTTGAAAAGCGGCTGGGGTTCTGACGTCTTAGAGTTTTGCCCGCAACCAAGTCAGCACGGAGACGCCGCCGAAACAGGCAGTGATCCACCACAGATTCGCCAGCAGGCCGCTGGAGAAAAAAATCATCCAATCACGGCGCGTCATGCCATTGAATGCGCTACGCCGAAGGTAGGCTGTGGTGATGAACGGATCATATTTGAGTGAAAGGACGAGAAATGCGATACCATCGCTCTTTCGCAACATTCGCGCCAACCACTGCCGCCAGCGGGAAGCTCCGGCGTAGATTTTAAGTCCCTTGACGGTTTCGATGCCAAGCCAGTCGCGCCCCATCCAGTCATAAATCCATATCAACATAAGGCACGACAGTAGTGAAAGCAGGGTCATGCCAATGCCTCCAGCCAACGGCCCCCACTTGTAAATCACGAACGGATAAAGCACATAGTCGAAAATATAATCCAACACGTTCCAAATTAAGTAACCGGATGAAAGTTCGGCGATGCGAATTTTCCAGCTTACGGAACGCCATTTTCTGTGCAGGGCTGTCGGTATTGACCTCACTGGAGGCATAAGTCGGAATCCTCCAATAACTGTTTTGCAAATGGATAGAGTGATTCCGCATATTGCCAGTGTTTTGGATCTAATTCCTCATCCGCGTTGTATGCACGAACAATTAAAGGCTTAACTCCGAAGATATTGGTGATTTTAGCAAAAGCAGGGATTACTCGTTCCTCCGTAAACTTTCGTTCCAATTCATCTCCGTACAAGAAATTTTCCAGCAGAATGCCTTGGGTAATAAACAGAGCAAGATACGGCAGGTAATTAAAATGCTCGCCGCCGAATGACAGCAACCAATCTGAAAAATCTGCAAAAGTAAATTTGCAACCAGGGTAAGCATGCCTAATCAAACAATGGTGAAACTCGATGAGGCTTTGCCCAGAAAGCGTCTGTATCTCCGAGAAAGGTTTCCCGTCGTATTTCTGAAAATCAATGATACGTAGCTTCCTTTCTTGATTCCCAATGCGGAAGGTAAGCTTGCAGAGGCTGTGCTTGTCGGGATTTATCGAGACAAAGCGATCTCTGGTAAGTTCCAGACATAACGGCGAGAGCAATACGGACTGCGCCATTTTCAATAGACATTCCAATTCATCGTCAGCAGTGAAAACTGCTCTTGCGAGTGCCAGATGCGGTTCTGTTCCCATGAAAACCGGCGGACGATCTTTCTGAAATTGGGTGACCGCAGAACATAAGGCCTTGTCTTCCCGTCTGCGCCGTAGTTCCGCCGCAGCTTCCTCAAGCGGAGTATAAAGAAGTTCGATTTTGGATGCTCCAGGTTTCATGTTGCTATTTTTCGATTTGTTCAGTGAGCGTAAAGGAAGCTGCATTTTTCACCAAAGCTTGGGATGAATGCGCACACATCCTGAACCTGTGCGAAGTGTTGCGACATCAAGCCGTGCAAAATTTTAGCACTGTCGAGGTAAGCATCCGTGACATGTGATGCGCCCGCCTGAACCACCACTTGGCCACCGGGAGCAAGCACCACAGAAGCGTTTTGGAAGGCTTTGGTATAGAATGCGGAGAATGTCTCCGCGTTCATGTTGCCGCACAAGGGGTTGTCCGTAAGGTCAAAAAATATGACGTCGAAAAGCGTTTGTTCTCCCTGCCGCAAATATTCCCCGGCATCGCTGATCACCAACTCAACACGAGCATCTTCAAACACCATCTGCTGAAAGAAATCGCGAGCGACACCGACGATTCCAGTGTCAATTTCTACAACCGTGATTTTCAGATGGGGATTCTTTGCGAGAGCAGCTTGTGCCACAAAACCATCGCCGCCGCCAAGAATCAATACCCGGCGGTGAACCTCCGTGATGGCACTGGTAAAAGCAGCGTCGTACAGGTGATGATCGTTTTCTGTCGCTTGTATAAGGCCGTCAATTGCTAGGCATCGCCCGAACTCCGCAGTATCAAATACCTCGATTTTTTGGAAGGCCGTCTGTTTCTGATAAAGCATTCGTGTGAGCGCTATGCGCTGAGCCTGCCCGGTGGAGAGGATGGGGTTGTAGAAATTCATCACAATTCGACCGCTGGCGGTTGATATCCGCGCCGCAATATTTCCAGCTCATGTCTTTCGTGTGGAATCTGAGCGAGCAGGGCATCCAGCATCGGTCGCGTCAGGTCTTCGCCTAGACAACTGAACAGGTCTATGGCGAGGTAGCGGTGTTCTGGCCAAGTGTGGATGGAGAGATGAGAGGCGGAAAGAAGCAGATAACCTGTGAGCCCGTGCGGACTGAAGCTGTGGAAATGCTGGTGAAGAATCAAGAGCGGTGAGTCATCGAAAATGCTCGTCAGAGTGTGCTGCCACCATTCGGCGGTTTCTGTCCCCCCCCCCACTTTATAGCCAAAGACATCCAGTACATAATGGACGCCTTGCGATGGAGGTACGTTGGCGACAGACTGCGTACTTTTTTAAGTTCCATAAGTTTTGGCCTTCTTGAAAGAGTCGTCTGCTTCATACTTGAACTGGGTTCGGAACGCAATAGTGGTGTTAAGTCAGGGCGGTGGTGGCCATCTTTTGCCGCTAACTTTCATTTGCGCAGATTCAAGTTCATTAGCGGTTAAAGGTTCTCTGTTCGCTTGCGGAAGGCGGGTGGAATGTTTAACACTCTCCGGTCTCTTAACCGGAAGGGCGCGCATGCAAACATTTGAAAAGCTGATTTCCATTTTGTCGGGCTGGGTATGGGGTCCGCCGATGCTGATTCTGCTGGTCGGAACCGGACTTTACCTGACGATCCGGCTGAAAGGGTTGCAATTCCGTGCGCTGCCGCTGGCGTTCCGGATGATCTGGCATAAAGACCACGGCCACGCGGGCGATATCAGCCATTTTCAGGCGCTGATGACGGCGCTGGCGGCGACGGTCGGCATCGGCAATATCGTCGGCGTGGCGACGGCGATTACGCTGGGCGGCCCCGGCGCGGTGTTTTGGATGTGGATGACCGGTCTGGTCGGGATGGTGACGAAATATTCCGAGGCGGTGCTGGCGGTGAAGTACCGCGAGCACGGGCCGCACGGGATGCGCGGCGGGCCGATGTATTATCTTTCCAAAGGCGTCGGCCTTCCGTGGCTCGGCACGCTGTTTGCCGTCTTCACCGCGCTGGCGGCGTTCGGGATCGGCAATATGACGCAGGCGAACGCCACGGCCGGAATTCTTCAAACGGTTTTTCACGTTCAGCCGTGGGTGACCGGACTGGTGCTGATGGTGCTGACGGCGCTGGTGATTCTCGGCGGCATCCGTTCCATCGGTAAATTCACCTCGTTTCTCGTGCCGATCATGATACTCGGCTACGTGACTGCGGCGCTGATCGTGCTGGCACTGAACATTACCGAAATTCCGCACGCCTTTGCGCTGATTTTCCGTCACGCGTTTTCGCCCATTGCCGCAGGCGGCGGCATTGCAGGTGCAACCGTTGCGGCAGCGATGCGCTTCGGGATTGCGCGCGGCGTGTTTTCCAACGAGTCGGGGCTGGGTTCGGCACCGATTGCCGCCGCTGCGGCGCGTACGCATGATCCGGTGAAGCAGGCGCTGGTGAGCATGACGCAGACGTTTATCGATACGCTGGTGGTTTGCACGATGACGGCGCTGGTGATTCTGACGGCGACTTCCTGGACGCAGGGTGTCGGCCCCGGCGAGCTGACGAGCGCCAGTTTTGCCGAAACACTGGGTATTTCCGGCCGGATTATCGTGGCGATTTCCACCGCGCTGTTCGCCTATTCGACGCTGATCGGCTGGAACTATTACGGCGAGAAAGCGATTGAATATTTACTTGGCCCGCGCTCCATCCGCATCTACCGCATCATCTTTATCGCGATGGTACTGGTCGGCGCGATGATTAAGCTGGAGACGGTCTGGAATTTTTCCGACCTGATGAACGGGATGATGGCGATTCCGAATCTGGTCGGACTGCTGGTGCTGTCCAAAGTGATCCAAGATGAAACGGATCGCTATTTTGAATCCGGTAAAAAGGGAAAATAGAAATGGACTTGTAGGACAAGCTTCCCCGGTACCCCGGGCCGCTTGTGCAATCCGATGGGGCACGCGCTCCCAAATACGGGAAGCGCGTCCTACAATATGAAAGGAAAGTTATGCCGCTACTTTTTGACATGCCGTTTGAGAAGCTGAAGACCTACAAAGGAATCAACCCGAAGCCCGCGAACTTCGACGCGTATTGGAAAAAAGCGCTGGCCGAAATGCGGGCCGTCGATCCGCAGATTGAAATTATTCCCGACGCGGATTTTCAGACGCCGTTCGCGACCTGTTCGCATCTCTGGTTCACCGGTGTCGGCGGCGCGCGGATTCACGCCAAACTGCTTCAGCCGAAGAACGGTGCCAAAAAACATCCGGCGGTTTTACAGTTCCATGGGTATTCCGGTGATGCCGGTGACTGGCTCGATAAGCTGGGTTATGCCGCCGCCGGATTCACGGTGGCGTCGCTCGACTGCCGCGGGCAGGGCGGACTTTCCGAAGATGCCGGCGGCGTGAAGGGAACGACGTTGCACGGACAGATTATCCGGGGTTTGGATGACGCGCCCGAAAAACTGCTTTACCGGCAGATATTTCTCGATACTGCGCAGCTGGCAAAAATTGTGATGGAGATGCCGGACGTGGATGAAAAACGCGTCGGCGCGATGGGCGGCAGTCAGGGCGGCGGGCTGACGCTGGCTTGCGTCGCGCTGGAGCCGCGCATTAAACGGGCCGCGCCGATGTTTCCGTTCCTGTCTGACTACCGGCGCGTCTGGGAAATGGATCACGCCAAGGATGCCTATGCCGAACTGAAAGAGTTTTTCCGCCACCACGATCCGCAGCATAAACGGGTGGACGAGATTTTTATGCGGCTGGGCTATATCGACGTTCAGCATCTGGCACCGCGCATCAAGGCGGAGGTGATGATGGGCGTCGGGCTGATGGATACGATTTGTCCGCCGTCCACGCAGTTCGCGGCCTATAACAAAATCAAAGCGAAGAAATCGCTGGAAATCTATCCCGACTTTGGGCATGAAGGCCTGCCCGCTTTCGGGGATAAGGTGTTTCAGTTCATGCTGGGACTCTAAGGAGAACAGGGTGGAAACGATTAAAACCATTATGACGCGCCGGAGTATCCGTGCTTTCGAAAATAAGCCGGTGACGGATGCGCAGATTAAAACCCTACTCGAAGCGGCGATGAATGCGCCGAGCGCGGGCGACGGACGTCCGTGGCATTTTGTTGCCGTTATCGATCGCGCAAAGCTCGACGCGCTGGCCGACGCTTTAGACGAAGGCAAGCCGATGTTTAAGCAGGCGCAGGCCGCCGTTCTGATTTGTCTCGATGAGTCGCTTGAAAAATTTAAAGGCTTCGGTCCGCAGGATTGCTCCTGTGCGGCGCAGAACTTACAGCTTGCCGCGCACGATATGGGGCTGGGCACGGTCTGGATCGCCGTCATTGGCGTGCCGCCGCGCGTCGCCGGCTGCCGCAAAATACTTGGCGTTCCTGAAAATATTACGCCGTTCGCCATTTTTCCGCTCGGCTGGCCGGCCGAAAAGCTACCCGCTGAAACCCGTTATGATCAATCCCGTGTTCACACTAATCTCTGGTAATTCCTATGAGCGCACAGAAAACCTATAACATCCGCTGCCCGAAGTGCAGGCATGAACAGAAGGTAGAGCTTTACGAGTCCATTAACGTGGCACAACAGCCGGAGCTGAAAACCGCGCTGTTTGAAAACCGGCTTAACCGCGTTCAGTGCGAATCGTGCGTCGCTTCCTTTCGCGTGGATAAACCGCTGCTTTATCACGACGCCGACCGCAATATTCTCATTCACTGGATGCCCGACACGGCTGTTTCGCGCGAAGAGATTCTGGATGAATTCGATAAAAGCATGGAAGAGCTTCGTAAAGTGCTTCCGCCGGATATCGAGCCGCCGCGCGTACGGCTGGTTTTCACCCGCGCCGAGCTGGTCGAACTGATTTTCATCATCGAAGCAGGCATGGAGGAGCGGGTGGTGGAATATATCAAGTACACCATCCACACACAG
>JBAZTQ010000095.1:0-12929 GCA_041661845.1 Kiritimatiellales bacterium | reverse complement strand
TTACAGTTTCAACACCGATACCGGCTGAAACGAAGACCGCTTCGGAAACAACAGCGGTATCGGTGCCCGTCGCAGCGGAACCGGCTCCTGCGGTTGTAGAAGCCGCCGCCAACATTGCCGCAACAGGGAAAACCAATAATACGCCTGAAAATGAAGTTCAAAATATCGCGGTTGCTTCGGATCTGGCCGGTCAAGGGTCTGTCAAAGGCGGATTGATCTCGCTTAGTCTCAAAGAGGTCGAACTCAACAGTGTCATCCGGCTTTTTGCGACACTTTCTGACGCCAATATTATCGTTCCTACCCTTGAAGGTTCCACCGGTGCAGTCAAGGTGGATGTAAATCTGAAAAATGTCGAATGGAAACCCGCGCTGCAGTCTATCCTTGATTCCAACAACCTTGAACTCTACGAAAAAACACCCGGCTCTGCAGTTTACAGTGTGCGGAAAAAACTGGCTGATGCGCCGCAGGCCATGAATGTAAAAACGTTTAAGCTGGATTATGCCTCTGTCTCGAACGTCAACGAGATGATTAGAAGTATGGTACCGGAGCGGGGCAAAATATCCGTCTTTCCTGCCCGTAATACAATTGTAGTCCAAAGTACTCCCGAAAATCTGATGGATATACAAGCCATGATTGCTGCGATTGATTTGCCTCGTCAGCAGGTTTTCATAGAAGCCAAGTTTATGGAACTCAGTGACAGCGCATCCGAAAAGATCGGTATCGACTGGCAGGTGCTCGGCGGGTACGGGGTCGGGGTGAATGGTATTGGCGGATCCTATGATTTTGCCGACAGCAAAAAGGATGGTATAAATAACACCTCAGGTTCCGCAATGAATCAGTTTACGGATATTGCAGGCAGACCTTATGAAAATCTTGAGAAACAGCCGGACACCACAGTTATCAATCCGGCTGGAGGATTTTTAAACAACATTGATTATGCCGCCCGGCCGGGCAGTATAGGTCCGAATGACAGCCGCACATTTGGCGTTACGCCGACAGGCATTGCGTCAAATCTGTTTCAAACGACATCGTTCGATGAAAGCACGGTTAAACGGACTTTAGGTGCAACTTTAAACGCCTCGGACTTCAAACTGGTGCTGGCCGCTTTGAAGGAAATTAACGGAACAAAAATTGTTTCCAATCCGAAAGTTATTGTGGCGAATGAGGAGATGGCCTCGATTCATATCGGTAATAAGAAACCCAATGTCAGAGGCCAAACGCAAACAGCCGGTGACTCGCAAACTTCGAGAACCTATGGTCTGGATGAAAAAGAGCCCTATTTTGAAGACGGGGTTAAAGTCGAAGTAACTCCGACGATCAACACAGCCAGCAATATAACCGTCAAAATTCAGCCCACACTTGACCAGTTGGATGTAGTGCCGTTTGAAGCGCCGGATGGCACACAATTCTACGGGAAGACTACCAAGACCATCAATACGATCTTTTCATTGGCGAGCGGGCAGACCGCGGCGATCGGCGGTTTGACACGAACTTCGTCGAGCGATATCGAACGCAAGGTTCCATTACTCGGGAGTCTTCCTCTGATTGGCCGTTTGTTTTCATACAGTGCTAAGGAAAAAGGTCAGGCTGAAACCATTATTTTCGTGACCGTCGGGCTGGCTAATCCGGAGCATATCAACATGGAAACAGGTCTGCCTCAGGAATCCTCGCTGGCAATGCGCTACGACGCAAAATCGCGGGCAGAGCATCAGATTAAGGATGTAGAGCGCAAGCTGGTTGAACAGCAGGAAACTGAACGGGCGCAGGAAACAATTAAAAAGCTCGATGATGCTGAACAAAAACGACTTGAAAAAAAGAATAAATAGTTCCGGCGCGCCGGAATGTTTTCACCACACAAGTTAAATATTCCTGTTACGGGACAACTCCAAAGCGGGTGAATTATGAAAAAAATGCTGTTGTTAATCGTGGTCGCCGGATTTTTTCTGGCGGCCGGGCTGTCCGGTTATAAGACATTACACCGCACCGGTTCTGTTCGTGCGGAAAAGCCGGCGGCGGCCGTTTCAAACCCAGACACATCGGTTGTTTCTGCGGTTTCGGGGCAGTCTGCGCCGCGTCCGGCTGTTGCAATAAAACTTGATCCGCCGGAACCCGCTGTACAAGTCGTCGCCGCTCCCGGCGACCGGTTCCAACCCATTGACGAAGCGCAGATCATTGATCGGCGTATTACGACCCTTTCCAAGGATCGGAAAAAACGCGAACTGCTGGTCAAGACGGGCGGGAAATATCCGTTTCATCGCGTCGAAGAGACTCTGTCGAAAAATGACGGAGCGGACACCTACACCATCGCTGCACGCACGGAAATGGTGGCGGATCATGTGCTGGTTAAATTGCAGGACGGCAGGAGCGAAGCGGATCTGCAGGCGATGCTGAAAAACTACGGCATTTCTACACTACGCGAATTGTCACTGCCCGGCCACTATATCGTTGGTCTTCTCAAAGCGCCGACGCTGGATGCCGTTCCGGAAGCGATCTCTGTTTTCTCAGCAGAGTCTGCCCTTTTGGCTTACGTCGAGCCGGATTATTTTTCATACATAACCGCCGTTCCGAACGATACGCGCTGGAGCGATTTGTGGGGCATGGTTAAAATCAATGCTACCGGCGCGTGGGATGTGACCACCGGCAGTACCAACGTGATTGTGGCCGTGATTGATACGGGCATTGATCTGACTCATCCTGATTTGGCTTCCAACCTTTGGAAAAACGTATCTGAAGTAAGCGGTGCGCCCGGCGTGGATGACGACGGAAACGGGAAAATTGACGATATTCATGGCTGGGATTTTGTAAATAATGACAACACTCCTGCGGATGACAACAATCACGGAACCCATTGTGCAGGGACGATAGGTGCCGTCGGGAATAATAATTTAGGTGTGGTCGGGGTCTGCTGGAACGTTCGTCTTATGGCGTTGAAGGCCGGGGATGCGCTTGGCAGGTTGTCGGATTCAGACACGGCGGAGGCCATTCGTTATGCTTCCGACAAAAAGGCGAATGTCATTTCCGCCTCTTTTGGCGGTGCCGGAACAAGTGACACGGAGCGCGATGCGATTGTTTATGCTAACAGCAAGGGTGTTTTATTTGTAGCAGCGGCGGGCAACAACGCGACGGATAATGATTCGGTTCCCTTTTATCCTGCCAGCTATGATTTGCCTAACGTGGTTTCAGTCGCCGCGACCGATCCGGGCGACGCCTTGGCCTCTTTTTCAAACTATGGAAAAACGTCGGTGGATCTGGCCGCTCCCGGAGTGAATATTTACAGCACTGTTCCGGGTGGAAACATTGATTCCATGCAGGGAACTTCCATGGCCTGTCCGCATGTGGCAGGTGCTGCCGCATTGCTGCTTGGTGCCAACCCGTCGTTCAGTCCGTTGCAGGTTAAAGCGGCTTTGCTGAATGCGGTGGATAAACTTCCGGCGCTGGCAGCTAAAACCGTTTCCGGCGGACGGTTGAATGTTAAAAATCTGATTGCATTGCAGGACTCGGATGGTGACGGCATGCCGGATGATTGGGAAGTTGCAAACGGACTGAATCCGAATGATCCGTCAGATGCCATTCTGGATCTGGATGGAGATCATTTAAACAACCGGGGCGAATACGAGAACCGTTGCGATCCGCGCAATGCGGACACGGATGGCGACAGCCTGATGGACGGATGGGAAGTGACTTATGGATTCAGCCCCAATTCCCCGACCGGCGGACTTACCGTTGCTTCCAGTGTAGGCGGTTTCAATACTTCCGGAACTGCAAAAAATATTGCGGTGGCCGGGAATTACGCCTATGTGGCCGACGGTGCGAACGGTTTGTCTATTCTGAATATTGCCGATCCGAAAAATCCGGCGCTGGCGGGTTCTTATGACACCGCCGGAACCGCGAATGATGTCGCAGTGAGCAATGGATACGCTTATGTGGCCGATGGCAACAACGGTTTGGTTATCGTCAATGTATCCAACCCGTTCGCGCCTTCGCTGGCGGGCAGTTACAACACCCCCGGCACGGCCGAAGGAATAGCTGTTCAGTCGAATTATGTTTATCTTGCGGACGGAGATAAAGAGATGATGATTTTTGATGTGTCCAATCCGGCTTCGCCTCAGTTTAAGTCGGGTACAGCCAACAGCTGGATCATGCACGATGTTGTTGTGCGGGGGAATTCCGCCTATCTGGCGGGAAATGAAAACGTATGGAGATTTAACGTAAACACTCCGACAGCACCTGTAGCCGATAAATCAGCAGGATCATTGTTCACCAGCCAGAACGCGACAGGTATTCACAGTGACGGGTCGAATATTGTTGCGGCTGCGGGTACCTACGGCATCAAAATAATGGATACCAATCTGAATTTTTGCGGAAGCTATGACTCCGACGGAAATGCTTCAGGAGTTTTTGTCAGCGGCAGCTATGCCTACATCGCCGACGGGACAAACGGACTGGTGGTTTTAGATATCAGTACGCCGTCTTCCCCGGCGCTTGCTGTTCATGTCCAGACGGCGGGATCCGCCTATGGAGTTTTTGTCAGCGGCGGATATACCTATGTGGCTGAAGGCTCCGCCGGAATGGAGATATTTTCTATTCTGTCGGATTCAGACCGGGACGGTTTGCTGGACAGCTGGGAATTGACTAATTTCGGTTCGCTGACGAACAGTAACGGAACGGCCGACTATGACCATGACGAAATCTCGGAGTGGGGCGAATATCTTGCCGGTTTGAATCCGACTAATGCAGATCAGGACGCCGACGGCCTGATCGACGGAACACAGGAGGTTCGTATCTATAATGCCGACCCGCGCACAGTGGATACCGATAGAGACAGCCTCGTGGATGGAAACGATGGACACGTTTCCACAAATACTTATCCGGCTGGAGTAGACGTGAATCTTAACGGGTTTGTGGATGGCGAGCTTGATTCCGGAACTAATCCGCTTGATTCCGATACCGATCACGACGGCATGAATGATGGATGGGAAGTCCGTTATCATTTGAATCCTCTCCTTCCCGGCGGTTCCAGTGACGGCGATCATGACGGTTTGACCGACATTGAGGAGTCTCAAAACAACACGGATCCGGGCAATGCGGATACGGATGGCGATGGAATGAAAGATGGCTGGGAAGTGCATAACGGACTCAATCCTTTGATGAACGATGCGGCGCTGGATCCGGACAGCGACGGACTGACCAACCTTCAGGAACACAACCTCGGCACCAACCCGAAAAACAGAGACAGCGACGGTGACAGTATGCCGGACGGCTGGGAATTCACATACATGCTGTCGCTCAACCCGACCAACAGTGCCGATGCATTGCTGGACTCCGATGCTGACGGACTGATTAGCAAAGATGAATATATCAACAATTGCAACCCGACCAACGCCGATACCGACGGGGACGGAATGCCGGACGGCTGGGAAGTTAAACATGGATTGCTGGCCTCGTTACCATCAGGTGCGACCGGCATAAACGGCGCTTCCGGCGACCCGGATGGTGACGGGCTGCTGAACATTCCGGAGTACAGCCTTTGCTCTAATACTCTCTGGCTGGCTGTTTATACATCCGTCACCGGTGCGCCTTCCTCTTTCTTTTTTGGAATGCCGGGATCAACGGATCCGCGGAACAGTGACAGTGATGATGACGGTCTGAATGATTATTATGAAATCACTACCAATGCCACAGACAATCTCTACATCACCAATCCTAACAATCCCGACACCGACGGGGATGGCTTTTCTGATTCTTGGGAAGTCGGCCGCGGGTTCAATCCCGTAGTCATTGAAAATCCGGTAACGACCGACCGTGATGGCGACGGTTTATTTGATGCCGAAGAAATCGCGCTGGGAACTCAGCCGTACAACTCTCTCGATCCGGTCTTTGTGGATGATGACGCCCCGAATGACCTTTGGCCGATGGATCCGCAGAGCAGTGATCCGGCTGAGAATGGCACCATGCTTCATCCATTCGATGCCATTCAAGAAGCCGTTAATGTGGCCTCTAACGGAATGACGGTGCTTGTGAATGATGGAACCTATTCGGGCGAGGGTAACTACAATATCGATACACACGGCAAGGCTGTAACCATTAAGTCGTGGCATAACAATCCGTCCGGCACCATCGTTAACAGTGTCGGAGCCGGCGCGGTATTCACAATAAAGAGCGGCGAGACAACCAATACGGTAATAAAGGGTTTGAGTATCACTGTTACCCTGAATGACTGTACGGATGGGGATTGCGATTTCTTTCACGGGGTGGCTTTGAGCAATGCCAGCCCCCGGATCGAAAATTGTACGATATATGACTGTGCGCTGAACGGAATTGACTGCACAAATAATTCAAGCCCGGTCATTCAGGGTTGCACGATTGACAATGTTTTGAACGGTATTTGTTGCGAAGGCGGATCAACACCGCGCATCGGAAACTGTACGGTCGAGAACGTAGGACATGGACTGGCCGGTGATGCGGGGATCGGTATTTATGTTGCGGGAAGCAGCGGCCTCTACATCCGAGACTCAATAGTCAGCAATTGTAACGGACGCGGGATATTAATCAAAGACAGCATGAATGCTGCCGTCACTGGAACCACGGTGACGGATAACAGTGGCGGGATGACTTTGGATAACAGCAGTCCGCGAGTCGAACGTTGCATCGTCCGGAATAATCAGGCACCAAACTACTGGGTAGAATCCAACGGTGTTTCTGTGGTGGTGCGGCAGCTTTTTCCGGAGGATCGTTTGGAGAGAAAGAGCGATACGACCGACGAAGATGAAAACGGGGGAGGCCTCCTTCTGCTGCGCGGCAGTTCACCCTTTATAGTGAACAGCCTGATCGTCGATAATCGGACATGGGCGGAAGATCCCGGATACAAGAGCACAAAATTGGTTCCTGACTTCGGTTTGGGCGGCGGATTCTACATCGGCACAGGCTGTTCGCCAACCGGCGTAAATTGCACCGTAGCAGATAACCATGCCAATACGCGCGGCGGCGGACTGAGTTCTCACCAAAGCCCGTTCTTGCGTAATATGATTTTCTGGGGGAATACGTGTTCCAACGCTACCATCGTGGGTACTCGAACCAATGTGCCTTCACCCACATACCTCAACCTGCATTGCCGTTCCGGAAACATCAATATCTGGTATAGCGATGTGCAGTATGGTTATCCGACGGCTGTGCTTTCAAAAACCGGCGATCCCGGCTTTATCGGAGGCGGGGACTATCATCTTTCTTCGAGCAATTCGCCCTGTTTTAACAGTGCCACTTTTTATCTGGCACCCACGAACGACCTCGACGGCAATCCCCGTCCCGTGACTCTTCCTCAACGAGCGGATATGGGATGCTATGAACTGCAAGGGCCATCCGGTCCGCTGGGCGACAGCGGCAATGCCGGTACCGGTGCTTCAGCCGCTGAATCAGACCCCAATAATGCGGCTAACTATTTTGAGGTTAATCGCCTTAGCGACGGACATGGCAATGTAACCCTTACATGGGTAAGTGTCACCGGACGGGTGTATGAGGTGCAGAGCACAACCAACCTGCTAAGCAGCTGGAGCGTTGTTGCCAATATAACCGGAACGGGCGATGCGGTAAGTTTCCCCATCCCCGCGCCAAGGGACGCCGCCCGTTATTATCGCGTGCAACTTCAGCCTTTGGATATTTTCCGCAGGGCTTCGGAGTAGGCGATATGTTCTTGAGCGTGGATACGGTTCATTAAGGTTTCAACGGTGTCGCCGGGAATCACCGGCACCCTGCGCTGGCATATAATCGGGCCCGTATCGACGCCGCCATCAACGTAATGCACGGTGCAGCCGGTCTCTTTGACTCCCGCTTCAAGAGCCTGCCGTCCTGCCTCAAGGCCGGGAAATGCGGGGAGCAGAGAAGGGTGGATATTGACGATGCGCCCGGCAAAGGCGCGGAGCAGCCCTGGCTTAACGATCCGCATGAACCCGGCGAGGGCGATGAAGTTTCCGCCGTGCTGTTTAATGAGTTCGATCACGTGCTGTTCGGCTGCGCCGTCGAGCTTGGTCTTGAATGGAGCGCAGTCGATATAAAAGGCTGGATGGCCGAACCGGCGGGCACGCTCGAGAATGTAGGCTTCTTTCACGTCTGAAAGAACGCACACAATGCGGGCGTTTAGAGTTCCCGCATCAATTGCTTCGGCAATGGCCTGATAGTTGGAGCCTGATCCTGATCCTAAAACGGCTAAATTTAACATTCGCGCAGTTCCTTTTCTTGTTTTGACTGGATTCGGAGGATAAACAGGATTTTAATCTTCTGTCCAATCCGTAATCGGCAGAAAGGGAAATGATGAAGCTTTTTATCAAACCGCACAATGCAACAGCCCGGGAGTTTTACCGGAATCACGGCCATTTCCACGACGGCGACGCCGGCCTTGACCTTTATATCCTCGAGGACGTCACCTTTGAGCCGGGAGAGACTAAGCCAATCAAGCTGGGTATTTCCTGTGAGCCGTCCGATGGACGCGCTTATTATCTTTTCCCTCGGTCGAGTATTTCAAAAACACCGCTGCGCATGTCCAACTCCATTGGTCTGATCGACGGCGGTTACCGCGGTGAGATTATGGCGATGTGTGACCACATCAAGAGTGAGCCGTATACCGCAGAGAAAGGGCAGCGGCTTTTTCAGCTGGTAGCGACCGACAGTTCGCCGATTCATTACGAGCTTGTGGACGCACTTTCCGAGACGACTCGCGGAACCGGCGGTTTCGGAAGTACCGGTGCGTAAGACAAAGGAAAGCGAACGATCAGTCCGGCGTTCGTTTCTGAGAGTGAGCCGGCCGGGGCTCGAACCCGGGACCCTGTGATTAAAAGTCACATGCTCTACCAACTGAGCTACCGGCCCTTCAAAAAACGGAGCGCATAAAGTAGATGAGAGCGGCGCTCTTGTCAAAAGCCATTCATGATTTTCTGCACAAAAAAACCGCGCTGGAATTCAGCGCGGTTTTTTCATGGAGAGCGGTGCGTTTTATTCCACCGTCACTTTATAGAAGACCGCCGGCTCGTTGGTGTGAACTGCATCCACATAGCCGGTGCCGTTTTGAACAGTCGCCAGCCATTGGAAGCTCTGCATGAGATCCAGCGTGTACCATACTTTATAGGTTCGGGACAGGCGGTCGCTGGCGGCGGGCCAGGTAATAGTCCGCGATCCGTTGGCGCTCTGCGAAATATCGGTCACGAAAAGATCCGTACCGGCAAGCCACGCCGCCATCTGAGCGGAATAGGCAGTCTGCACACTGTTCGTTGCAATGAAGGTCGCGGGCAGCAGAGTACTTCCACCAGTATAGCTGATATTAAATACAGTGCTGTTTGTGACGGCATTGGTGCCTCCGAGGGTCAGACTGCGTGCATCGCCGGTCAGCGTAACCGTATTTGTTTCACCCGCCGCAATCGTTCCTGACAGAGGACTCGCTGTGATGACAATCCGTTTAGCCGGCACAAAAAGAATCGCCTGACTGGAAATATCATTTTTGTAAACAGGCACATAATTGGTTCCGGTTACGATTTGTTGCGTATTTGTTATTACCAACCCTGGATTTATTTCTGCAAACGGACTGTTGGTTACCACCGTTACTTTGTTGGAGTATGTATAGACTGTATTAGAGACGGTGGTGGTCACATTACTCAGTGTCGCACTTGTCTGGGTTGTATCATCTTGCAGACCGATTGTTGTGTAAGGCCAGACATTGCTTCCAGACAGGTTGTTATACTGGAATCGTATGGAACCGTCCCTGCTCAGAATCGCCTGGAAGGTCTGGTCACTTCCGCCGCCGGTCTGGCTCATATTGGCCCAAGTGACCACCATTTGGTTTCCGTTGCCGGCATAAGCGATACTGGCATTTCCATCGAGCGACAGATCACCCCAATACGGCGCGATAAAGCGGCTTTCGCCGAATGTAAGCCAGCCGTTGACGCCGATAGCAAGCTGTGTGTAGAGCGTGCCAAAGAAGGGGAATGGGAACCCGATCGGAACTGCCTGGCTGAAATTACCGTTTGTTCCGGCTGTCCATGTGAGCACATTGGCATCCACAGGTATTACGGTCTGCCATTGGAAGTTGTTGGCGGCCCAGTTATAGCCGTTGGTGCGCGCTCCGCTGTCCGTGATCGTATAGGCCAGCGCCACATTGCCGGTATTGACGAGAAACACATTGGTGCGGGTAATGAAGCCTGCCGGGCCGCTGAAGTCTGCGGGGGAAGGATTGGCAGTCAGTCCGGGTGTGGACTGAATAACCCGAACCGTGACGGCTACCGTGCTGGTTGTGCCATCGCCCCAGGTAACCAAGACATTAAACGTAGTGGTTCCTGCGGTCTGTCCGGCTGCATTTGCTGTAAAGGTAACGGTACTGCCACCCAAGCCCGGTACCATTCCGCTTATCGGTGAATAGGTAACCCACGAGTTGCGTTTCGGCGTCAACAGAATATTTGCCCGGCTGCTGCTGTCGGCGATGTAGTTTTCTGCATTGAGGGAACTCTCTGCATCTTGAACTCCAACGGCCGCAACAGAAGTCCGGGGAACTGCTTGGTAGAGATAACGGATATTTCCGTTCGTATACAGCATTGCCTGAAATTCACTTCCGGTGTTGAAGCCCCAGGAAACAACCAGATGGTCATTGGTATATTGTCTGAAACGGACACTGTTGGTATTCACCGCTGTTCCAGTCCAGAAGGGGGCTATAACGGAGGCGGTTCCGAGCGGCAGTATGCCGGCGGCATTGGCACCGAGGACGGTATTTGTGAGGACGATGGCACCGTATGTACTGACCGAGAAGTTCGTATAGACCGTTTCGTACAGCCGGAAGTTGAAGCCGAAGTTCATTGGTGAACTGCCGGTATCTGTCCAGTCAGTAAACATGGCGTTGGTGTCGGGCAGTTCGCCAAACCAGGCGAAGGACTCCATGGCAACCGCATTATTCGTTGTGACCAGATAGGAAAGCGGCCACGAACCGTCATCGCTCAACGAAAAGCTTGTGCCGGCATTTCCTGAATTATTCAGGATCAGCTGCTTCGTGGCGGTTTCACCGGCGGACACCTCAATGAGCAGGGCGTTTGTGACGGATGGCTTAGCTCCGACGAATACCGGCAGCGTAAACGAACCGGCCCAGCTCTGACTGCCCGCCTGATTTGTTACGCTAAAGGTGTAAATACCGGCCGGTGTTGCATTGCTTATTACAACGGTGTAGGTCGTCGAGGCGGATCGGCCGACGTCCATGGTCGGATAAATTGCCGAGGCCGGTGTGATGGTGAAATACGCCGGATTGGCGGAAAGAGTATTAATAATGTTGGTTACAGTTTTTGCACCGTCATTGGTGCTGACCACCGTAATGTTGATGGTTTCACCCGGTACATAATTTCCCGGAACAGTGCCGCCGGAAACCGACGCGATACTGTTGGTGAGATAACTGATTTGTGAGCCGACTACGATACTGAGGTTTGTAGCCGCACTGTTTGTTTCTGTGGATATTGCCTGAATCGTCAAATCATAAGATCCGTTGGCATTGGCAATCATGACATAAGTGTTTGTGATAGATGTTCCGGCCTCCAGTGTGACCGCCGTATTGTTAGAGGTTACAGAAAACGAAGAAGCACCGTTCAGCGTGGAAGAGGCGCTTGAGGCAGGGCTGCCTCCGGTGTTGCTGATAACAACCGTTACCGTATTTGTTTCGCCGATCTCCATACTCCCCGAAAGGCTGTCTGTTACCAGAAGATTCAGTACCGGCGGCAGTGCCAGATTTGCGACGGACTCCGTGATATTGCTCCAGGCAACGCCTCCGGCGGAAGTGCTGGCAATATGACGGATATTATCCACGTCGGCATAATCGGTCGAACCGGCAGGCCGGAAGTCCCCGGTGGCCTGGAAGCGCAGGTTTGTAATAGATGTCAGCGTGATATTGGTCGTAAAAGACGGTGAGGCGTAATCGGTAGGGTTAGAACCGTTCAGCCCGTACCAAACCTTCAGCGTCTTTGTGTCAAGGTCGACTTCCGCTATGGCTGTCAGTGTGCCGTTGTTGGTTAGATCCGTTGCACCGGGAATCACAACCAGTGATCTTCCCGGCGGTATGCCGTTCGTCAGATTGCCTTTATCATAACCCATCACCACGCCGGCGGCCTTATCGCCCGTTTCGCCGGTGAAATAAACCCCCAGCACCGTGCCGCTGTTGTTGCTGGATGAGCTGAGATCATACGCAATGTCATAACGCAGATAATGTACGCCGGAGGTGGTCGAGGTCAGAGCGGCGTCCAGAAAGGCTCCGTTGGTCCACACGCCGTCGGCACCCGCATCTTCGCCGATGCAGCGCAACGAACGATTGGTGGTGAACACGCTGGTGCCGAAGCCTGCGGCAAACTTCGCCAGCGGGCTGTTCGTGCCGGAGTTGATGGTGTCGCTGAGAGGGCGGCCGGAGGCGTCGCGCTCAAAAGTCCACTCATTTGAATATTTTGCAGGCGGCACGGTGCGGTCAGCTGCCGCGGCATCCGCAAAGCTGTCGCTCATCCGGAGCAGGCCGACTTTAGCGGAATTGGTTGAACCGGCGGGACGGAAATCTCCGGTTGTCTGAAGATGCAGGTTATCAATGGACAGAAGGGTGACGTCAATGTTGTTGGTTTGCGGGCTGCCTTCTGCCGAAAAACTGCCGGTTCCGGTCAGATCATACCAGACCGCCATTTTTTTAGTGCCCATATCGACTTTAGCAATGAAGGACACTTTGCCGATGAAATTGGTTCCGAGGTCTGCAAGTTCGGTTACGGTCAGGTTGGTTGGAACGCTCGCTGCGGCAACGTCATACTGCAGGGCCACGCCGGCCACTTTTTCGCCGGTGGCATCGGTAAAAGCAAATCCGGCCAGTGTGCCGCTGTCATTGGTTGGATTCAGATCATATTCGAGATCGTAGCGCAGGAAATAAGTGCCGGCGGTCAAGT
>JBAZTQ010000094.1:0-13028 GCA_041661845.1 Kiritimatiellales bacterium | reverse complement strand
GGTACTGCTCGAAGCTCTGCCCTGTTATTTTTTTAAACAGCCGCGAAACCGTGGAGGCGCTGCGGCCGCTGATCTGCGCCGCCTCTTTCAGGCTCACCAGACACTCCGGATGCCGCCGGATCCGTTCAATAACCGGCTCAATCAAATCGTAATCTTTATGGTGAATGAGCTGGCTGCGGATAATCAGCTCCAGCAGCTGACGCAGCATCGCAAGAAGCACCTCGATTTTCTCTTCCGGAAACACGGTGCTGCCCGCAAAAGCCTCCTGCAGCGCACTGTTGCCCTGCTCCGCTTCCCAGCGGGCCGCATACGGAGAAATGTCCGGGGCCACCTGACTGCGGAACTGCCCGATCATCACAAACCCGGCCAGTTCATTATTCACCACCAGCGGAGCCACCGCTTCCCGCATACCGGCGTGGCAGGTGTAGGAAATCATCTCGTTTTTCTGCAACGCGGCTTCCATCATCTGCCGGTCAAGCTCGCGGCAGCACGGATCCAGCTTCAGCGTTTCACGCAGCATCCGGCAGTAAGCGCAGTTCGGACGCCCCTTTTCATCCGGATAAAGAATCCGCTTATCGGGCCCGAAAAGGGAAACCCGCGCCCCATGCAGCTCGGTATAAAGATCGAATACCTCGGCAACCTTTTGACTGATCGTATGGGTAAGCGTATCCAGCATTTGATAAATTAAGCGCATATTGACCGGAATGTCTATGACTTTGCCTTTTTCACCTATGGTGAAACACGGCGGCAGAGCTTAAAGTGGGAAGAGTTTATGAAAGGTGATTGCCATGAATAAAGAAACTGTTCTCCGGAAAACCGTTGCCGCTCATTTTGAAAATTTCGGAAAAACCCCGGAAAGTATCGCCTGGGCCCCCGGACGCATTGAAGTGCTGGGCAACCACACCGACTACAATGCCGGCACCGTCCTTTCGGCCGCCATCGATTTGGGTCACTGCTTCTGCATCTCCCGCTCCGCCCGCCCCGGTATTCACCTGTACGCCGCAGACGCCGAACAGCGCGCCCGCTTCGACGTCACCGACACCGCTAAAGTTCCAAACATTGGAAGCGGAAATTATGTCAAAGGGGTCTTCTACTTTATTCAGGAATATCTGGGCCATAAAATCGACGGACTCGACTGCACCTCGTTCGGTGCTGTACCGCTCGGTGCCGGACTCTCCAGCTCCGCCGCGCTCGAAGTCTCCGCCGCCTTTGCCGTATTGAAAATTCTAGGAGTCACTGTCGACAAAAAAGAAATCGCCCGTCTCTGCCAGAAAGCGGAACACCAGTTCGCCGGAACCAAGTGCGGATTGCTGGATCAGTTCTCCAGCATCTTCGGTATCGGCCACGGCCTCATTCATTCAGATTTCCGAACCTTGGATGTTTCCTCGGTTTCACTGCCGGACGACATTGAATTTCTCGTCGTCAACCCGCGCGTTAAGCACAGTCTCGCCGATTCGCCGTACAATGAACGACGCGAACGCTGTGAACAGGCCGCCGCACAGCTGGCAGAACTTCTGCCGCATCCGGTCGCCGCCCTGCGGGATGTATCGCCGGAAGAATTCGCGGCAAACCGGAGCCGGATCGCCGAGGGTGCCGCTAAACGCGCCGCCCACGTCATCGGCGAAATCGACCGGGTAGAACGCGGCGTCGAACTGCTCCGTCATCAGGACATCAAGTCGTTCGGACAGTTTCTTTTCGAATCGCATCAAAGCTCGGTCGAAAACTTTGAAAACTCCTGTCCGGAACTGGATATCGTTGTTGAAGCGGCCCGCGCAGCGGGTGCTCCCGGCGCGCGCCTGTCCGGCGGCGGTTTCGGCGGATGCGCCATCGTCATGGTTCAAAAGCAGCAGGCACAGGCCGTATCGGAAAAAATCAGCGCAACCTGCCGCGCCAAAGGAATCACGCCGGAATTCATCGCCGTCACACCGTCTGCCGGCGCCGAACTCATTTGATTCATCACTCCACTTTGCCGGTACCGAGTTGTCACCATTTCGACGCATCGAAATCCGGGTTCTTCACCGGGAACTTTGCGCCGGTATCTTTCCACCAGGCTTCAAGTTCGGCGTAAAGCGCCTTCACCCGCTCCGGCTGTTCGGCGGCAAGGTCATGTGTCTCGGAAGGATCTGTATTGAGGTTATAAAGCTCCGTGCGGGAGCCAACCACCAGTTTACCGAAGGGAGCATTGAGTTTATCGGGCGGAGTTTGACCGGTCACATCCAGAAAGTCCCCGAAATAATAGATCAGCTTCCAGCCGTCTTCGATCATGAAGCTGCACGGCGTCCGCGCGTAATTGACGGTGTAGGTCGGGACATGCCAGTAGAGCGCGCGGGGTTTGATCGTACCGGTGTGCGTCAGCAGCGGAAGAATGCTCTGTCCGTCGAGTTTATGTCCTTCAGGAATAACACCGCCGGCGATGTCGGCAAATGTCGGATACCAGTCGACGGTATGCGTCGGCGTGTCACATACACTTCCGGCCTTCACGTGACCCGGCCAGCGCACTACCAGCGGAACACTGACGCCGCCTTCATAGGACGCGCCTTTTGCCATCCGTTTGGGTGACATGTCGGCAACACGGTTCATCCCGCCGTTGTCGCTCGTGAAGATGACGACGGTGTTGTCCGCAAGGCCGAGTTCGTCCAGCTTATCCAGCAGACGGCCCACGCCCTCGTCGAGATGTTCGATCATCGCGTAATAATCCGCCGTGGGAATTTCTTTAAATTTTCCCAGAGGCGTACTGCTCTTCCTGAACCCCTTCGCGACGTATTTATCAATGAGCGCCTTGGGCGCTTCCATCGGTGCGTGCGGCGAGAGATGCGCAACGTAAGCAAAAAACGGACGGTTTTTATTCGTCTCAATAAAAGTCAGGATGTCACTCGTAATAGCATCCACGTCCTTATCCGGCACCGCCGTTTTACGGCAGTCGCCCACGTAATCAAAACCGTAGGCGTCAAAATAGCCGGGGCGTTTTTTCAAAGATGCCGCGTAGGGGTTGTCGGCGACATGCCACTTGCCGCTGATACCGGTGGTGTATCCGGCTTTCCGGATCATGACCGCAAGGTTTCCGGTTTCCGGCGGGAGCTCGCCTGCGGGTGCCGGTATGAGCGGCGCAAACAGCGGATCCTTTTCATTGAGAACTTTATGAACGCCGGTCCGCGCACCCCACTGGCCGCTCAGCAGCGCGGCGCGGGTCGGTGAACATTGCGGTTCGGCGTAGGCGTGCGTGAACCGCATGCCCTGCGCCGCCAGCCGGTCAATGTTCGGCGTGGAAACATCCTTGTTCCCCTGACAACCAGCGCCGTTCCAGCCCAGGTCGTCCGCAAGAATGAAAATAATGTTCGGCTGCTTCGCGGCAGTGTCCGCAAACGACAGCGGGGAACTCAGGCCGAGCAGGCCGCACGCAGAAATAATGAATGACCGCTTGTTCATAATTTTCTCCATTGTTGCCGGCGCGGATAATCTCCCGCCGAAACCGCATTATTTGGATAATGCGTTTATTTTTTCACGGCGTTTTCAAGCACAAGGCTGACCGTAAGGTTCTTATCCGCAGAATACCCCGGAATCGAAAACTCCACGACATCGCCGGATTTCATGCCGGGTGCTGCGCCGGTGAAGGGGAATACACGTGTTTCGGCAGGCTTCAGCACTTTAACGCCGTCAGCTTTTTTCCCGTTCACGCTGAACTGTGATGCCGTCTTTCCGGCAGGAAGGTGCAGACGCAGCGTCCAGTCGCGCTTGAACCCCTTCTGAAGAAATCCGCCGACAAACGGCTCAACAGTCAGGGTCGTTTTGCCTTTTTCCGTTCTCAGAGCAACGCCGGTGCGGCTGAATTTTTCTTTGAGGTAGCCGTTGGAAAGTCCGTCATCCTCGTAGATTTCCCGCACGGTTTTCCCGGACTCCGGAACAAAGGCATCCACGGTGAGCTTATCCCAGACCGGCGTGCCGGATGACATCCGCAACGGTGCCGTGAAGATCATTCCGCCTTCGCGCACATAGATCGGCGTATGTTCCAGATCAGAAGTAACTGTAATGGTTCGCGGGCCTTCCAGCGTTTCGCCGGTCCAGACATCCTGCCAGTGTCCGGGCGGCAGCCAGAGCGAGCGGGTCTGGTGTGCTGTGTCATCAATTGTTCCGGTCAATCCCATGAACAGGTTGCATTCCCCGCTGTCTTTCGCAAAAAACTCCAGCTTGATCGGGTAGGACTTTCCAGCCTCCAGTTTGATCCGGGCTTTTGTGAGTTCGATGGTGTGACGGTTCTTCAATGCCTGTGATTTGCTGATCAGTTCGGTATCTCCGATCCACAGTTTGGAACCGTCTTTGGAGGTCAGCCCGAATTCATATTCCGCGGTCTCTTTGACCGGGCCCAGCGTGCCGGTCCAGCGCACCGATGTCTTATTCTTGGGAAGCCCGTCAGGACGTTTTGCCCAGTTATAAAATACTCGCGGTTCAACCTGCACCAGCTGGGGCGTTCCCTGCAGTTTTTCATTGTCAAAATATTCGGCGCGAAGCCCCGGCTCGCCGTCAGGCGTCTTGAGCATCGAAGCAGGTATGGTATCAAGCCCGCTGCGGCACTGAGGCGCAATCAGCAGATCCTCGCCGAAAAGATACTGAAGTCCGCCGGCGGCTTCCGGATATTGCGGCCACTGCAAATCGCAACGTTGCAGAAGCGGAGTGCCGGTGTCATACGTGCGGCGGGCAGCGGTGTAAATCGTCGGTAGCAGCTTGTAACGCAGCTGGGTGTATTCACGGCAAATCTTCTCAACCTCTTCGCCGTACGCCCAGGGATAATGCGCGTCTTTCGGCCAGCTGTGCGGACGGGGCAGCGGCGAGAAAGATCCAAACTGGAACCAGCGCGCGAACAGTTCAGGCGTCGGCGTCAGAACGTGCCCGCCTAAATCTTCATTAATATACGGCATCATCCGGTCAATCCCGCTGTTGACGCCGTTTTCGATCCCGGCCCGCAGTTCTTCCCAGAAAGCCAGCGTATCACCCGTCCACCAGATCGGATACCGATGCGCCGCTGGATGACTCGGAGTCAGCCGAAGCCCGTTCCAGATTCCGTCTACATTCGACATGATCAGCGGGCGCTGATCGGGACGATTCTTGAGTGTCATATCATGATAGACGACCATTCCCCAGAACTCAATGGTCAAACCGTCCGGTGCTTTCAGACGTTTGCCCCAGTTCTTGTCATACCACCAGACATCGGCACCGATATTCAGCAGGCTGTTGAGGCCGTCTTCGCGATAGGTCAGCTCTTTCAGATCGAGCGCGCCGGGAGTCTGCGCTTCAGGATGGTCATTATACACGGTCCGGACGTTTTTTTCATGTGCTTTGGCGATATAACGGGCCATATCAGGAAACAGGTTGGTGTTCACCCCGTAGCCGCTTGACGCTCCCACACGCCAATCGGTATCGCAGACCAGCACATCCAGCGGGAATCCTTTGGCCCGGAATTCGTCCATCAGCGCCAGCGACTCCTGCTCCGAGTAAGGCCAGTAACGGCTGAACCACAAACCGAACGCATAAAGCGGCGGCATCGGAACCGGGCCGGTCAGCTTCAGAAATTCCTGCCGGAAAGCGGCATAGTTACCCGCCGGTATGAATAGATACAAATCCGCAGCCTGATTGGCCATATCCCAGCCGGACGTTTCCTTGTTTTCAGTGCAGGACGCCAGAGCAACTACCGCCCCCCAGGCCGGAGGAACCAGCCGGGGAACATCCGGCATCACCCAGACCTTGGACACCGCATCAGGCACCGGCAGGAAGTCGGCCTTCAGGTCGTCCTTTGAAATGGTGTGGAGAATTTTTCCTGCCGGATCGCGCAGGATAATTCCGTCAAGGTCTTTAGCGTTTTCAGGAACTTCAATCTGATAAGAGGAAGAGGTCAGCAGAACTTTGCCGTCCTTCTTGCTGACTTCCAGCGGAATGCCCGCCCAGTTACGATTCACAACCGTCAGCGTATTCCGGTCTTCAAACCCTTTCGGGCCTTTTTGTTCAATGCGTACCAGTGTCGGCGAAAGCGCCTGCACCCTGACATTACCTACAATGGATTCACCGGCAAGTGCCGCACCGGCGGCGAGCGCAAGAAGGAAGCTGATTATCGGCCTGTTCATGAACAATCTCCTCTTTCAGTCTTGGTTGAGCGGACTGCATATCGCGACGCACCATATCAATCCGGCATAGAGAAGAACATAGCTGAAACGAACATACCGTCATGCCGTTTCCGATCATCTGCGTTCAGGCGATGCTGCGCCCGGCAGTCGGGTCTAAGCGTCCTATTCGTGAACATTGACCCGGTAGAAGGAGGCGCCGCCGGCCTGTACCGGATTGGTATAGCCATTCTCCGGCGGAGTGGCGGGCATATTGCTCGCTCCCGCTATGACAGAGAATGCTTCCAGCAGATTGGTGGTCCGGCTGAGATTGTAGAGTTTGTTCGATGCGCTGGACCACCGGATGACTGCGCCTTGCGGGGTAACGCTGCTGCCGGTGATTTCAAAAACCGAGGCCGGATTGGTCGGATTGGTGCCGGCGATATATTCCTGCCAGGTCAGCAGTCCGTCTCCGTCAGCATCCGTCAGGGCATCGGCGGTGAAATTGGTCAGTCCGTATTGTGCCAGCCACCAGTACGGCGTATTCGCCGGATCCGCAGCCAGCTGCTCCGTAAAGGTCGCAACCAGCGCGCCCGCAGACTGCACGTTGCTCCAGACGAAGTTAGTCGCCGTGCTGCTGTTGTCAAACGCCAGACCGACGGATGCTTCATTGGTGGTGAGTGAAGCGATCCGGTAGTAATTAGACGCCGTAATCAGGAAGTTCGCACTGCTGCCAAGCAGCACATTCGTACTTGCCGGGAAAACGGTACCGTTACCGGTCGCACTGCCGGTCAGCGTGTAATATCCGACATCAAGACTGCCGCTGCCGGTGTAGGTTCCGGTGCCGAGCATACCAAGAGTTGTCGCGTTATAGGTTCCGTTGGTCAGCCAGGATATTCCGCCGTCCAGCGAAAGGCGGCCGATCTTATCCGATCCGGTAAAGGAAAGTGTCAGCGCCGCATTGGTGCCCAGCATCAGACTTGTTCCGGTGCGAATCGCGGCATTATTCTGCAAAACCAGCGCGGCACCGTTCGACACGGTGATATTGCCCGCGCCAAAAGCCCCGGACGACGTACCGGTCAAAGCACCCGCCGAAACGGTTGTTCCGCCGGCAAAGGTATTGGCTCCGCTCAGAGTAACCGCCGCTCCGTAAACGTTGACGGCGGTTGTCCCGGCAGCGTTATCGCTGATAACTCCGGTGATCTTAATCGGCCCGGTTCCGGCCAGAGTAACGATGTACGGGATGTTGCTGGAGAGATTGCCCAGCGTGCCAATAGAAAGAATGTTGGTAGAATAATTAATCCACGACTGATCTGCTCCCAGCTGGATTTTATTGATGGCGGCTTTCCCTGCACCGGCATTCATCACAATACCGCCGTCGCCGAGCTTCAGTTGCTGTCCTGCCCCGCCGCTGATCGTGACCGTTGTGTCGGCTGTCGCAGTAATACCGTCGCCGAAGATAAGACCGTTCACGCTGTAGCTTGCGTTGGTAAACTGATTCGCGTAGCCGGTCTTATTGAACCGCGCAATATTAAGAATCAGGTCATTGGCAGGAAACGCTCCGCCGTCCCAGTCCGCCGCCGTGCTAAAGGCGCTGACCGTGGCCTGCGAACCGTTAAAGTCACAGATCGCTCCGTTCGCTTCCACATTGATCTCTACTGCACCGAGCGTCCGGTCAATCACCCGGACCTCATCCATTGAGCCTTGGTACCGGCCCCGCGAGTCGCCGCCCCACGATGATCCGCCGGGATGCAGAACTTGCCCTGCGCCGGCACTGCCCGTCGCCATCAGAACTCCGCCGATATACAACCGGGGAACGCCGTTGCTGTAGGTCACCGCAATGTGCGTCCACATCGTCGAGGAGACGGTTCCGGTCCAATCAATCACCGCCGGAGCATTGGTCAACCCGTTCTCAACCACTTTAACTCCATTGGTTCCGACGGAAAGTATTACAGCCGCATGATCGGCGTTGGTGTCGGGACTGGAGCCGGAAATCACATAGCTCTGCCCGCCGCCCTGAGTGCCGCCCGAAATTTCTTTTGCCGGCTTCACCCAGACCATCATGGTGAAGCTGTTCGTGAGTTCTGCAAACTGAGGATGCTCCATGGTGACGCTGTCATTGATTCCGTCGAACGAAAGACCGGTTCCGTATTTGCCGGCCACCCAGCCCGCACCGGAGATTGTTCCGTGCTGAAGATAATTTCTGCCGTAAACCGTGCTGTTGGTTCCTTCTTCCAGATCCCAATAACCGGCCAGCTCCGGACGGTATTCCATCGGCAGCAGAGAAATCGCCGCCGTGGGTTCGCCATTCACGATGTCGATTGCCGGGAGATTAAAAAACCGGTTGTCGTACACCGAAACATTGGCGGTGCCCGGAGCAATGTTGATTCCGGTTCCTTCATAGTCGCCAAAGCGAAGCATATTGCCCGAGATGTCGACATTCCGGTTCCTGTCGCCCCCCAGCACGATAAAGGTGTTCAGCGGACGGTTTGTTCCCGGCGCGCTGTATAAAGAAGCATCTCTAACCACGATATTCGTGCAGTTTAAAAAGCGCAGGGAACTGCTTGAACCGTCATAGCCTGCGGCTCCCCACAAGGTTTCCGTGAGAGCGAACGACGCGGAGCCCGCATTGGACACCACCAGACAGTTGATTGCGTTGATATGCGCCCGGTAGAGCGCAAACGTCCCGCCGTTCGCATTGACGGTTAATCCGGTGCGTGTGTTGAGGCCGGCGCAAAAACCGGGGCCCCGGATGGTCACCGCGCCGCCGAGACTGTCGATCGATCCGGCTGTAGCGGTCATGTCACCGAACTTCCCGCCCTGCCAGTCAAAGCCGTAACCGCCGGAGATTTTCATTCCGCTGGAACCGGGGCCCCCGCCGGAATCCGACCAGCAGCTCTGGAACAGCGGACGCACGAGCCCCTGTCCGACGATGGCTGTCGTGAAATACCCGTTGCCCGAGCCGTTAATCAATACATCATGCATGATCAGTGAACGGGGGCCGTTATTGGTGCCGTTTTGCTGAATCAGTTCAAATGCTGTTCCGCTGCTCAACTGAACGGGGCTTAAACGGATGTTATGAACCCGGGCCGGAACCTGACTCGTGCAGGTGATCTTGAATATCCCGGCACCCCCGCCTGTTGTTTTCTCAATCACGGAAACCTGCGAGCCGTCCCCGTAAATCGCCATCTTCTGCCAGTCGGCTCCGCTTTGCGTCAGTACAAGCTGTCTGGATGTTCTGTACCGGCCGGCCGGAAAATAAAGTGCTCCTTTACCTGAACTGTCCAGACTGGCTTTCAGCGCCGCCACCGCGTTGGTTAGGGCCGTCGTATCATCAGCAACACCGTCACCCTTGGCCCCGTAATTAGTCACATTAATGACGGAGCCGTAGTTGGTCGCGATGGAGCTCCATTGAAGATCTTCATCCGTACGATGCGCCGCCGGGCTGTCATAGAACGTTCGCGGAGTGCCGTGGACGATATAGGTGTTAATGCCGTTATCGGTAATATTGCTCTGAATGTTGCTGTTATCGATGATTTTGGTCAGGGAAACATTGGTGCCGATCAGGATGCTGGTGCCGAACGGACCGAACCGGTTATAAGCAATGGTGTTCTGGCTGTTTATGCCGACACGGTCTTCCACCAGAACAATGCCGTACTGATTGCTTCCGCCGACAAAGGTGCAGTCTGAGATCGTCGACTGGCGAAACTCGTTCGCATAGAAATTCGTGTAAGAACCCGGGCCGCCGCAACTGGAGAAAACAGTATTGTGGAAGGTGGCAAAATTTTTCTTATCAATATACACGCCGATCTGATGCGCGCTGATGCGGCTGTTGATGACCCCGCCACCGGAACTCGAAACATGCGCTATCTCCACATTCATCCGCACGCCGATGTTGACGTTGGTGATGGTCGTATACGCTGTGGAATTTCCCTCGCCGCCTTCCTGGGAATCAACCGCCACGTCAGCATCACTGATAAAGCATCTGTCGACATCGTAGCTGTAGTGGTTGGTGAGCAGAATACCGGCGGCCATTCCCGGGCGGTTTCCGGTTATACTTACGCTGTCGAAGATCGGCCTTAATATGCCCTCTCCCTTGAAACCGTACGTGAAATAGCAGTTGGTGTTAGCGCGGGTTATTTCCACATTACGCAGCCAGGGCGTTGTTTTAATGCTGATATTTGTACCGGTCAGCTTGGCAATTTCAATGGCGGCACCGGCATTCGCCACTCCGGCCTCAAATTGCAGGTCTTGAACCTGAACCTTGAAGTTGTACAGAATGAAATCGTCGTTCACATTAAAACGCAGCGCGCCGTTGGTGCCGGTTGAAGAGATGACCGTGGCGTTGGATCCGTCTTTTCCGTTCCCGCGAATCATAATCCCCTGAAAGTCTCCGGCGGCAGCGTTCGTCGCAGCAACAAACGTAAGCTGATTCGTGATCCTATAAGTGCCCGCCGGCAGGTATAAGCAGACCCCGGCGTCGGTTATCAGGTTGGTGGATAAATAATTGAGCGCGTTTTGCAGCGCGACCGTATCGTCGTTTGTTCCGTTGCCGACAGCGCCGAAGTCCGCCTTTGCGTCCACCGTCCGACCGGTTACAGCCAGACTTTGGAGCGGGCCCAGAACCGCGAGAGAAAAAAGAATAAATGCACTCCGGACACCGCCATTCAGCAATCTGATTTTTCTATACCGAAAATTCATAGCATTCCCCCGGTACATCAGCACAATTCGTATGTCCGCTGTCTACATAAATAATATACCATAAACCTGCGATCTGCAACAGATCCGCGTGCAACGGTCGGAAGGTATCAGCCCGGCTTAAAAGCGGACATAGCTGAAACGAACATACCGTCATGCCGTTTCCGATCATCCGTCAAGGAGACCGTAACCGCATGAATTCTCTGTTTCGTCCGTAGAAAATGGAGGACTATTCGGCCGGCACCGCTTCGGGTGCCGCGACTTCTTCCGTCACGGCAGGCGTTTCGGTGTGACCGTTCCCGTTTTTAAGCAGCCCGTCGGGCACTTCACCGGTTTCCAGAATTTCCATCACCTGTTCGCCGTCGAGCGTTTCATACTTGATCAGCAGTTCGGCAATCAGCTCCAGCCGGTCGCGGTGTTCCTTCAAAATATTTATCGCCGTTCCGTGCGCTTCTTTGAGGATGCTGTCGATTTCCTCATCAATCTTCTGTGTGATTTGCTCGCTGTGCTTTTCGGGCCGACTGATTTCGCGACCAAGGAACATCTGCTCCTGATCGGAACCGTAGTTGCGCGGACCGAGAGTTTCGCTCATACCGAACTCGCAGACCATCGCGCGGGCAATCCGGGTGGCGCGCTCTATGTCGTTCTGCGCGCCGGTGGTGACATCGCCGAAAATCAGTTCTTCGGCGGCGCGTCCGCCCATCAGGCCGATCAGCATGCCCATCAGACGTTTGCGGCCCTGTGTGTAGCGGTCTTTTTCCGGCAGCTGCATCGTGGCACCCAGCGCACGGCCGCGCGGAATGACGGTGACCTTGTGAACCGGTTCGGTCTGCTCGGTTTTCGCCAGCACGATAGCGTGGCCCGCTTCGTGATAAGCCGTCAGCTTTTTCTCTTCGGCGTCGAGCATGTGACTGCGGCGCTCGCGGCCCCACGACACTTTGTCGCGCGCTTCTTCGAAGTCGGGCAGCTCCACCGCTTCCGCGCCGCGCCGCGCCGCCAGCAGCGCCGCCTCGTTGACGAGGTTCATCAGATCCGCGCCGGAAAAGCCGGGCGTGCCGCGCGCCACTTTGGTGAGATCGACATCTTTGGCCAGCGTAACGCGTTTGACGTGGATATTGAGAATCTCTTCGCGCCCTTTGAGATTCGGCAGGTCGATAAAAACCTGACGGTCGAAACGGCCCGGACGCATCAGCGCCGGATCGAGCACGTCGGGACGGTTGGTGGCGGCGATAATGATAACGCCTTCGGTGGTGTCAAAACCGTCCATTTCAACCAGCAGGGCATTAAGCGTCTGCTCGCGTTCGTCGTGTCCGCCGCCCATACCGGAAAACCGGCTGCGGCCGACGGCGTCGATCTCGTCGATAAAAATAATGCACGGCGCGCTCTTGCGCCCCTGTTCGAACATATCGCGCACCCGGCTGGCGCCGACGCCGACAAACATTTCGACAAAGTCCGAACCGCTGATCGAGAAAAACGGCACTTCGGCCTCGCCGGCCACGGCGCGGGCGATCAGCGTTTTACCGGTGCCGGGCGAACCGGCCAGCAGAACCCCTTTCGGCATTTTACCGCCGAGCCGCTGAAACTGTTTCGGGTTTTTCAGAAACTCGACCACTTCCTGCAGTTCTTCCTTCGCTTCATCCACACCGGCAACATCGGCAAACGTGGTACGGTTCTTATCGTCGCGCTGAAGCAGCTTGGCGCGGCTCTTGCCGAAGCTCATCGCCCGTCCGCCCGCCATCTTCATCTGCCGGAAGAAAAAGAAATAGATGATGATAAAGCCGATAATGAACGGTGCCACATTCCAGAACACCTGCCAGAACGGCGAATGCGCACGGACTTTGAAGGTCACGTTGTTTTCCTGAAGCATCTTCAGCAGGTCTTCGGTAACCACCACATCCACACGGAACTTCTTCGGCGCGCCGGTTTTCGCGTCCAGATCGGTCCGTTCACCGGTGATGTAATCGGTGCCGGTGCTGTCGCGCACGATTTCGCAGCTGATAATTCGGCCGGTCTTCACCAGCTGAACAAAGTCGGGATTATAACTCGTCTGCTCCTGCTGTTCCGGCTTCTGGAAAAACTGCAGCGCCATCAGCACCAGCGCCATCAGCAGGAACCAGGCGGCGAAGCCCTTCATCGGCATCGGCGGTTTCACCAGCGGCAGTTTTTTGCGGGGCGGTGCGCCCTTTTCAGGTTCCGGTGTCTGCGGCTTATCGTTTTCGTTTTCCATAATTAAATCCTTAT
>JBAZTQ010000093.1:0-13191 GCA_041661845.1 Kiritimatiellales bacterium | reverse complement strand
CGTACTCGGGGGACGGGCCTGCGACGGCCACGAACGCGGCTTGTTACCGTTCTTTAGTCGTGAACTGCAGTTTCAGGGCTCCGGCAAGTACCACAACCTATTTGGCAGACTGCGGCTTTGACCTGAGTGAGTGTTATGCGCCAACGTTGCAAGACTGCAGTGTTATCGGCGCGAAAGTCGGCTATGAACTGGGGTCTTCAGGGATCCGTATGGAAGCTGCTGTTATAGACCATTGCACGACGGATTATTGCATGACCGGCGTGAAAGTATGGAATGAATATTTCTGGGCAACCTGCCCGCCGACTCCTCTGCCTCCTGGGTATATTGCTGATGCCAAGCCCGCTGTTGCGCCGATGTTTTGTGTGAGTGACTGCACCATTCGGGCCCGTGATTTCGGTCTTATTTTGCAGACACGCAGACTGGTGCAGGTTGTGCGCAATACGTTCAACCGGCTCACCACCGCGCCGTTCACGGATATCCAGCTGGGTCTTATTCGTGAGGGAGGTGTTACAGACAACATATTTTCAGGAACCTCAAGCGGGCGAACCAATATTGCTGTGATCTGCGGCGATGCTACCGCAGGTCAGGCTTTCGGCAACTCGTATGATTTGGTTCTGGGTCCGAACACCTTGTCCGACGGCCAATCCGGCACGACGAGTCCGATGATTTGGGTGGATCCCCGCACGTACGATATTTTCCGTTACTAATCTTTAACGCGAAGGAGTCTGATTATGAAAAAAAATAAAATACTGCTGATGCTGGCCGAGTTTGTGAACACTGCGGTTCCCATGAGAGTTATTGCGATGGCGGTTCTGCTGCTCGGAAGCAGTGCGGCGCAGGCCGTGCTGACGGCAAACGTTCTGACATACGGGGCTACTCCCAACATTGCGACGGACAATGATGCCTCCGCGTTCAGCACCGCGCTGAAGGCGGTTGTTACTGCGGGGGGCGGGTCATTGATCGTTCCGGCGGGTGAATATCATTTCAAAACCCGGGTTACGGTGGATCTAAACGGGAAGACGGTGACCATCCAAGGGGACGGAGTGGGCGTCAGCGAGATTCATTGTACAAACACAACCGGTCTTTTCTGGTTTAATAACGCCGCAACCAGCGAGAGCCAGCTGGACGTTTACGACATCAGTCTAACCGCAGACCTGCCGGGTTCTGGAACCGCGCTCAAAATAAACAATTCCGCCGTAAGTTCCTCCGATATATGCAGCCTGCTTCTGGAGCATGTCGGGATCAAACCGCTCAGCGGATCTACGAACTATTTTGTGCGGGGCGTTGACGGCAGCAATCTGAAAAAGCCGGTTTTTAACGATGTATTCGTACGATTGCAGTACCCGAGTGTTGGCGACCGTGATTCCGGCTGGCCGGCATCGTATGGCCAGTTCGGAGTTTACATCAACGGCGCGGAGAGTCCTTTGTTTTCGAATTGTTATTCCAAACGGGCGGACTGGAACATTTACTTGACCGGTATAACGGGTCAGGTAGTCGTGGATAATTGTATAACCACCGGCGGCGATACGGGGATTTATATCAAGGCGAAGACACCGCAGTCCTGCACAGCCCTGATATCAGCCGGTCAGGTGGCGCAACTTAATAAAGGTGTCATGTTTGTTGATACCGGTTCGGTTCATGTCAGAGATCTGACTGTTCTTTGCGACAACTGGTGTACCAATGCCCTCCCTACAGACCTCAGGCCGCTCTATAGTGACATTTATGCGTACAACAGCTTTCCGGTACTGGTCGAAGGTACTGATTTTCATGTCGGGGATCATGTATCGACCGGTCGCACTTGCGTCAACCTGATCGACACCAACAACGCATTGCTGGTCGCCGGACAAGGTGCCACCATCCGGCGCTGCGTTTTTAATGCAAACATTACATCGATGGATGTTACCCATCTGAATGCTCAACATTCGGGGATCTTTCCCCCGCAGGCCATTCCTGTGCAGCGGCAGGATATGAATAATGTCAAAACAACCCTGATTCAGCCTGACTGGGTCGGCGTCTATACCAACACCTGCGTGACCAGCACGCTCGGTGTGACGTTGAGCCAAAGCATCTACAATGAACTCGGCGTTGACTGATTGAGAGCCTGCCGACCCGGATGAATTGTTGATGTTCACGGGCGTAAGTTCTAATGCCGCATCTGAAATGGTGCGGCATTTAAACTTACAATCTACCGCAGAGGGTGCGGTGTTCAAAATAATCCGAAGCGAATTTCAGACGTGAAAAAACTCGGCTTGATATAGCCTCTCACGGTGCCGCATTTATGCGGCGGCAAGTTCTGCAAAGGAATAAACATGAAAAACACACCTGTACGATATCAGTTTCTGTGCGCCGTCGGCTTTGTCTTATCGTTGACCGGCTCGGCAGTCTTTGCCGGGCCGAGCAATGCGCATCGCGAAACAACGGCCGTGGCGACTTCGTCGCGGCATACCGATCCGAACGCTGCGGCGAAAGCCGGAACTGCGCCGTTCATGGGTGCGGGTCAGCTCCCGCTGATTCCGGGCGACGCGAATGCTGTTTTAGACGGCGACCGGACAACCTTGTGGTGGTCGAAAGACGGCGGTGAGCAGGATGTTGCTTTAGATTTTGGGTATCCGGCGGAAGTCCGCTCGGTGGAAATCGAATGGGGCACGCAGTTTCCTTCCGATTACGAAATCCAATGGACGGCGGACGGCGTGTCGTGGCAGACGGCGTTCAGTACAAATGGTTTTCAGAATACGTTCAGAGGGAAGTCGAAGACGGAGCTGAAAGCGAGCTGGACGATGCATACGATCAGTCCGGCAGTTGCGGCGCGCGGATTACGGATTCATTGTTTGAAGGGCGGCGGCGACGGGTATCAGATTTTCGACGTGTATATCAACGGGTGCTTTCCGTTTTCTTATGAGCCGGTTCCGGCGGATGCTCCGTACCGCAATCCGTCGATTGCCGCCGATCTGCGCGTACAGGATATGCTCAAGCGAATGACGCTGAAGGAAAAAATCCGCATGACGGCCGGGCTGAATGTAATTTACGGCCCCGGCTTCGACCGGTTCGGCCTGAACTCAGTTATGATGTGGGGAACCAGCGGCGGCATCCTGCGCCGGACGGATATGAGCTGGGATTATACTCCGCTTAAAAAGACGACGGCGTTTCCGCCGGCGGCGGCGCTGGCCGCTACGTGGCAGCCGGAGCTGGCCGCCGAAACCGGCCGGGCGGTCGCCGAAGAGTGCCGGGCCGGCGGCATATCGATTCTGCTGGGGCCGGGAATGAACATTCACCGCACATCAACCTGCGGGCGGAATTTTGAGTATTTTTCGGAAGATCCGTTTCTTACAGCAAGGATGGCTGTTGAGCTGGTAAAAGGCGTTCAGAGCAACGGGGTGGCGGCGACCATCAAACATTATCTCGCGAATAACAACGAACTGGTTCGGACCCGCAGTAACGCCGTCATGGACGAGCGAACCATGCACGAAATTTATCTGCCGGGCTATGCCGCCGCGATTCAGGAAGGCGGAGCCAAAGCCGTCATGTCTTCCTATAACCGGGTAAACGGCGAGAAGTGCGGCGAAAGCAAAACGCTGCTGACCGATATTCTGCGCGGCGAGCTGGGTTTTAAAGGGATGGTTATGAGCGACTGGGGCGGAACAGAAGACAACAGTAAGATTCTGGAATCCGGACAGAATCTGGTTATGCCGCAACTGAAAGACTTCGGACAATATCTGCGGGCGGAACTCGCCAAGGATTCCGCCGGCACCGAAAAGAAAATCGATGCGATGATCGCGCCCACTCTGAAGGTTCTGCTCGAAACCGGCATCTGGCAGCGCTCGCCCGAAGTGCCGGGCGTCTTTGATTATGCGGAGCATCAGGCGCTCTCGCGCCGGATTGCCGAGTCGGCGGTTACGCTGTTGAAAAACGACGGCGTTCTTCCGCTTAAGAAAGGACAGAAAATTCTGATCGTCGGGAATGATAAGGCGATAAAAGATTCCAGCAGCGGTAAAGGCTCCGGTTACGCCGACGGCTTTGATCCCGTCAATTATTTCGACGGAATGAAGGCGGTCTTCGGCGATACGGTGACCTGGTCAAAAAATCCTTCCGCCGGAGAAGTGAAAAACGCGGACCGGGTGCTTTTCTTTTTTAACATGGGTGACCGTGAAGGATCTGATCGTCCGTTCGAGCTGCCGGCGGAAACACGCAAACAGATTGCCGATCTCGCGGCAAATAATCCGAATGTCATCGTGGTCGCCTCCACGGGAACGGCGTTCGACATGCCGTGGCTCGGAAAGGTGAAGGGGCTGGTTCATTGCTATTTTCTCGGACAGGAATACGGCGCAGCGCTGGCTAACGTCCTTTCCGGCAAGGTAACGCCGTCCGGCAAACTGCCCTTCAGCATGGAAACGACCTTCGCGGATTCTCCGGCGTACGGATATGAGCTGCTGGATGGAAAGCCGTTACGGGGGAATGGCGAACTGGATAAAGCGAACAAGAAAACCTTCGAGGTTTACTATTCAGAAGGTGTCTTTGTCGGCTATCGCTGGTATGAAGCGAAGAAAAAGCCGGTCAACTTCCCGTTCGGCTTCGGCCTTTCCTACACGACGTTTGAAATGAGCGACCTTAAAATTTCAGCAAAAACCATTACCAAAGAAAAACCGGTAACGGTCAGCGTGACCGTCAAAAACACCGGCAAGGTCGCCGGGGCCGAAGTAGTTCAGCTCTACGTCCATGACGAAGAAGCCAGTGTCGAACGTCCGTACCGTGAGCTGAAGGGATTCCGGAAAGTTTTCCTCCGGCCCGGCGAAAGCCGGACCGTCACGATGCCTCTGGATTGGAAAGCACTGGCCTTCTGGGATATAAAAACCCATGCGTGGCTGACCGAGCCGGGTTCCTTTGCTTTACTGGCAGGAAATTCCAGCCAGAATGTTCAGTGTCAGGCTCACATAGACTATAAGTAACCTGAAGAAAGGGCGGCAGATGAAACGTGCTAAATTTGCATACAATTCAGAGAAGAACAGTTCTTACTATGATTTTATGAAACTGGCCGGCCTTGGCGCGGCTGCACTTGGGTTTCCAATGCTTGGAAAAGCGGCGGTCGTCAAACCGGCAGACCGGCCCAACGTCCTCTTCATCGCCATTGACGATCTGCGCGACTGGGTCGGCTACCTCGGCAACACGCAGGTTAAAACGCCCAACCTTGACCGGCTGGCCGCGCGCGGTGTTTATTTCACCCGCAGTTACTGTGCCGTGCCCTGCTGCAACCCGTCGCGTTCAGCGCTGCTGACGGGTCTGCGGCCAAGCACGTCGGGGGTTTACGGCCAGAGCCACGACTTCCGGAAAATCGCCCCCGAAGGCACCATCACGCTGCCGCGCTATTTCAAGGACAACGGCTACTACGTTGCCGGGGCGGGAAAGATTTTTCACAACGGCTTCCTGTCCAGTGACTGGGACGATTACAAGACGGGAAACGCCGGGCTGGGCAACGAGGACGATGCCAAGAGCGATGACAACACCAAAAACGCCGGCAAGCTCAAGGAAGGCTGGGATGGCGTCGGCGGCATTGAATTCGGCGCGCTCGACTGCGCAGACAAAGACATGGGGGACTACTGGTCGGTCAGCTACATTCTCAAACAGCTCGGTGAGCCGCACGGCAAGCCGTTCTTTTTAGCCTGCGGCCTGCGCAAGCCGCACATGCCGTGGTCCGTGCCGAAGAAATATTACGACATGTATCCGCTCGACAAGATCAAGCTGCCCAAAGTCCTGCCGAACGATCTCGATGACGTGCCGGCCGCCGGCATCGCGATGGCTCAGCCCGAAGGCGACCACGCCGCCGTCTTGAAGTCCGGACGCTGGAAAGAAGCCGTACAGGCCTACCTGGCCACCATCACCTTCACCGACGCGATGGTTGGCCGGTTGATTGACGGTCTCGACAAAAGCACCTGCAGGGACAACACCATCATCTGTCTCTGGAGCGACCACGGCTGGATGCTCGGCGAGAAACAGCACTGGCGTAAGTTTGCACTTTGGGAAGAGTCCGCCCGTGCGCCCTACATGTGGATCGTGCCCGGCGTCACCAAACCCGGCGGCGTCTGCAACCGCACCGTGGACTATATGCAGATTTACCCGACGCTCTGCGATCTGGCCGGTCTGCCGGTACCCAAACATGTCGAAGGCGAAAGTATCCGCACACTGCTCGAAAAGCCTGACGCGCCGTGGGACAAGCCCGCCCTCACCACCTGGCTTTTCAACAACCATACGGTACGATCCGAACGGTGGCGTTATATCCGCTATGCCGACGGCGGCGAGGAACTCTATGACCATGATCGCGACCCGCTGGAGTGGAACAACCTCGCCCAGAACCCGGAATATGCTCCCGTCAAAGCCGACCTGGCCAAATGGCTGCCGAAGGAAAACAAACCCTGGCCAGAACGCGCGCCTAAAGAGCCCGGACGGAAAAACCGCAAGGGCGGAAAGAAAAGCTCAGGCAGCGCGGAGTAATCAAAATGAAGTCCACTCCGTTCGTTCTCTGTATCCTTGTGATGGCGGGAGCGGCGCTGGCCGAAACTTCCGTCTCAATGGATCGCAACTCCGCGTTTCGCGATGAGCAGGGAAGACGTTTTATTCCGCACGGCTTCGCCGCCATCACGGATGACAGTATGGGCGAGGTGCGTTTCACGCCGGAGGATTATCGCAAAATGACGATGGGCAGCCCCATTCTGCGCGAAGTCACATTCCCCGTCGGCCAGTGCACGAAATAAGGAAAAACTATGCAACGCATACCAGCAGCCCTGTTCGCCGGAATTTTTCTGGCGGGTCAACTCATGTTGAATCCCGCCGCCTTTGGTGCGGAAATACCCCGGCCGATTCCAACCTTGCTGCAAAGCAAACTGAACCTGGCCCGCACGGCCAAAGTTGAGGCGTCGAGCACGGAAAAAGGCTACACGCCGCAGGCCGTCGTGGACGGCACGGCGCAAGGTTACCCGGAGAAAGGCCGGGCTGAGTGGTCCAGTAATGGTGAAACCACGGGAGCGAAAGTGAAGTTGATCTGGGACAAACCGGTGACCATCGAAACCGTCTGGCTGTTCGACCGTCCCCTTCCGAAAGTTCAGGTGCTGGATGCGCAGATTGATTTCAGCGACGGCACGAGCGTAATGACCGGCGAGTTGCCCAACGACGGAAAAACTCCGTGCAAACTGAACTTCCCGGTAAAAACCATCACATGGATGGAAGTCACAGTCGCTGAAGTCGGATTGAACACCAAAAACGTCGGGTTCTCCGAAATCGCGGTCTTCCAGAAAGAGCCTCTGTGTGCAGAAACACCCGCTCCGTTACCGGCTGACGACGTGCAGAATTCCCCGGAGTGGACCAAAGATTTGATCATTTATGAAATTGCCACGAAGGCCTTCACTTCGCCGAACGGCCCGGAATCCGGTACGTTCAATTCGCTCAAAGAAAAAGTTCCGCACTTAAAATCGCTGGGCATCACCGGCATCTGGCTCGCCGGCCATTCGCTGTCCGATTCAAACCATTTCTACAACATCTGGACGCAGTATGCCTGCATTGACCCGTTCAAGATCGACCCGTCCCTCGGTACGCCTGAGGAATTCAAGTCCCTCGTCGACGAATGCCACCGGGCCGGCATACGTGTTTTTCTGGATGCCATCACCCATGGAGTGGTCAAAACCAGTCCGCTGATCAAGGAACATCCGGCGTGGTTCAAAGGCGGTTCGTTTGAGATGACGGATTATGACTGGAAATCGCCGGCCAATAAGGAGTGGGAAGTTTGGTGGGTGAACGGCTGGGTTGACACCGTCACCCGGTACGGAGTGGACGGGTTCCGTTTGGATTTGGGAGGGAAGCGGTACGACCTGTGGAAGGAAATCCGCCGCCGCTGTTTCGAGGCCGGGCATCCGGTTGTTATTTTCCCCGAAGCGTCGGAAAATCCGTATGTCGGGGACCGGGTGTCCGGCGTGACGGACTTCGGCCAGAAATACCTGAGAGTAACGACCAAACCGTATCTGCCGTTCGCACCGACCAACCAGGCCTGCACCGATATGGCCGGTCTGATCCATGAAAATTACAACCCGACATTGACGAAGGGATATTACGGCAGCATCCAGCTGTCCTGCCATGACGAGGGATGGACGGGCTTCCCGGCGGACGAAAATCCCTATGTGGCCGAAGACAGCCGCTACCTGATGGGTTACGCCGCCCTGTTCGCGCCGGCCATTCCGATTTTCATGGCCGGCGATGAATGGAACTGCGGATACCGTCCCTTGCCGAATTTATCTTCCAAACTGTATGGCCGGGCCGATCCCGCAAAAGCGCGCTGGATTTACGGTTCCTGGATTGATTGGTCCGGGTTGAACCGGCCTGAACAGCAGGCCATGCTGAAGGATGTCGAACGAATGATCTCGATCCGGAAAGCCCATCCGGATGTCCTGGCGGCGGAGGAAATATCGACGGTTCCAAACATTGCCTCCGTTCCGGTCGAAGGAGCCGGCGTCCCGCCCCTTCCCAAACCGTATATCCGCTGGAACAGCAAAAAAGCGGTTCTCGTTGCGGCCAATCCGGGCAGTCAGGCAATACAAATCCGTTTGAACATTCCGGCAGGCCTCCTCGGCTGGAATTGCGGAAAAATCCGTGTCACGGATTTGTGGTCCGGGAAACCGGCGGCGGTGTATCCGGTCTCCGGCAGTGCCAACACGGTTGTTGTTCCGGTCGAAATCGGCGCGGACAAGACGCCGGGCGGAGGTATCGGTGTTCTTCTTTTACAGCCGGAACAACAGGAAAGGCATCCATGAAAATGACATATAAAGAATACGGGGCGCTCCTCGCCGCCGGAGCAACCGCATTTTCCGCTTCAGGGGAAAGTGCAAAAGCAAAAGACAGACCAAACGTGGTTATCATTCTCGCCGATGACCTTGGCTACACGGATACCGGCTGCTACGGAGCCGAAAAAATCCAGACACCGAACATCGACCGGCTGGCAAAGGAAGGGATGCGGTTCACCGATGCCCACTCGCCTGCCGCAGTTTGTTCCCCAAGCCGTTACGGTCTGCTCACCGGCCAGTATCCGTTCCGCAATCCGGCATTTGCCGAAGAGGTGCTTCACCCCGGAGCCCCGCTCGGCATCGGCCTGGACCAGACAACGCTCGGCACACTGGCCAAGTCGCAAGGATACATAACCGGCGCCATCGGCAAGTGGCATGTGGGCATCGGCATGCCGCCGGTTCCCGATTACAACGGCGAGATCAAAGGCTCTCCTGCGGATGTCGGGTTTGACGAATGCCTGATTGATCCCTGCAACCTTGCAGGCGCGATTCTTATTGAAAACCGTCACGTCGTAAACGCCGATCCGTCTGATCCGTTTCACTGGGAAAAAATCAAAAACCCCCGCGAACACCTGGCTTTAAGGGGTGGCGAAAAAGCCCGGAACGCGAAAAAACCCGCTGTTACAGGCCTCTTTACGGATGCCGCCGTGTCGTTCATCGACAGGCACAGGAGCACCCCGTTTCTGCTCTATTTCACTCCGAACAATGTCCATGTCGCCATCAAGCCGGGCACGCCGTTCATCGGAAAAAGCGGCTGCGGCCTGTACGGCGATTACGTGATGGAACTGGACTGGATGGTCGGCCGGGTGCTGGCCGCGCTTGACCGCAACGGACTTGCAGACAAGACCCTTGTGGTTTTCACGTCCGACAACGGAGGCGCCTACTACAAACCGGAAAATGCAAAAGCTCACGCACTCGGCCATCTCGTCAACGGCAACCTGCTCGGACAGAAAACCGATCTCTGGGAAGGCGGCCACCGCGTGCCGCTGATCGCCCGCTGGCCCGGAAAAGTCCGGACGGGAACCGTGTCGGACGCCCAGATTTCCCTCGTGGACGTGATGGCGACGCTGGCGGACATGTGGCACGTTCCGCTGCCTGCCGGCGCGGGACCGGACAGCTTCAGCTTCCTCTATGCGCTAACCGGCTCGACACCTCCCGCAACCCGGCGCGAAACGCAGGTGTATCAAGGCTTCGAAGAGGGTCGTCTCGCGATTCGCCAAGGCCCGTGGGTACTGATTCCCGGACAGGGCAGCGACGGGGTCACGCTCAAAGGCGGACACGGCATGATGTCCTTCGCGGAGCTGGGCTTCGTCAACAGCGACTACACCGCCGCCGGCAAGTTGAAACCCGGCGCGCCTCCGGGACAGCTCTACGATCTGTCATCCGACCTTTCCCAGACAAAAAACCTTTATACTCAATACCCTGAACGCGTTACCGAACTTTCGGCGCTGTTCGAAAAAATCAGGCGCGAACCGGCAAGCCGCCCCTGAACAGTGGATTGTAAGTTTAAATGCCGCAAATTTCCGGACGCGATGTTTTTCATGCGCCTGTCTCCCGAATAAACAGTTCCTCTGCCGTTTTGAATCCAGGGATCCGGCGCGGACAGGTGCTGATACCAAGACCGCATGATACTCGGGTTATAAACAAGGCAACCGGCCTGCGGTGAGCTTGTCGAACCGGACGGTTGCGATACGTACCGCCGCCGTCCCGGCGGCTTTGACGTAAATACCGAACCTCATCCGCATTTGGTATGATTCCTCTTTCGATCTGTTCGGGTGCCGGGCGTGAAGAAGCGGGAAAACGGGAATTAACAGAAAGTAAAAAGCACACCCCGCCAGGAAGGCTTCTCACCGGATTCGAAGCGCCGCTTGAGCCGTTAAAAACCTTTAGTCGCTGCTATTGCGAATTGCAAAAAACTGCACCATGCTTCCGTCTCTCTCAAAATAAAACTGTCAGGGGGATCCCGGGGAAGAAACAATGATGAAAATCGGACTAAGATCAGGGTTAATGCTGTTTGCAATTGCACTGTCGACTCAGGGCTCGGCATCGGCATCAAAACCGGAATTGCCTCCGGGTACAAAAATTAATTCCGAAGCGCTCCGCGCCAAAGAAATTGAAGCGCGCATTGACGGAGCGAAAACCGCGGCGGACACGCTCGCCGCGCTGCGCGAAGGCTGGATGAATCCGCCGTCGACCTACCGTACGCATACCCGCTGGTGGTGGCCGGGCAATGCGGTGACCAAAGAAGGCATTGATTTCCAGCTTCAGGAAATGAAGGACAAGGGCTTCGGCGGCGTTGAAATCATGAGTTCCTCCAAGGTTTACGAAAAGGGAAACATCGAATTCGGTTCGCCGGAATTTTTCGAGATAGTGGGTTACACGGTGTCCAAAGCGCAGGAGCTGGGCATGTTCGTGACACCGCCGCTGGGCCCGGGCTGGAACCTCGGCCACGGCTGGGTGCCGGAAGCCAACCGCTCCAAGGCGCTGGTGATTTCCGAGCAGGATGTTCAGGGCGGACAGTCTGCGGAATACGCGCTGATCCCGCCCGCAGAGCAGCCTTATGTCCGCAACGCCAAAAAACTCGAAGCGGCGGTGGCGGTAAAGCTCAACGCCAAAGGGGTGCCGGACTGCGGGGAACGCATTGATCTGAGCTCCGCCGTCAAAGGGAAAAATGATTTTGCCATCAAACCGGATCTTAAGGTGCGCGCGGATCTGCCGTCCGGGAAATGGAAGATCATGACCTTCTGGACCGCTTTCTCCGGACAGAAATGCGCTTCGGAAGATTACGATCCTAAGTCCGCAGTGGCGGATCATCTGGATAGCAAAGCGGTCCGGGACTGCGCCGGCTACATGGTCGGAAAGTATCGCGCCCTGTTCGGCGAACACTTCGGCCAGACGGTTGATTCATTTTTCAACGACAGCTTTGAGCTGCATCAGGATTTCACTTTGTGGAGCACAGGGTTGTTCGAGCGCTTCCAGCGCGAAAAAGGCTACGACCTCCGTCCCTATCTGCCGATGATAAAATACGGCGGGGCCCCCGAGACGCCTTACGTGCGCTACGATGTCGGAAGTTTTTTACATACAATGGGTATGGAGGGCGCCATCGGAACGCTGGCCGACTATGCCGCCGAAAACAATGTGCAAATGCGGCAGCAGCCGCACTACCGGTTCGTCACGGAACTGATCGAAGCGTCGGGCCGGCTGCAACGGGCGGAAACGGAGAATACGAAACGGAGTTTCGATCCGGTGTTCTGGCACAAACTCACCACCAGCGGTGCGCAGCTGTATCCGTCAAAAGAAAAGCGCTGGACCTCGGCCGAAGCGTTCACTTTCATCAACACCCGGTATCGCACCACCATGGAGCAGATCAAGCGCGCCACCGACCTGTTCCTGCGCGACGGCGTCACCCAGTTCTACAACCACGGCTATTTCTACTCCCCGGAAAAAGAGCTGTCGCCCGCCCGCGACATGGGCTACATGAGCCGGATCAGTCATGTGAACACCTGGTGGCCGTGGTATCGCGGTCTGGCGGATTATCAGGCGCGCGGCGCATTCCTCAGCCGTCAGGGCCGGGCCGACAGCAGCGTGCTGGTTTATTCGCCCATGCCGACAGAGTGGGCCAAACAGGTGGACTTCCCCTTAAAGCATGTACGGCATATTCCTTTCGGCAGTCTCCTCAAAATACTGGTCGCCAGCGGATACGACTTTGACTGCGTGAATGACGACCTGCTGCAAAAGCACACCGCAATACAGAACGGAAAACTGGAGATCAACGGATACAAATATTCCGTACTGATCCTGCCGAAAACCGAGGTGCTTGCTCCCGAGACACTGGCGGTGATCGACCGGTTTGTGCGCGCCGGAGGAGCGGTCTTCGCACTGAACACGCTGCCGGAAAAAACCACCGGGTTAATCAATCATGTTGAGCGGGACGACCGGCAGGCTCAAATGCTCGCGTCATTATTCGAACTCAAGGGCGGAGTCAGGAAGGTCGGCGGCGGAACAACTTATTTTCTTCCGGGCTGCGATCAGTTTGATTACCAGAAAACACTGGGCGGCGTCTTTGAATGGTCGCCGACCGAGCCTTTGACACCGGCCTATGCCGAGTTTGTGAAAGACCTGCGCAGTCACTTGGTGCCGGACTTCGAGATCGTTGGAACACCGCTGAGCAACGGCCTGACCTTCCGCCACACCCGTATAGGCCAGGTCGATGCATGGTTCATTTGCAATATTCAGCCCGATGCTCAGCGCACGGACGTTATCCTGAATACAGAAAAACGGTTCCCGCAAATCTGGGATCCGATGACCGGACAGATAAAATCCGCACCGGCTCCCCGCGTGACCGCTGACGGCCGGCTGGCGCTGGCTGTCG
>JBAZTQ010000092.1:0-13336 GCA_041661845.1 Kiritimatiellales bacterium | reverse complement strand
TGGTGGTCGCAATGCTCACGGGTTGCGGCGGAAGCAGCAGTATTGACGAAAACAAGCCGGTCAGCCAGATTGCGGCTGATGCCCAGAAGATGACGCAGGCAGACCTGCAGAAGATGGTGACAAAATACGAAGCCGCCATTACTGAAAAAGGTAAAGAGCTCGAAGCGCTCACTGCGAAGATCAAAGAAATTCCGCTGACTGAACTGATGGGCGAAAAATCGAAGACACTGAAGGCCGATATCAGCAAAATCACCACCTCAATGGGTAAATTGAAAGACCAGATGGCGGCTTACGCCAAAGAACTGGCCGCCAAGAAATAGCCGGATTTTCCGGTTGTGAACGACGCCCCGCACCTGCGGGGCGTTTTTGTTTCCAAGGTTCGGAAAATTAATTGCGGCCATCAGCAAAGCCGTGTACCTTGGCATCCTCATGCGCCGCATGTCGTGTGCGGAGCCGGTTTTGACTTAAAAATTAAATCCAAGGAGAGTTGCGATGAAGGGTATTCCGATCTCAGGCGTCCGCAATTTTGCATTGATGGGTCACACGGGCAGCGGGAAGACGTCACTGCTGGATGTGATGCTGAATATCCTTGGAACAAATGAGCGGGTCGGCACGGTGGACGATAAGAGCAGTATGGCCGACTGGACGCCCGAAGAGCAGGAGCACGAAATTTCCATATGGGCGAAACCGTTCGACGGCGTGTATACCGCCGCCAGCGGAAAGCAGCGCCGCTTCGTTGTTCTCGACACCCCTGGCTACGCCGACTTCATCGGCCAGCTCATGGCCGCCGCCGAAATCACCGACGCCGCGCTGATTGTGGTGGATGCCGTTTCCGGCATCCAGGTCGGCACCAACCGCGCATGGAAAGTCTGTGAAAAACGCAATCTGCCGCGCGGTATCGTCATTACCGGTCTCGACAAGCCGGACGCCAGCTTTGAGAAAACTCTGGCGGCGGTTAAAGCCATGTGGGGCGATACCCGCTGCGTGCCGGTTGTTCTGCCGACGACCGACGGAAAGTCCGAAGTCGATATTCTCGACATGCCGACCGACGCCGTGCCCGCCGATATGGCCGCCACCGTCAAAGCGATCCGCGACCATCTCATCGAACTGGCCGCCGAAACCGACGACAAGATGATGGAAAAATATTTTAACGGCGAAGAACTCACCGCCGACGAATTTTCGCACGGTCTGCGCGAATCGGTACATGGCGCGCACCTGATTCCGGTTTTTGCCTGCTCGGCGAAAACCAAAATCGGCGTGAAAGAAACGATGGATTCAATCAGCCGTCTTTTCCCGTCGCCGGAAGATTATCCGGTTCGCTGTGCCGACGGCCACGAAGTCGCCACCGGCGAAAACGAACCGTTTGCCGGACTCGTCTGGCGCTCGGTGAACGATGCCTTTACCGGCCAGATCAGTTTTGTGCGCGTTTATCGCGGCAAGCTCACGCCGAACACCGAAATACTCAATGCGACCAAAGGCGAAAGAGAACGCATCGGCAGTATTTTCTACATTAACGGCAAAAAGCAGACCGACTGTCTGGAAGCCAAGGCCGGCGACATCATCGCGCTGCCGAAGCTGAAAAACACCTACCTCAACGACACGCTCTGCGCGCCGACGGAGAAAATCACCTTCAAGCCGATTGAGTTTCCGCATCCGGTGGCCGCCTATGCCGTCGAGCCCAAGACCAAAGGTGACGAAGACAAGATCGGCACGGCGCTCCACCGCGCGGCGGAAGAAGATCCGTCCATTCGCGTTGAACGCAATACCGAAACGCACGAAACCCTGCTGTGGGGCATGGGCGATATGCACCTCGACGTCACGCTGGAGCATATCAAGAACCGCAGCAAAGTGGACATCACGCACCACACGCCGAAAGTCGCTTACCGCGAAACCATCACCGGAACCGGTGAAGGCCATTACAAACACAAAAAGCAGTCCGGCGGACGCGGCCAGTACGGCGAATGCTATGTGCGGGTTCATCCGCGCGTTCCCGGCGATAACGAATGGTTCGCCAACAAACTTGTCGGCGGTTCCATTCCGAACAACTTTGTTCCCGCCTGCCAGAAGGGGTTTGTGGAAGGAATGGCCAAAGGCCCGCTGGTCGGTTCCGAAGTCAGCAACATCAAGGTCGAACTCTACGACGGTTCTTACCACGACGTGGACTCGTCCGAAGTCGCCTTCAAGATCGCCGGGGCGCGCGCCCTGCACGAAGCGATTGAAAAAGCGCGGCCGGTTCTGCTCGAACCGATCATGACCATCGCCATCACCGTGCCGGACGAATACATGGGCGATATCACCGGCATCCTCAACACCAAGCGCGGCCGGATTCTCGGCATGGGCGTGGACGAAGGGATGCAGGTCATCACCGCCGAAGTGCCGCAGGTCGAAACCTTCAAATTCTGTTCCGAACTGCGCTCGATCACCGGCGGACGTGGCTCGTTCGAGCTGACCTTTGCCCGCTATGAGCAGGTCGCCGCCAACATCGCCCAGAAAGTCATCGCCGCCGCCCAGAAAGACAAAGTCGCCGTCGAGGATTAAGCTGTGGAACGTTCCGCAGGCTTCAAGGGAGGGTACAATTTGTACCCTCCCTTTTTTGAGCCATTACTATTTGGCGAAACTCGCCGTCACGATCTGGATAGCTCCAAAGGGAGGGGGCAAATTGCCACCTCCCTTTTTTAGTTATTGTCTCGAGGAAAAATCTCTGCCGGGCTTCCAAGGTTTGGAAAAGTAACCTTTCAAAACTCATCTCATTCAGCCCTTTGCGTTGACGGGAAACCGGTTGACGACTAGGCTGTCGGCGAATTTACCGTTACAGGGAACTTTATGGCAAAAACCAGCACCAAGAATAACAACTCGTCCGCCACGGTCGGGTTCGAGGCCAAGCTTTGGCTCACCGCCGACAAGCTCCGCAACAACATGGACGCGGCAGAATACAAGCACGTCGTTCTCGGCCTGATTTTCCTCAAATACATCTCGGACACGTTTGAGGAGCATCATGCCAAGCTGGTCGCCGGAGAAGGGGATTATGAAGGTGCCAACCCTGAGGATCAGGACGAATACAAAGCCGAAAATGTTTTCTGGGTGCCTATGGAAGCCCGCTGGTCTCACCTTCAGGCCAATGCCAAGCAGTCTGGCATCGGCAAAATTGTGGATGACGCCATGGTCGCCATTGAGCGCGACAATTCACGGCTCAAAGGGGTTTTGCCCAAAGACTACGCCCGCCCCGGACTGGACAAGCACCGCCTTGGCGAACTGATCGACCTGATCAGCACCATCGGTCTCGGCGACCGCGAAAACCGCGCCAAGGATATCCTTGGCCGCGTCTATGAATACTTTCTCACCCAGTTCGCCAGCGCCGAAGGCAAAAACGGCGGGCAGTTCTACACTCCGTCCTGCGTCGTGCGCTGCCTCGTTGAAATGCTCGCTCCCTACAAAGGCCGCATCTACGACCCCTGTTGCGGTTCCGGCGGCATGTTTGTGCAATCGGAAAAGTTTGTTGAGGCGCACGGCGGCAGGCTGGGGGATATCGCCATCTACGGTCAGGAAAGCAACGCCACCACCCGTCGCCTCGCCGTGATGAATCTCGCGTTGAGAGGCATCGAGGCCGACTTCGGCCCCGAGCACGCCGACACCTTCCGCCGTGATTTGCATCCCGACCTGCGCGCCGACTACGTCCTCGCCAACCCGCCCTTCAACGACTCCGACTGGTTCCGCAAGGACGACGACGTGCGCTGGCAGTTCGGCGTCCCGCCGAAGGGCAACGCCAACTTTGCCTGGGTGCAGCACTTCATCCACCACCTTGCCCCGCACGGAATGGCCGGCTTTGTTCTGGCAAACGGAAGCATGTCTTCCAACCAATCCGGCGAAGGCGATATTCGCAAAGCCCTCATCGAAGCCGATCTCGTAGATTGCATGGTTGCCTTGCCCGGCCAGCTCTTTTACAGCACGCAAATTCCCGTCTGTCTCTGGTTCCTTACTAAAAACAAGAACGACGGCAAACGCCGCGACCGCCGCAAACAGACACTTTTTATTGATGCCCGTAAAATGGGCACCCTCATTGACCGTGTCCACCGCGAGCTGACGGAAAGCGATCTGCAGAAAATCACGAGCACGTATCACCTCTGGCGAGGTGACCCTCATCCGGCCTCCGGCCACCCTCTCCCAGTGGGAGAGGGACGGGGTGAGGGAAATCCCGGCTACGTTGACGTAGCGGGATTTTGCAAATCCGCCGCCACCGCCGAGATCGCCGTGCACGGCCATGTTCTCACGCCGGGCCGCTACGTCGGTGCCGAGGTGGTCGAAGACGACGGAGAACCCTTTGAAGAAAAGATGCCGCGTCTCGTCGCTGAATTAAACGGACAGTTTACGGAATCGGCCAAACTCGAAGCCGCCATTCGCGCCAATCTGAAAGGGCTTGGCTATGGCGAATAAGGAGACTTCGGCCCTCGTGATCCGGGAAGAAAACCTCCGCAGCCTCATCTATCAGGTACGCGGGCAGGAAGTGATGCTCGACACCGATTTGGCCGGTTTATACGGCGTTGAAACCAAGGTTTTTAATCAGGCGGTGAAGCGTAATATTGCGCGGTTTCCGGAATCGTTCCGTTTCCAGTTGACCAAAGAGGAGAGTGAGAACTTGAGGTGCCAAATTGGAACCTCAAATTTAAGGTCACAATCTGTGACCTTAAACACCCCGGACTTGAGGTCACAATTTGTGACCTCAAGAGAGAACTCAGACTTGAGATCGCAAAATGCGACCTCAAGTTTAAGGTCGCATAACGCGATGGGCCGGGTTGAAACGGTTTTAAAAGAGGAGCTTTCGGCATGACTGTCTGCGAGTTAATGAAGGAGCTGGAAAAGCTGCCACCGGAGATGGACGTGGTGGTGCAGAGTTATGAAGAGGGCTTCGATCCGGTTACGGATTTAAAACAAATCGGGGTGACGAAACGGGATGACAAGCCGTGGTATTGCGGCATCTACGAAGAAACCAACACCGCGAGCCGTCCGGTTGTGCTCATTCACTCCCGGTTCAACCGGCAGGAAACGGGAAAAGCATGACCCACCACGAAATACACATGTCGGCGTGCCGTGCACAGGCAGGCCAGCACTGGCCGAACGGGGAGTCCGGTTATGGCGGGTGAAGAGATCGTTCAGCTTCGCGATGTGTGTGTGAAGATTGGCAGCGGGGCGACGCCTCGCGGCGGTAAAGAGGCGTACAAAGGTGGAGCCACTTCACTTATTCGCAGTCAAAATATTTACAACGAAGGCTTTCATCGCGACGGCTTGGTTTACATCGACGACGACCAATCGGCTGAACTTCGTAACGTCGAGGTGAAGGAGAACGATGTCTTACTGAACATCACCGGAGATTCGGTGGCACGTTGTTGCCAAGTTGCTACCGACGTTTTGCCCGCTCGGGTGAATCAGCATGTTGCGATAATCCGGCCTGAGCCAAAGGCGCTCGATGCGCGCTTCCTTCGTTACGTCTTGGTTTCGCACGAATACCAATCACGACTGCTGGCTTTGGCGTCTGCCGGTGCGACGCGGCCCGCTCTTACGAAGTCGATGATTGAGGAGTTGGAAGTTCCGTCGCCACCCTTACAGGAGCAAAAAGCCATTGCGGCGGTGCTTGGGACGCTGGACGACAAGATTGAGTTGAACCGGCGGATGAACGCGACGCTGGAGGCGATGGCGCGGGCGCTGTTCCAGAGCTGGTTCGTGGATTTCGACCCCGTCCGCGCCAAACTCGACGGTCGCCAACCTGTCGGCATGGACGCCAAAACGGCCAGTGTTTTCCCCGAGCATTTAGAAGATTCACCACTCGGACACATTCCGAAGGGCTGGAAAGCGGGAACGCTCATTGAAGGATTCAATCTCACGATGGGGCAATCGCCGCCCGGCGACACTTACAACGAAGAAGGCAACGGCCTGCCGTTCTACCAAGGCCGAACCGACTTCGGTTTCCGTTTTCCGAAACGCCGAATCTACTGCACCGCACCAACTCGCTACGCCAAGCCCGGTGATACGCTCGTCAGTGTCCGCGCCCCCGTCGGCGACATCAACATGGCAAACGAGGAATGCTGCATCGGGCGCGGCGTCGCCGCCGTGCGCCATAAGTCCGGCGCGACTTCCTTCACCTACCACTCGATGGCGAACCTTTATCCCGACTTCGCCCGCTTTGAGGCCGAAGGGACGGTTTTCGGGTCCATCAACAAAGACAGCTTTGAGAAACTCCGCTTCGTCATTCCACCGGACGAGATCGTCGCCGCCTACGAATTCCAAGCTAGTCCACTCGACGAACAAATCCGGATACTTGAAAACCAATCCCGCACCCTCGCCACCCTGCGCGACACGCTGCTGCCGAAACTGCTTTCCGGAGAATTGAAAATTCCAGAGGCTGAAAAAATGGTGGAGAACCTATAACATGGATGCGCTCCTGAAATTTCTGTGTGAAAAACTGTGGCCCTTGATGGTTGATCGATGGGGTCGTAGAAGTACGGTTCTCGCATTAGAAATTTCAATGATTCTAACCCTGCTGGTTTGGCTCACCAACGGGGCAATTGACACGGTCTCACTGGCTCAGGGCGGCTTTATTGTAACGGCAGCTGTCTTGCTCTGGCTCGTCTGGTATGGAACCGTTCGCATCCCTAAGTGCAAAAGGGGGCGTATCGGCATTGCCTTGGCCGTTTGCGCTGAGGATGAGGAACAAGACAGGCTGCTCAAATCCGATTTTATTGATGAATTTAAAGAGATTATTGATAAATCAGCAGAGTTGCGGGATTTATTTGATATAGTCGAAATTCCACGGCGACATGCATGGAGTATTCGTACTACTGAGCAAGCAATAAGTTACCGTGACGTGGCGCGATGCCATATGATCATATATGGCCATGCACGCAACCGCACTGAGCGTAAACGTAATGTCATCAAGGTTCACCTTGATTGCGTGATAGCGCATCAAGCGATTAAGAAAGATGTCAGCAAGGCGTTTTCTAAAGACATGAGCGCCATTTTTCCTGGACGCCTGGATATTGATGCCGAGGATGAGTGTCAGCAGTTCGAGATAACCGCTGAGTGGTTGAGCTTATCTGCCAAGTACATTGTGGGTACGGCGGCATTGTTGTCCGCTGAACTTGATCTGGCGCTTTCAATATTCAATTCACTGTATTATGACCCGAAGCTGAAAAGTGTTCGCATCCCTTCGGTTCAAAACATCCGCGCGCGTGTTCCTATAAGGCTTGCTGATATTTACCGTATGAAAATTCATCCCTTATTTATCGAATGGGATAAAACACATGACACAAGATTTCTCGAGCAAGTACGTGAGTATCTGCCTCTTCTGGATGATGTGGTACCCAATCATTATTCCGTGCGACTGTGGTGGTCGTTTGTGTATTTCGTTTTAGATAAGGACATTGATAAATCAGTGCATGAAATAAATCGTTGCCGAGACCAACGTGATGCCACATGGCGGTACAGTCGCGCATTTCTTTTTGCCTATTCTGGCCAACTTGAAGATGCAAAAAATGAATATGAGAAGGCTTTTGATCGCGGGTGTCATGAGAGTGTTCCGTTACAGTGTGAATCCTTTATGCTTTGGGTTCTGGGCCAAGAACCTGACAAAACCCAACTTTACTACTGCCTTGGGCTGATTAACTGGAAGGCAAAAGGTGATTTGTCGCAGGCGATTTGTGATATGGAAAAGTTTATCTCTCAAGCTTCCGATGCAGAATATTCGGAGATGAAACAGCTTGCGCGGGCCAACCTCGGCACAATCAAAGGCGAGCTAAAGGAGGGCAAATGAACCTCGGACGATTACAGAAGGTTGAACTACGGCACTAACAAAGGAGGAAAAATGAAGAAGGCAGTTGGGTTACTGGCGGTGGTCTATTCGTTGCTGATAACCGGGTGCATTTCCACAGCCCCGTTCGATCAGCAGGCGTATCAAACGGCTGTTGATCTAAAGGTGGATTCGCTGGCGATGATGGATCAGGCTTCCGGGCCTTACACCAATCATACTGCCGAAGCAGACGCTCTAATGCTTCGAGTTCATAAGGCGTATGAATACGCCAAAGGAAAACCCGGCAATGACGAGACGGTGGCGCAGTGGGCGAAGATGATGGATCCAAAAGACAAGCTGATGGCCGGATTCATTGCTGACTGGGAGGCGAAGGGACAAATCAAAAAGAGCATGATTGATAACAAAAAGCCAATGATGGCCGAAGCGTACGACACCATCATTGATCTGGAATCTGCCAAGCTCAAAAAATAAGGAGTTCCCATGAATGACATTATCGAAAGCGTTTTGGATGAACTGAAGACCATGGCTGTTACCATGGCAAAGGATGAGGCGAAGGCTTTTTCTGCGGACGCCAAAGATTTCCTTGAACGGGCGAAAGACGATGTCGCCAAATGGACGAAGCAGCTTAAGAACGGTGAAATCACGAAGGAGGATTTTCGCGATCTGCTGGAAATGAAGAAGTCCGTGGCAGAAATGCAGGCGCTGAAACAGAAGGGCATTGCCAAAATCCGGCTGGAACAGCTTCAGAATCAAATGCTGGATGCGGTGACCAGTGCGGTTTTGAAGGCGATCTGATCCGGACGGAAATTTACTGTGGACAAGATATTCCATAATGGAATATAAGGGGGTTGTTCAATGTGGGGAATCGAGCAGTACACTGGGTTTGAGAACCAGTACAAAAAGTTTGTTAAAAAGCACGAAAACGAGGCTTCCGCCACATTGAGCAACCTTCAAACGTATTTTGAGGTGCTGAAGGAAACGAACAATGTTCAGATGGCCAATCAACAGCCGTTTATTCATCCGGAACCGGAAGGAATGGTGGCGATTGATCAGCGCGGTGCAAAGATCGAAAAGAAGCCGGGCAAGCTGAAAGCGACCCGGTTGTATGTTTATGCAACGGTAGTTAACCAAACATTGTATCTGCTCGGGATCGGGGACAAGGACTCGCAAAAACAGGATATCGAGACCTGTCGGAGCAAAGTGAAGCGGATTAAAAAAGAGGTGTGAGATGAGTAAGCGGTATGGAAGTGTAGTGGATGTTCTGCAGTCGATGGAACTCCCTGCGGATCAGAAAAAACGTCAGGCGGACTATATCAAGGCCCGCCAGCTTTCACGGCTGCTTACCGTGATGCGCAGTCAGAAAAACATGTCGCAGAAACAGGCCGCCGAAAAACTCGGCTGGTCACAGGGTCGTATCTCCAAGCTGGAAACCAAAGAGGATCGGGCTGTTTCGGTCGGCGATCTGCTGGATTATTCCAATGCGCTGGACTTGGAAATGTCGATTGTCTTTCTCCCCCGTGGCATGAAGATCGTTGACCGGATCAAAATCTATGCCCTCGAAATGGTTAAACTGCTTCAGCGGCTGGTGAAACTGAGCAAAGGCGATGGGGAAATGGAACAGGCGGTTCACCGGTTTCATGATGAGTGCCTGAACAATCTGATTGGTATGGTTGGGGCCAGCCAGAAATCCATGTGTATTAAGCCCAGAAAAGAGCTGACCGTGATCGGCCCGTCTCAGGTCGGGCAGATGATCGAAGAAGAAGATGCTGATTTGGCTCATGCCTGACAGGTACTGAATGAGTCATTTTTCAGAATCCACCGTTGAAGAAGCCACCCTCGAATGGTTTGGGGATCTGGGCTACGCCATTGAAACCGGGCCGAAGATAGCGCCCGGTGAACCGGCGGCGGAACGGGAATCGTTCGGCGAAACGGTGCTGGTTGAGCGGCTTAGGTCTGCCATTGCCAGTTTGAATCCGGAAATTCCTGCCGAGGCGCGGGAAGATGCCGTTCGTAAAGTGCTGCGGGTGGCGACCCCGTCGCTTGTTCAGACCAACCGCGCCTTTCACAAAATGCTCCGCGATGGCGTGCCCGTGGAATATCCGCGTACCGATGGTTCAATTGCGGGCGACCATGTGCGGCTGATTGATTTTGACTGTCCTGCTGCAAACGACTGGCTGGCGGTGAATCAATTCACCGTAATCGAAGGTCAGCGCAACCGCCGTCCGGATATTGTGGTTTTCGTCAACGGCCTGCCGCTGGGTTTGATCGAACTCAAAAATGCGGCGGATGAAGACGCGACGATCTGGAGCGCTTATTCTCAGCTTCAAACCTACAAGGCGGAGATTCCCGGTCTGCTGAACTACAACGCGGTGCTGGTGGTGAGCGACGGCCTGCAAGCCCGCATCGGTTCGCTTACGGCGAATCAGGAGTGGTTTAAGGTTTGGCGCACCATTGACGGGGAACATGACGCACCGAAGACTGCCTTGGAGCTGGACGTGCTTGTGCGCGGAGTGTTTGAGCGTCAGCGCTTTCTCGATTTGCTTCAGCACTTTATTGTTTTTGAGGAAGATCCCGACTCGGGCGCACTGCAAAAAATCATCGCGGGCTACCATCAGTTCCACGCCGTGAATGCGGCGGTGAATGAAACGATTCGCGCCAGCGGGATGACGGATGACAGGAGAGTCAGCGAAGAACCCGGAACCTACTGGACGGGCCGGATGCACGGCGGGAAGCCGGGCGACCGGCGCGCGGGTGTGGTCTGGCACACGCAGGGGAGCGGAAAAAGTTTTTCCATGCTTTTCTACGCCGCCCGCGTGGTGCGGCATTCGGCGATGCAGAACCCGACGCTGGTGGTTCTGACCGACCGTAACGATCTTGACGACCAGCTTTTCGGTCAATTCCAGCGCTGCCATGAGATTCTTGGTCAAATGCCGGTACAGGCGGCGAACCGCGAAAAGCTGCGCGAACTGCTGGCTGTGGCAAGCGGCGGCGTGGTCTTCACCACGATCCAGAAGTTTCTGCCGGAGAAGGGCGAACGGATGCCGTGTCTCAGCGAGCGGCGGAATATCATCGTTGTCGCTGACGAAGCTCACCGCAGTCAATACGACCTGATTGACGGCCTCGCCCGGCACATGCGCGACGCCTTGCCGCAGGCCTCTTTCATCGGCTTTACCGGAACACCCATTGAGAAGACAGATGCGAATACACGGGCGATCTTTGGCGATTATATTTCGATTTACGACATCCAGCGCGCCGTCGCCGACAAGGCCACGGTGCCGATTTATTACGAGAGCCGTATTTCCAAACTGAGCCTAAACGCCGCCGCGTTGCCGAGGATTGACGCGGAGTTTGAGGAAATCACCGAAGGCGAAGAGCTGACGGAGAAGGAAAAGATCAAAACCAAGTGGGCCGCGCTGGAGGCGCTGGTGGGCGATCCGAAACGCATCGAACTCATCGCCGCCGATCTGGTGGCCCATTTTGAGAAGCGCGTGGAGGCTTTGGACGGCAAGGCGATGGTTGTCGGCATGAGCCGCCGTATCTGCGTCGATCTTTACAACGCTCTCGTTAAGCTTCGCCCCGACTGGGCCGGTGCGAAAGATGATGATGCGGAGGCGGAGAAGGGCAAGTCCTGCGTTGTAAAGGTGGTTATGACCGGCAGCGCGGATGACGGCCCGGACTGGCAACCGCATATCCGCAACAAGGAAAAACGCCGCAAGCTGGCGAACCGCTTTAAGGACAGCAAGGATCCGTTCCGCATCGTGATCGTGCGCGATATGTGGCTGACCGGCTTTGATGCTCCCTGTTTGCATACGATGTATGCCGATAAACCGATGCAGAGCCACGGCCTGATGCAGGCCATTGCCCGCGTGAACCACGTCTTTCGCGACAAGCCGGGCGGTCTGGTGGTGGATTACCTCGGTCTCGCCGACCAGCTCAAGCACGCCCTTGCCTCCTATACCGAGAGCGGAGGGAAAGGCGATCCGACCTATGACACGAAACAAGCCGTTGCGGTAATGATGGAGAAGTACGGCATCGCCTGCGATATGCTGCACGGTTTCAAATGGGACAAGTGGACAACAGGGAAACCCGTCGAGCGTCTTGCCCTTATTCCTGCCGGACAGGAGCACATCCTTCAACAGGATGAGGGTAAAAAACGCTTTGTGCCGCTGGTGACAGAACTCTCCCAAGCCTTTGCCCTCTGTGCCGCGAGTGATGAGGCCACCGCTATCCGCGACGACGTGTCGTTTTTTCAGGCCGTTCAAGCTGCACTGAACAAGCAGAGCAGCCAAAGTCAGAAGACACCCGAGCAGATTGATGCCGCCGTGCGCCAGCTTGTTTCCGGAGCCATTTCGACCGATGGTCAGGTGATTGACGTTTTCACCGCCGCCGGACTGCCAAAACCGGACATCAGTATCCTGTCCGATCAATTTTTGGCCGAAGTGCGCGGACTGAAACACAAGAACGTCGCTGCCGAGTTGCTGGAGAAACTTCTCAAAGGCGAACTCAAGGTGCGCGCAAAGAAGAACTTCGTGCAGAGTCAGCTTTTCAGCGACAAGCTCAAAAAAACGCTCAATGCCTATCATAACCGGGCAATTTCCACGATGGAGGTCATTGAGGAGCTGATTCAACTCGCGAAGGAACTGGATGCCGCCGGTAAGCGTGGTGAAGCACTCGGCCTGACCGATGATGAGGTTGCCTTTTATGATGCTTTGGCCGCCAATGAGTCGGCGGTGAAAGCGATGGGTGACGATAAACTCAAGGTCATCGCCGCCGAACTCATCACGCAGGTTCGCAAGAGCGTAACCATCGACTGGACTCTCCGTGAGGGAGCCCGGGCGAAAATCCGCGTAATGGTGAAGCGTATCCTTAACAAATACGGTTATCCGCCGGACTTGCAGGAAGAAGCCGTGAAGACCGTCCTCATGCAGGCGGAACTTCTTTGTGCAGACTGGTCGGAAAAGTAACTTTCCAAACCTTGGAAGAATTCGCGGAGGGTTCCGTGAAAAAGAGCGAAGCAGTTTGGGCGGAGGAACGCCGGGAAATGGTGCGGCTCCTTCGGGAGCGTTACCGGATTCGCAATGAGCGGGTGCTTTATGTGATGGCGGAGATTCCCCGCCATCTTTTTATTCCTGAAGCGTTTCGTCCGTTTGCCGATCCGTACGGCGATCATCCGAGCCCTATCGGGTACGACCAGACGATTTCCCAGCCGTACATCGTGGCGTACATGACGGAGAAGCTTAATCCGCAGCCGGGCGAAAAGGTACTGGAGATCGGCGCGGGCTCCGGCTATCAGTCGGCGGTACTGGCGGCGCTGGGCGCGGAGGTTTATACCATCGAAACCGTTTCGATCCTGGCGGAACATGCGCGGCAGATTCTTTCTGCGCAGGGGTTTTTCAAGGTGCAGGTGCGCTGCGGCGACGGCTATGCAGGCTGGCCGGAAGTCGCGCCGTTCGATGTGATTATCGGCACCTGTGCGCCGGTGAGCGTTCCACCTTTGACGCAGTCACCGCCCGCGTCTGCAGAGATCTGCAGCTGTTC
>JBAZTQ010000091.1:0-13362 GCA_041661845.1 Kiritimatiellales bacterium | reverse complement strand
CCCGTCGCAATCCGGTTGTGAAAGGGCTTTGCGAAACTCCGGAGATGTGGCGATGGGTGCTTGATGCAGGTGGAACGCGCCGTCCCGGCGCGTTTGAAAATTAAGCGTGCGCGGAGCGCCCGCTCCACCTTAGATTCTCCGCGGCTTTGCGAGAAATCTCTCTACTTCTGACTCTGAAGCCGTTCCTTCAATGTCGTGACACGTTCGCGGGATTCGGCGCGGATAACGGCCAGTCCCATCGCTTTTCTCGTTCCGACCAGTACGGCGAATTTTTTGGCGCGGGTGACGGCAGTGTAGAGCAGGCTGCGCTGGAGCATGACGAAATGCTGGGTATGAACCGGGATAATCACGCACGGATATTCGCTGCCCTGTGATTTGTGGATGGTGACGGCGTAGGCGTGTACCAGTTCGTCGAGTTCGCGGAATTCATACTTCACACGGCGGTCGTCAATCTTCACCACCACTTCGCGCTGTTCTTCGTCAATCGCCACGATGCGGCCAAGGTCGCCGTTGAAGACCTCTTTGTCGTAGTCATTTTCGGTCTGCATCACGCGGTCGCCTTCGCGGAAAACCATACCGAACCGCTCAATCTCACGGCCCGCCGGATTCAGCAATCCCTGCATCACCTGATTGAGATTGCGTGCGCCTAGCTCGCCGCGCTGCATCGGCGTCAGGATCTGAATGTCTTCAATCGGATTAAAGCCGAGCCGCTGCGGAAGCGATTCGCTGACCATTTTACTGATGACGCCGATCACTTTCTGTGCCTCTTCGGCTTCGACAAAATAGAGATCGGACGATTTATCGCCCTCTTCCGGAAATTCAGGAAGCTGGCCGTGGTTGATACGGTGCGCGCCGGTAACGATCCGGCTTTCGGCGGCCTGACGGAAAATTTCGGTGAGCGCGACAACCGGCACGGCGCCGGAAGCGATAATGTCGCAAAGTACTCGGCCCGGTCCGACCGATGGAAGCTGGTCGGCGTCGCCAACAAAAATCACCGCCGCGCGCTGCGGAACTGCCTGCAAAAGCTGATAAGCCAGCACCTGGTCAATCATGCTGGCTTCGTCGATGATGAAGACATCGCCGTCCAGCGGATTCTCGTCGTTATGCCGGAATCCGCCGGTGCCGGGATTAAATTGGAGCAGCCGGTGAATCGTCTTGGCCTCCAGTCCCGTCGTTTCGCTCAGCCGTTTGGCGGCGCGGCCCGTCGGGGCGCAAAGCACTACCGTCAGTTTTTTCGCCGCCAGAACCTGAATGATTGAATTCACCAGCGTGGTTTTACCGACGCCGGGTCCGCCGGTGATGACCATGACTTTGGCCTGCACCGCAAGGCGCAGCGCTTCGCACTGATTTTCCGACAGCTGGATTTTTGTTTTCTTCTGCACCCACTCCAGCGCCTTTTCGAAGTCAATCTGCGGACAGGGATGTTTGCCGTAGTTCAGTTCAATCAGTTTTTTCGCAAAGGTCCACTCGGCAAAGTAAAGCTTCGGCAGATAGACCAGCGCGCGCCCCTGCCGGTCTTCGTCCAGTATCAGCCGTTTCTGGGCAATCAGCCAGTCGAGCGCACCGGCAATCTGTTCCGGCTGAATATCGAGCAGTTCGACGGTTTTGCTTTGCAGGTCGCCGCGCGGCGCGGCGCAGTGTCCGCTGGCGGTCAGTTCCTGCAGGACATATTCAATTCCGGCGCGGGCGCGCAGTTCGGAATCTTTGGCGATGCCGAGTTTCTGCGCAATACCATCGGCAATCAGAAAGCCGATACCGTGGATGTCGCGCGCCAGACAGTACGGGTCGCGCTGAATCAGTTCGATGGAACGCTCGCCGTAGGCTTTGTAAATCCGGAAGGCGCGCGCAGTGCTCACGCCGTGGCTGAAGAGAAAGCTCATGATCTCGCGGACACCCTTTTGTTCCGCCCACGCCGCGCGGATACTGGCGCGGCGGCCCGGTCCGATTCCTTCCACCTTGAGCAGTTTGGCCGACGAGTTTTCAATCACATCGAAAACGTCGCGCCCGAAAGCCTGCACCAGCCGCTCGGCATATTCTTTGCCGATGCCGCGGATCATTCCGGAGCCGAGAAACTTCTTGATGCCGTCGAGCGTGTCGGGCTGGGAAATCCGCATCGCTTCGGCTTTGAACTGCCGGCCGTAATGCGCGTCGGTAATCCATTCGCCGTCGGCCGCCAGCCACTCGCCGGGGTTGGCGCTGGAAACCGTACCGACGACCGTGACGAGGTCTTTATGTCCGCGAACTTTGACGCGCAGAACGGCATAGCCGTTTTCCTCATTGCGGAAAACGGCCCGCTCGATCTGTCCGTCGAGCCGACGGTCGGCATCTTTTTTCCGGTCGTTATTCATTAGCAGCCGAATCTGAATCAGGCCGTCCGGCGGCGGTCTTTGAAAAGCGCCGTGCGGGTTTTCACCTTCGGATCGAGCGCCGTATGCGCCACATTAATCAACAGGCCGATCATGATCGATGAGACAAGCAGACTTGATCCGCCGTAGCTGATAAAAGGAAGCGCCAGCCCTTTCGTCGGCATCGAGCCGGTGACTACCGCCAGATTGATAATGGCCTGAAAAGTAATCATCATTGTGATGCCCAGCGCCGTAAACCGCCCGAAATCGTCCGAGGCGCGCGAGGAGATGCGCAAACCGCAGATAAAGATAACCACAAAAAACAGCAGTACGACCAGCGTGGCGGCAAGACCTAATTCTTCGCCGATGATCGGCAGAATGAAGTCTGTGTGCGCTTCCGGAAGGTAGTGGTATTTCTGAATGCTGTTACCAAGACCGACACCGTACGGGCCGCCCGAAGCGAATGCATTGAGTCCATTGATCAGCTGCCAGGCCTCGCCCTGTGAATATTTTTCAGGATCAAGAAAAGCCATGATCCGGCGCATGCGATTTTCGTTATGCGCCAGCAGTACAATCAGCGCCGCCAGCCCTGCGCCGGAAATTCCGAACAGATAAAGCGGACGCGCACCGCCGATGTACAGCAACGATATGACTACCAGCCCGACCAGAATGGTCGTACCGAAATCAGGCTCCGCCATCAGCAACATGGCACAAAGGCCAAGTCCAGCGACCGGCGGAAGAAGCCCCCTCTTAAATGTGTGGATGTAACGGCGACGGCGGGAAATCCACCAGGCGGCGGCCAGAATGACGCCTATTTTTGCAAATTCTGACGGCTGTACGGTGAGCGGGCCGAAACGGAGCCAGCGCCAGCTTCCGTTGATAAAAACACCGATACCCGGAATGCGCACCAGCACCAGAAATAAAGCGCAAACAGCGGCCATCGGCAGGGCCGACACCCGCATCCAGCGCAGATCAATTCGTGTACAGGCAATCCCGGCAGCAAGCGAAAGCCCCAGCCAAAAGAGCTGGCGCGTCACAAAATAGGCGGAGTTATTGTACTGGGCATTGCCGCGCACCATGCTGGCGCTGAACAGCATGACCAGACCGATGGTCGCAAGAATAAGCACGGCGCCAATCAGAGTAAAAATAGTTCGTCGCATAGTGAAACTATTCCATGAAGCCTTTCTAATGAGAATACAAAAAAGGGACGCCGGTGAAGACGTCCCTTTTCGCGATCATCCGGATATTTATTCCGGGATCGGAACCAGCAGCTTGGTGCCGGGCTTGATTGAAGCAGGATCGGTGATGTTATTGAGCTTCATGATTTCCTGCTGTGAACTGCCATACTGGCGGGCTACATCGTCCAGCGTTTCGCCGGGATAAAGCACATGTTCGTATACCGGGGCACTGGCAGCGTTGGCCACCGGAGCCGCGGCCGCAGGAACGGCAACAGCCGGAACCGCAGCGGTTGAAACAGCGTCAGTCGAAGCGGAGGCCGGAGCAGCCGGAGTGGCGTCCGCCAGCGGAGCCGGAGCCGGAAGCGGTGCAGCAGCAACAGCGGCGGCTTTTTTCACAGCTGCCGGCTTCTCTGCTTTAGCAGCAGTCGTTTTGGCGGCAGGTGCTTTAGCGGCGCCTTTTTTCGGAATGGTCAGGTTTTTGCCGACCGAAATTTTATCGCTGGTAAGTCCGTTGGCTGTTTTAAGTTCGGCAACTGTCAGACCGCTGCGCTTGGCGATGGTCGAAAGCAAATCACCTTTTTTGATAACATAAGTACCCGGCTTGATTGAACCGGCTACCGGACGGCTGGAAACCGGAACGACGTGTTTGGATAATGAACCTGAGGTGACGGAACCGCCCGCTTCAGAAATACGCAGTTCCTGACCAACCTTCAGCTGATTGGGGTTGGAAAGATTGTTACACTCGGCCAGTTTTTTCCAGGTTGTGCCATGCTCAGAGGCGATAGATGAAAGGGTGTCACCTTTCTGCACCGTGTAAACTTTTACACTTGGAACCGCCGGGCTCACAACGGGAGCGGTACCGCCTGCGGGGAGAATACCGCCACTGGTCAAATCTTCGGCCGGAAGAACAGCCGGCTGATCCTGCGTAACGCCGCCGGCTTTAGCCGTCTTGCAACCTTGTGTCAAAGAAAACCCAGCCAGCACAACCATGTGCATCACCAAAACCAGCCATCCTGAACCCTTCGCCTTCATGAGCAACTCCTTCTCTAATGACCTTACCCGTTTCATACACTTCCATTCTTACCGCTCAGTCCGCGGACGGCGGCGGCGAAACAATCGCCGCGCTCGTTAAAATCGCGAAACTGATCAAAACTGGTACACGCAGGGGAAAGAAGAACCGTTTCGCCGGGTCTCGCCTGTTTTTGCGCGGCTGTCACCGCATTTTCTAACGTTTCACAGGAAATACACCGGACAGCGTCTCCCCACGCAGCCTGCATCATACCCGATGCTTCCCCGATAAGATATAGATGCGAAACCCGCTGCGCCAGTAAATCTTTTGCCAAACTGAAATCACTCTCTTTAACCCGGCCGCCGGCGATTAAATGAACTTTTCCGGCGCACATTTTGACCGCCGCGCACATCGCGGCGATATTGGTAGCCTTGGAATCGTCCACATATTTCACTCCGCCGATCTCCGCAACCAGGGCCGTCCGGTGCGGAAGCGGCTCAAAAGCCCGCGCACCCGCTTCCACTGCGGACGGAGAGATGCCGCAGGCCGCACAGACGGCGGCCACCGCCGCACCCGCCGCACCGAGAATTTCATTGGCAAACCGGGTTCCGTTCAGGTCAATTGCGCCAACCCGTCCGTCCTGATAACGAAAATCGGCCCCCGGTTCCGTGCCGAAGGTTTTGACGGGCCAAGGCCCTGCCGCGCATTCGCGCGGCCTCTCTCCCTCTGGTCGGATCCAGACATTGGAAGCTTTTCTTTCAACATCTGAAACCATCTCAAAAGGAACAACGGCCGTATCGGTTGCGATCATATTTTCGAACAGGCGGAGCTTAAGATCGCGGTAGACGTCCATGCTTCCGTGCCGATCAAGATGGTTCGGCAGCACATTGAGCAGCAGACCGATTTCCGGACGAAACGCCTGAACCGTTTCAAGCTGAAATGAACTGACTTCGATTACCAGCCAGTCCGGCACCTCTTGCAGCATCACAGCAGCGCAAACCGGGAAACCGTAGTTGCCGCACGGCACCGCCGTCTGTCCGGCCTGAGCCAGCGCTTCAGTAATCCATTTCACAACGGTGCTTTTGCCGTTGGAGCCGGTCACCGCAATCACCGGACCGTGGCGGCGCGACCAGCCCAGTTCCAATTCGGAGAGCAAAGGAATACGGCGGTCTGCCAAATCTCTTATCCACGGATGCGTAAGCGAAAAGCCCGGACTGACAACGGCCACATCGGGATTGAAGTGCAGATCTTCGCAGCGGTAATCCGGCGTGGTTTCCTTGCTGATACAGACCACGGTACAGCCTTCGGAGCGCAACAGCGCCTCTGCGGCGCGCCCGCTGCGTCCGCATCCGACGACCAGCGCTGTCTTATAATTATGCATGGCGCAGATATTAGAAGCGCCGCGCCGGCTGTCTATCTAAATTACCGGCCGGTGTAACTTTTTTAAATCTTGCCGCAGGTCACATAAATTTCGGTTTACTGTTTTTACAAACGGGCGTACATCTTGACTGTTTTCATGACCCGGTATGCCGGAGTAATAAAGCACCTGAACAGGAGAACCGTTATGAAAAAGATTGCTGTATCGATGGTCGTGATCACGCTGGCGTTCGCAGTACAATCCGGCATCGTCAATGGCGACTTCTCTGCCGGCGCCGTTGCTAAGATTTTCGATTTAAAATCGGCGGGCGAGATCGGAAAAGGATGGTACTCCAATGACGGCGCAGCTCCATGCTTTGAATTCAGCCGCGGTTCTGTCACGCTCAACACCGTGGAGCCAACCTCCAGACCGGCCGTTATCGGGCAGCTTTTCACTTGCGGGGAAACCGGCGAACGATCCTTGAATTTCGATGTGTCCGTTGTCGACGGCAACGCCAACCTCGGCTTTTCGGTGCAGCTGTACGGCTACAAACAGCTGACCAAAGAAAAAACCATTTTATTCGGCAACGCCCTTAAACTCGAAAACACCGAACCTCCCGTCACCACCGAATACTACGCGGTCACACCGCTGGTCAACTACACGTATCATACCGGCACACTCAGCAACGGTAACTTCGTAACAAAGAACATCAAATTCGACGCGCGCGCCGACTATGCACTCTACGGCATCCGCATTATGGCCAACCGTCCGGATGCTGCTGACAAAGTTTCATTTGACAACATCAGTATAACCAAGCCGCCGGAATCAGACAGCGCTGTCAAGCCGTGATAAATCCGTTTGGCTGCCCGATAGTACAGTCTTCGGGACTCCGCTTTCACAGCCTCGCAGCCGTCAGTGCCTGATTGCGAGGATCCTTTTATTCGTTTGTCGGCTTCCGAAACTAACTTTTTGCTGACAATTTTTCTCTTGATCGGGATATGTAAAAGCATAATTTCCTTACCGTATAACGGTATTTGGTCGCAGTCAGGCAAGTCGTATAGACTGTGTAACTTATAATCAAAAGGAATTCCATGAATGCAAAATTGTTCTCCCTCCGTCAGGCTGCGCTGGGGCTTTTGTGCCTTGCGATGACTCTTGGAACCGCCGCACATCCGGAGGCCGCGCAAATTTCGCTAAGTACCAACTCCATCATCGGCGGGAGCGGCGCATGGGATATCGTTGCATACAATTCGGGCAGCTACGCAGCCTGGCCTGTGGCAGAACATCAGACAGGCCCTATATCAGAACCGACGCCGGGCAGTTACTGGCTGGGACGGGAAAATTCCTCCTCTTATATTCCTTATTCAAATGAGTATTTTGTGGTGGATCTCGGGGCAGCGTATGCAATTAATCAGATTGATTTGTTTAATACGCACAACCAAACCTGGAATGACCGGGCCACAAAAAACTTTATCCTCTACGGCGGCAACTCGGTCACGTTCAGCAACTCAAGCGCCGGATTTGTGTTGAACGCGCCCGCTCCGATCCTCAGCGGAGTACTTGCATTTCAGAGCTCTACAAATGACCCGGTCGAAGCACAGACTTTCAATTCCGGGAACGGCTTATCCACCGGTACGGCCTATCGCTATCTCATGTTCAAGGCGGTAGACACCTACACACCGACTGGTAACGGAGGCTTCCGGAGCACCGGACTGAATGAAATCCGTGTGTACGGATCACTCCCCGGCTCGTCGGTTTCGACATTATCCAATCTTACGCTAAGCAGCGGAACACTCAGTCCGGCGTTTGCTTCGGGCACGACCAACTATACGGCAGACGTGCCCAACGCCACGGCAACCATAACCGTCACACCGACCGTGACCGACAGTAACGCGACGGTCACTGTCAACGGGACAACCGTGTCTTCCGGCGCAGCCGGTGCGGACATCCCGCTAGTCGTCGGCGACAATACCATCACCATCGTCGTCACCGCGCAGGACGCTTCGACGAAGACCTACACCGTCACCGTGACACGTGCCGCCTCATCCGTTGCGACACTCTCCAATCTTACGCTAAGCAGCGGAACACTCAGTCCGGCGTTTGCTTCGGGCACGACCAACTACACGGCAGACGTGCCCAACGCCACGTCAGCCATAACCGTCACACCGACCGTGACCGACAGTAACGCGACGGTCACTGTCAACGGGACAACCGTGTCTTCCGGCGCGACGAGTCCGTCCATTGCGCTTTCTGTGGGAACCAACATCATAACCATCTTGGTCACAGCGCAGGACGCTTCGACTAAGACCTACACCGTCGCCGCAATCCGCGACACCGCGTCTGTTCCGACGCTCTCCGGACTCACCCTGAGCGGAGGGCTTCTCAACCCGGCATTCAATCCGGACATCACCAACTATGAAGCCAGAGTCCTGAATTCGGCTACAGCGGTAAGGGTCACTCCGGCTGTATTGGACAGCGGTGCCTCCATCACAGTCAATGGAATGCCCGTTAATTCCGGCACGGTCAGCCCCCCGATCTTCATATCGGCCGGCAATCGAACCATCACCATCGTCGTCACCGCACAAAGCGGAGCCTCCATATCATATCGCATTTCATTTTTACAATGGGAGAACGGAAAAGCCTATGCTTGGGGCTATAATGGATTCGGTCATCTGGGCAACGGGGACTTTTCTGGCGGGAGCAGTTTCCCAATAGCCGTTGGCACAAATGCCGTGCTGTCCGGAAAAACTATTGCCGCTCTTGGGACGGGCAGAGCTATCGGCATGGCGCTCTGTACAGATGGAACCTTCGCCGCATGGGGGGACAACTCCTACGGCCAGCTTGGAGACATCGGCAACTACAGCCTTATTCCTATCGACATTGCCGGATCGGGCGCGCTTTCCGGCAAGACCGTGACCTGCGCAACCGCCGGCGACGCTCACAGCCTTGCACTCTGTTCAGACGGCACTCTCGCCGCGTGGGGGGACAACTCCTACGGCCAGCTTGGCAATAACAGCGGCACCGGGAGCAACGTTCCAGTCGATATCAGCGCATCCGGAGTTCTTACCGGCAAGACGGTCATTGCGGTTGCGGGCAGTCTCGCCCACAGTCTGGCGTTGTGCTCAGACGGCACGCTCGCGGCCTGGGGCCGCAATGACAGCGGCGAACTCGGAAACGGCACCCTGACCGGCAGCAGCGTCCCCGTTGAGGTTGACATGACCGGTGCGCTAAGCAACAAGACCGTCACGGCTGTTGCCGTGCGCAATTACTTTAATTTAGCTTTGTGTTCGGACGGAACCCTGGTCTGGTGGGGTCACGACGGGTATGTTCAAAAAAGCAACCCCGTCGATATCACAGGTTCCGGCGTACTTACCGGTAAAACCGTCGTCGCGATCGCTTCGGGAAACAATCATAGTCTGGCGCTGTGTTCGGACGGCACGCTCGCTGCATGGGGAGACAATTCTTACGGACAGCTTGGCGACGGCAGCAAAAACAACAGCAGCATTCCAATTGCTGTAGATACAACCGGTGTACTCTCCGGCAAAACTATTGTCGCAATCTCCGGGAGCCTACGGCTTAGCGCCGCTTTATGTACAGACGGCACGCTCGCCACATGGGGCTACAATTACAGCGGACAACTGGGCAATAACAGCACGACCGACAGTTCCGTTCCTGTGACAGTTTCAACAGCCTCTCTCGGCCTCGGGCAGCAATTCGTTGCTATGTCAGCGGAAGCGAATGCTGAATTCATGCTGGCGGTGGCGGCCGCTCCGCTGCCGCTGTACAGCTCCAGACTTTCGGAATTGACGCTCAGTGCCGGCGAGCTCAACCCGGCGTTTACTTCCACCATGACGAACTATACGACCGGAGTTTTCAACGCCGTAGACTCCGTAACCGTTACGTCGGCAGCGGAAGACAGCAACGCCACAGTCACGGTCAACGGAACAACAGTCGCCTCCGGCGCAGTCAGCCCGGCGATACCGCTGGTTGCGGGTACCAACCTGATCACCATCATTGTCACCGCGCAGGACAACTCGACAACAATATACACCATCACCGTGACCCGTGCTTCGCTGGAGGATTCGATGCCGCAGATCACCGGCCAACCTGCCGGAATCGAGAAGCTCATCGGTGCCACCGCAACCTTCACCGTGACGGTTGCCGGTGCCGGGCCTCTGGCTTATCAGTGGCAATTCAACGGCACGAACCTGCTTGACGGCAGTGATATCTCCGGCGCGACCACCAACCTGCTCACTCTCGCCAATGCGCAGATGGAAGATGCCGGCGGTTATTCCGTCGTCGTATCCAATGTCTACGGCAGTGTGACCAGTTCTGTAGCTGCGCTGACCGTCATCACCGATCCTTTGATTGCTGCGCTGGACGGCTCCGGACTGGTGTGGACAACGGGAGGCACAACTCCCTGGTTTTCGCAAACTGCGAATGCTCACGACGGAGTTGACGCTGCGCGAAGCGGAGCCATAACCCACAGTCAGGAAAGCTGGGTAGAAACTGCGCTGAACAGTTCCGGAACACTGACGTTCTGGTGGAAGGTTTCTTCCGAATCCGGCTACGATTTTCTGGAGTTCTATCTCGACGGAGTACGGCGTGGCGACCGCATCTCCGGAGAAATTGACTGGAACCAATGCATCGAAACCATTCCTGCAGGGACGCACACCGTAAGGTGGCGCTATGTGAAGGATGGTTCCGAGAATAGAGGGGAAGACGCTGCATGGCTGGATGAAGTGATTTTTACGGCCGATGCTCCGGAACCGCAAATCACCGAGCCGCCTCTCAGCTGCACCAATGTGATCGGCAGCACCGCGATGCTCAGCGTGACAGCCGCCGGCGCGTCTCCGCTGACGTATCAGTGGCGGTTTAACGGCGCGGATCTGTTTGATGGCGGCGACATCTCCGGCGCGACTACCAACCTGCTCACTCTCGCCAATGTGCAGATGGAAGATGCCGGCGGCTATTCCGTCGTCGTGTCCAATGCCTACGGCAGCGTGACCAGCTCCGTGGCCGCCATGACCGTAGTGGAAGCTCCGGAATACGCCTACACGATCTATGGGGCCGAGGTCGAGATTACCGGCTACCTCGGCACGAATACTGCCGTGGTCATTCCTTCGCTCATCGATGGACGGACGGTCATCGGCATCGGAAACAACGCCTTTTCCGCCTGGATAAATCCTGAACGCCGCAACTTGACGGACGTGACCATTCCCGACAGCGTCACCTACATCGGCTGGGGAGCGTTCTATCAATGCGCCGGTCTGACCAATGTGGTGATCGGCACGAATGTCGGCGGCATTGACAGTCAGGCCTTTTCCGAATGCACGGCGCTGCGGGACATAACGATTCCTGACCGTGTTACGAGTATTGGAATGTCCGCCTTTTCCGGTTGCAGCAGCTTAACGAATGTCATACTGGGCAGCAGTGTCTCCGACATTCGCGACTACGCATTTGCCGGCTGTACCAATCTGACGGGGATCACCTTCCCGGAAAGTCTCACGACGATTCAAGCGGGCGCCTTCAGCAACTGCGGCCTGACGAATGCGGCGGTCGGCACAGCAGTCACCGTACTTTGGTACAACTCGTTCGGTAACTGCGGCAACCTGACATTCATCACGGTGTCTGCCGACAACCCGAACTACAGCAGTCTGGACGGGGTCTTATTTGATAAAGAACGCCACACCTTGATGACTTATCCGGGCGGCAAGGCAGGCGGATACATCGTACCCGTCAACGTGCTCGCCATCGGCACAAGCGCTTTCTCCGGCTGCAACCTGCTGACCTCCGTGCAGATTTGCGATACTGTTCAGTACATAGGGGTCGGCGCCTTCATGAACTGCGGAGGTCTGACCAATGCCCTCATCGGCAATGGTGTCATAGATATCGGCGGATCGGCCTTCGGGAGTTGCACTTCGTTAACCGGCCTGACTCTTGGAACCAACGTTTCCATGATCGGAGCGAGCGGATTTTGCGGATGCCCTCTGACCAACGTAACATTCCCCGACAGTCTCACATCCATCGGGATGCAGGCTTTTTCCTCCTGCATGAATTTGCCGGAAGTGATCCTTCCGGACAGTGTCACCACGATCAGCGATAGTGCTTTTGCCTATTGTTCCGGCGTGACGAATGTAGTTGTCGGGAATGGCGTTACCCACATCGGCAGCGCTGCTTTCATCGAATGTACCAATCTTGTGCATCTGATCCTCGGCCAAAGCCTGACAACCCTTGGCGCAGCTGCTTTCGATCACTGCCTCCTCCTGCCGCATGTTGCGTTCCCCGCCGGCTTAACAACCATCGGTGATCAGGCCTTCCATCATTGCGAAAGCCTGTCCGGAGCGTCTATTCCAGGCAGCGTTACTAATATTGGCGAGCTGTCGTTCGCCTACTGTTATGACCTGACATACTTAACGTTAACCAACGGCCTTGTTACCATTGATGATTATGCGTTTTATGAATGCGGCAAACTGGCGCACGTCATCATTCCTGACAGCGTTATACATCTCGGAACAGGCGTTTTCCGGTGGTGTAACAGCCTTTTAAGTGTAACGGTCGGTTCCGGCGTAACGACACTCAACGGATACACCTTCAGTGATTGTGCAAAGCTGAAAGCCGTCTACTTCAAAGGCAATGCGCCCGGCACCGGCTGGGGAGAGTTTTACATGACCGTCGGCCTTTCAGACGCTACGGTCTATTATCTTGCCGGCACCGAAGGCTGGGGGGCTGAATTCGCCTATCAGCCGACCGCCCTGTGGCAACTCGAACCCGTCGAAATCCGGATTATCACGCCCAGAATTTCTGCCGGAGGTTTCAGTTTTGGTGTAACCGGAGCCAGCAATCAGGTTGTGGTTGTGGAATGCTGCACCAACCTGATCGGGGGTATTTGGACGCCTGTTCAAACAAATATATTGACCGGCGGTTCGGCGGACGTCACCGATCCGGTCTGGACAAATCGCCCGAAGTGTTTTTACCGCATCTCTGCGTCCCAATAACCCGGAAGGTTCAAGGCCGGATAAAATCGGCATCCGCCGACGAAACCGCCTTGAAACGATCTGAAGGCAAAACCACCCGCAAAGTCATCGTCATTCACCCAGAAGCGGAAAAGTTCACCGGAGCGCAACCGGTTGAAATCGTTGATGTCAATGGTTCCGTTGCGGTCGTAGTCGGGAATCAGATCAAAAAAAGGTGTCAGTCCTATTATTTTAGAAAAAAGGTGTCAAAAAAGGTGTCAGTCCTATTATTTTAGTATTTCTTTCAGTTCACATAAGATCCCGTCCTTGGCCGTCTCGACTTCCCGTACATACTGCGACATGTTTGACACACAGCCCATTTGAACCTGCCGGGCGATCCACTCATTCCGGACGCTGGTGTTTTTCCGAACAGTCCATGCGATTGCTTTTTTGCGCGGATCGCTCTTTTTAAACTCGGCCAGACTGGACGAATTCAATTTCAGTTTCTTGAGGGCTT